>JAAGZO010000073.1 GCA_024206195.1 bacterium | reverse complement strand
TATTATTTCTTTTACTGATAAATTATTGCCTGTAGATATATAAACTGAATAAGGTGTTTTATATTTATCTAAAGGCTTTAGGCATTTAAAAACAGTGCTACTAGGTAAATTTCTCAATTCAATTATTGCAGTCATAAAATCCCTTTCTATACTAAAGGTTAATAAATCCCTGAAAAGCTTGCTATGAGGCTATAAACAAGCTTAACAGGCATTTATCAGCTATAGCATTGAGTCTAAGAGAGTATGATAGTTTTTCCTGAAATATGCTTTTAATGCAGTTTTTGCAAAGTGGCTTTCTTTATTCCTTTTTATCATTTCAAAAATAAATTCAGGCTTTGCATATCCTGCAAGCTTAATTGCATTGAAAAGCAATGAAGGCACATAATAATTTTCATTGAAATGACTAAAGATATGTTCAATGTCATTAGTGTCTTTAAATAAACTGCATAACCAACAATCACCACTGTTAGGATATTCAATTCCATTCTTTTCAATGTCATTGCAAAAACCGTCAATATATTTTTTGATTGATTTATCTAATACTTTTTTTTGTCTTGAATTATCTGCAGGCGCTTTCTCAGGATTTAAAAGTTTTCCGGTAGAATCTAAAATCATACCATCAAAATATTTTAAATCTGTTTTATGATTATAGTTCCCAATAAACCAAGTTCGTTTATGGGTATAAATATTGATAGGGATATAAGCATTCATTCTAGCTTTAGTAGTAACAGTATACCAATTGCCTGTATTCAATTCATATGAGTCATTGGAATAGATTTTAACAATGTCAGTTTTATGAAGTCTAATTGCATAACAGTCATTTTCAGGAAAGTAAAAAAGCCTTGTATTGTTGGCTAAAGGTTTGCTTTCTGCATTTTTTCTTTTGCTTTCAAATAATTCTTTTGCTTTTGAATAATTCATAAAATTCCTTTCTTTAAAAAATTAAATACAAATAACTTTTTTCTTTTTTAGTAATTCGAGGCAATCGGAAAGTTCTAACTGGTTTATTTCTCCATTGAATTGAACGCATTGCCATTTTAAATATTCAAGGATTGCATTGAAAGTAACAGGCTTTCTTAAAGGAAAGTCACTGCATCCAATGCCATTAAGTGGATGCTTTGCCGGATTAAATGAAGTTGTCGTTTTAGCGTCAATGGAAAGGTTAAGGCTTGAAACTAATTTTCTAATTTCTGATTTATTCATTTTTTTTATTCTCCATTATTGTTAAGGTTTTTATACTTGGGTTTTATTTCAGGCATTTTGTCTAAAAAATAGTGAAAGGCTTTAAGAAATGCAGTCGAATGATTTATCAATTCATTATGATATTTTTTTTCAATCAATTTACCATTCTTAAAAAGTTTAAACGTATATCCTCCAAAGCAATGCCTGTTTTGATTTTCTCTAACTACGATTTTAAAACCGTTTGAAAATGTAAGTTGTTTTGTTCCCATGTTTTAGACTCCATTTGTTAATGTTTAACTATATAACCAATATATCATTAATATATATGGTATGTCAAGCCTGTTTATTTCTCTGAAAAGGCTTATATTGGCTAAAAAGGCTATATTCTAATGATATTAGGTATTTAGAGGCTTTCGAGGATTGCCTGTATTAAACGCAAATTATTTTCTGATAGCAATGTATGACTCATAGCCTGCAAAGCGTTTAAAAGGCTTTTAATTGAAAGTGGATTAAACACAATAAAGCTTGACAATTGCATTTAAATTAATTTAAGGTTTTATCAATAATAGTTAGGAAAGCTAACAATTATTTTAATAAGGAAAAGGAAAAGAATAAATGAAAAGTTCCGGCAATGCCTCCAATATCTATAATTCTTATAATTCTCTTACTATCATTATAAATAATAATATAGACTATAATATATACTCTTATAATATTTATAAGAAAGGATAATTATGACTAATGAAAATAATAACAAGGATAATAATTTAAATAATATTACAGAAAGTAAATTATCATCTAAGGAATTAAAAACTTTAAATAAGGATTCTAATATTGATAACCTTAATCATAATTCAAGTAACAATAATAAGTTAAGTGATTCTACTATAGATAAAATAAAAGAAGTACATTCACTTATAGAGCAAGGGTTTGATAAATATGAAATAAAGAAAAAAGTTTATATTTCTTGGAAAATGTCAGATTCACGCATTTACACTATTATAAAAATGGCTTTCGACCAATTTTATAAGAAATTTAAGCGCTCCAAACAGCAAGCTAAGGAATTTTATATAGAAAATTACTTTATCATAGCCAAGAAAGCGATTAAGCAAAAGAAGTATGTAGCTGCAATCAAAGCTTTAGAGAATATGAGTGAATTGGAAGGAATGCTTGAGGCTCGCAACAAGTTCATAGTTGAAAAGCTTAAAAGCATTGAAGGATTAAGCGATATTGAATTAAACAAATTAATAGGTGAGGCCAATAAGGTTAGGACTACTAACAATAACGAGAAAGGAAAAGAAAATGCCACTACAAATGAAATTAACTGAAATGCTAGAAACTAAAAACACGTTAAGCAAAAAAGCTGTAGAAATTTTAGAACTTGAAAAAAATATCGGATGCATGCATCTAATTTCTTTAGACGCTAAAAGACAAATTAATAGTTTGGAGTCCGAACTAGTTAAAAAACTTGAAACGTACAATGAATTAGTAAAAGAAGTTAACGACAAGGAAAAGGAATCAAAAGAAGCTGCAGAAAAATTAACAGATAAAGAAAATCCGGAAAGGGGTACTCCCCTTATAGAAACAAAAGTAAATAAACCGTAACCCCAACATCCCAAAATCCTAAAATACCAACATCATTATGAGTCATGAGGTAAATATGGAGTTAAGCCAAGAGGAAATCAGGAGGTTGGTCAATTGGTATAGTGAGGCGAGGTGTAATCTATCTTGGGAAACAGATGACGAGGATGAGGACTTGGTTTTAAGGCTTTTGAAGGAGCAGGATTTTAGACCGGAGGGATTTTGATGGAAGCCAAGATATATAATTTGGATGAATACCGGAAGCGCAAGGCTGAGAGGGATAGGCCACAGCCGATTCAGGGGTTGGCAGGATTATTCAAGAGCAAGAGTCCATTTGCCGGGATGGGGATATTGGATGCAAGGAGCATGACTTGTTTGGTTTGTGGCAAGGAGTATATAACTAATTCTGACAGATATGTTTGTCCGGCTTGTCAGAAAGAAAAGGAGTAAGAAATGGAGATAAGTTATGAGATTCGAGAGTTCAGGCAGACGGATTATCCGTTCATCAGGGATTCGTATTTGAACAGTTTCAAGAACTCTGACTTTGGACAATTGATAGCGGAAGATGACAGCGACAATTATTATAATAGGCAGGGAGATATATTTGACAAGGCAGCGGACAAGGGGAAGCTTTTTGTAGCCTGTAATCCGAAGGACACCGACCAGATTTTAGGATGGGTGCTATGTAACCATGTGAAGATGACTTTGGATTATGTTTATGTGAAAGAGATATTCCGGAGCAAGGGGTTGGGCTTTGCGTTATTGATGCATTGCCAGCTTGCCGAGCCGGTTAAGCATACGCACTACACTAACCAGTTTGTTTTACTGACTAAAGGGAAAAGCTACCGGACACCGCATCATGTGCCAAGCGATAGCAAGTGGTCGAAGGTGGTCTGGAAGTATGACCCATATCCATTTGTCATGGGGTAATTATGGAACTGAAGTTTGAGCCATCTGAAGCTTTGAAGAATTTTGAGGAAAGGCAGAACAAGAGGGATTTGAAGGAATTGCACAAGAGCCGGAAAATGGCGAAGTGCAGTCACTGTAAGAAGTATTTACTTGAGCTGCAGGATGTCATCACCGATGACGATGGCATTGGCAAGAGCGTATTTAAGTGTCTTAACTGTGGCCGGACAATTAAATTTTGGGGAGATAAATAATATGGGAAATAAAAAGAAGAAAGCGATAGCCTCACTTTTAGACCCGATGTTAAAAATCAAGCGCCAGACGGAAGGCAAGTTAAGTCTTGCTGATGAGCTTGGCTTTGGGAAAAAGAAGGTGAAGGTTAAAATCAAGAAAAAGAAGAAGAAGAAAAAGGCCAAAGTGAAACTTGGCGTAAATCTTTTGATGCCAAACTAGGGGGCGCTATGGGTTGGGATATAATACTGGACATAGACGTAGAGCCGGGCAAGGCGACTATCTATTTCGATAAAGAGAGTATCTTCGTGAATCCGAGAAATTCTGAAGAACTCACTGAATTGTTTAAACAAATTAAAGGAGATAAGAATGGAAAAGAAAAGGGGAAGGCCGAGAAAAATAAATGAGGATGATATAAGAGCGATGGCAGAGAATGCGAAACCGCAAGGAAAGCCAAGTGGCTTGATTCAGGACTTCACTACACGCCATCCGGTTGACGCTATTCATGGCGGTATGGGCGAAACAATCGAAGTTAGAAACTCTATCCCTGTTGACAATTACTACCAGACCGAGGCTGAGTACAAGTTCGACCCGAAGCCTGATTTTGTTAAGTTCAAAGAATCAGTGCTGATGGACAATACTCTTGAATACTACTGGAAAGCAAACAAGCATGGGAACTACGAAGTAACTTATAATTCAAGTTTTGTAATCCTGACCAGCGAGAAGAACAAGGTCATGATTCCATTTACAAATATACTATTTACCTCATGGCAGATAAAGAAAAGTTAATAAATCCAGTTGAGGATTTAGAATTACTTTTAGCCGAGAAGCAAAGGCGGAATCCGAAGCATATCCATTTGCAGGATTCTATAAGGGAAAAGGTTTTGAGTCCAGATAAGACCTTCCCGAAGCAAAAGGATTTTGTTTTAGACCAATCAAGATTCTTGGCAGCGCAGAAAGGTAGGCGAGGCGGTGGAACGTGGGGAGTTTTTAACAAGATGGCAATTGCCTGTTTTGAGCAACCCGGTGTCATCTGCCCGTATATCGCAACGACTGCGAGGGCAGCAAGGCGTATTATATATCCGGTGCTTGTTAAGTTTGAACATGCGCATCAATTTGGAATCAGATTTAATAAGCAGGAGCTGATTGCGTACTTCCCAACCGGCAGCCAGATTAACTTGTTCGGAGCTGACGAAGAACAAAAGAGAAACGATATGAGAGGAAGCCCATTTAAAGTTTGCGCAATAGACGAAGCTGCTTTTCATGGCAGCTATCTTGAAGAATTTATTGACGGTGTTCTTACTCCGTCTACGATTGACTACGATGGACAAGTGGTAATGATTTCAAATCCGAATCCACAATCTGCAGGCTACTTCTTTGACATCACAACTGATTCAAGCAAAAACTGGTCGGTTCACAAATGGAATATCTTAGACAATACTTTTATTCCTCATGCTAAAAAGTGGCTTGATGAATTAAGAGAAAGAAAAGGATGGGATGAAACTCATCCGACATACATGCGAGAGTGGCTAGGGCATTGGTCGAAAGACGAAGCCATACTTATTTTCCCGAACTACACTGACGAACTTAACGCAACCTACAAACAGCCACAACTCGATGAGGACTACGACTACACTACAATCGGGATAGATTTCGCTTACCATCCGGACACTACAGCGTTTTGCGTACTAGGCTTTACCATGAACATGCCGTATGCTTACATTCTTGAGTCAGTTGAAGCGAACTTTCTCACTATCAACATGGTTGACGATATATTACAAGAACTTGAAACTAAATATTCCCCGATGGCAATCAAAGGTGATGCTGCAGGCGGTGGAAAGCAAATTATCGCAAGCCTGAATGAGCGCAGAGCCAAAGCCATAGAGCAAACCGACAAAAGAGAGAAAAGAGTTTACCAAGATTATATCAACGATGATTTCAGACTAGGCTATTTAAAAATCTACCAGCCAAGCAACGTGAAATTGATTGACCAAATAAGAGTGCTTCAACGGGATGTCGAAACAGGGATTGATGATGAGCGTTTTGAGAATAACCTGACAGATGCGATGTTGTATGCTTATAGAGCGAGTCCGCATTATGCTTGGAAAGCAAAAGACACGCCAATAAAAAGAAACACTGATGAATACATGGATAATTATAAGAAAAAGCTGGCAGAAAAACTCGCAAACCCGCCAGACGAAACGCTGAAAGAAATAATTCCGTATGGGGAGGACAACGAAGTATGGAAATAAAATTTGAAGATATAGAAAAACTTATTGCAATTTGTAAAAAAAATAAGATACAATCTATCCGGGTTGATAATATAGAATTGCAATTTCAAGAAAGTTCTTCTAGTTACGACCCCGTTCCCAAAGGGGAAATGAATCAAGATGAGATAAGGATACAAGAACAAATAGATAAGTTAAGAGCCAAGTTAGAGGATGAGCATACTAAGAGAATCGAAGATGACGATTTATTTCGCTCTACCTAGCAGGGAGGCTCTTGATGTCGAAAAAAGGATGGTGGCAGCAATCCCCTGAGAAAATATATGAATCAGTTTTTTCTCATGTAGACGGATTAGCTAGAACGCAAAAGTACCGCACAGAAATGAATCTCAGGCATTTACGACTGTACGGAAACATGGAAGTTATGGGGCTTGACCCCAACACCTATTCCAAAACCCTCAAACCCGGCAACCCTACCGACCTTAAAATCAACGTCATTCAGTCAGTCATAGACACAGTTGGCTCAAGAATCGGAAACGAAAAACCAAAGCCAATGACAGTTACCAAGCAATCAGATTTCCGCTGGCAGCGTATGGCTGAAGATTTATCTCAGTTTGGCGAAGGGTTGATTTACGATACGGACACTTACGAAAAAGGTAAGACGGTTTTTCTTGATGCCGAAGTTTTTGGTGACGGGCATTTTAAGATTATAGAAAAATCAAAAGGTAGAATAGGAGTAGAGCGAGCATTCCCCGAAGAAATAAAAATTGATGACAGGGAAGCATGGGGCGGAATGGTCTTGCAGAAACATCAGGTGAAGTATCTTCACAGAGATTGGGTTATAGATAAATTTTGCACAAAGACAAATAAATCCGTTGATATAAAAAAACTAAGAGAGTTTTTAAAAAACACAGAGCCAGCATCGCAACTACATTTTGGAGTTACAGACTCAAGCATTGACATGCTTAAAGTTGTAGAGAGCTGGCGACTTCCATATGCAGACGGCAAGGGCGGTAGACATGCGATAAGCGTAAGCAACGCAACTTGCTTTCAGGAAGAATATAAAAGTTTCGATTTTCCTCTGATTGATTTCAAAATAGGTTCAAGAATACTAGGGATGAACGGACAGGGGTTTGCTGAGAAGTTGACTCCGATACAAGTGGAGCTGAATAAGCTTTTACGCACTGTTCAGCTCTGCTTGCATTTACATGGGATTCCGAAAGTGCTGATGCCACTCACTGAATCAATCCCGGCATCTCACTTCTCACCGGAGATTGGAATCATCATGAAGTACAAAACGGTGAAGCCTGAAATTTGGTCAGGGAATGTTTTGAACGCAGAAATCTATGCGCAGATTGACCGGCTATATCACAGGGCATTTGAAATAGCAGGAGTTACCGAACTTTCTGCTACAGGTAGAAAGCCAGATGGCTTAGACTCCGGTGCTGCGCTTAGAACGTATAACGACATAGAAACAGTAAGATTTAAAACGATAGAAACTGATTGGCATCAGTGTCTGTCTACTAAGTTAATGCATAAGTTTATAGAGAAGGCGAATGAGATTTATAACAGAGATAAGGAATTTAAAGTTAAGGCTGTAGGTAAGAGATACATGAAAGAAATAAATTGGAAAGATGTAAAAGAGATAGTTGACAAAGGATGGTATTACATTCAACCGTATCCAGTTTCCTCTTTACCTTCGCACCCTGCAGCAAGACGACAAAGGCTTGTAGAAGAATACCAAGCCGGTCTAATTACCAGAGAGCAGTATCAGGATTTAACAGACAATCTTGATTTAGATTTTGATAGACAGCTGCAGAAAGCTTCGAGAGATTATGTAAGAGAATTAATCTCTAAAATCATTTACGATGGCAAATATATTTCACCTGATAAATATACTGACTTAGATTTCGGAATGAAATATGCGCAGCAGCAGTATAACCGTTCAATGCTTGAGAATGTTCCAGAGGGCAGAGTTGAATTGCTTAGACAGTGGATTGATGAGGCTGCCGACAGAATAAGAGAACAAACAATGCAGATGACAGCCGGCATGCAGCCGGGCAACGGACAGCCGATTGCAAGTCCGCAAGCACCGCCAGTAAGTGACGAAGTTCCGTATACAACGACACCGGGAGGGTCGAATGTTCCCGGTACGCAATAAAACAATAAGGTAAAGGAGAAGGAAATGGAAACAGAAAAAATAGAAGGAAACAAAGTTTTGGACAGGGCAGAGGAAGCAATGAAGAAAGTAATGGAAACGAGGGAAGCAAATGAAAAAAGTAACAAGCAACCTGAGCAAAAAGTCGAAAAAGAAAATGCTCAAAAACCAGAAGAAAAGAAAACAGAAACCAAAGAAACAGAGCCTGTGGAAAAAGTTGATGAGCCTGTTCAAGAAAAACCGGACATAGCTTTAGATAAATCTTGGGCAGCTTTAATGGCTAAAGACAGAGAGGTTCAGAAAACAAAGAAAGAAGCTCAAGAGTTACTTAAAGAGGCCGACAAAGTTAGAGAATGGAAAGAGCTTGAGGAACTTAAAAAGACCGACAAGCTTGAATACTATAAAAGGGTAGCGCCATACGATGACTATACAGACATGATGGCTGGCACTAAACCAGCAGCTGCACCAGATGAAAAAAATGACCAAATCGGAAAGGTCAAAAAAGAAACCGATGAAAAAATAGACCAGATAAGAAACGACATGAGTGAGAAATATTACTCAGAACTAGATGCGAAAGCAAAAGAAGGTATTGTAGGTGAGATAGAGAAGTTAAAAGATAAGTATCCGGCAACCCACTATGCATTAGGCCGGGATGGGGTTTTAGATGAGATACAAAATTATATTTTAAATAACCCTGTCGATAAAGACGGACAAATGTATGTCATGACGGTAGAGGAAGCCGTAAAGGTCTATGAGCCTGTATTCATGACAGAGATTGAAAAACATGCAAAGTGGTTCGGAGGATTGAGTAAGCCGGATGGACAAGTAAACGGAAAAGACAAGGTTGCCAAAGTAGACGAAGATGAGGATGTTAAGAAAACTGAAATGACTTTAACTAATACTGATGCATCGCAACCTTTAGCTGAAAGTAATAAAGAACTTTCGAGAGAGGATAGATTTAACAAAGCGTTAAGGATTCTCTCTAAGCGATAGAGCGTAGCGATGCTGTAACAATAAGGAGATTGTTATGGCGACTACAATGAATTTTACGGAAATTAATTCCGCATTAAAAGAAATGTATCCTCAGAATGTAATTGAGGATGTGTCTTTAAAAGACAGACCCCTGCTTGCTATGCTGGCAAAAAAACCCGACTTAGGCGGTGATTCATGGAAACAGCCCCTGAGATTCGGAAGGCCACAGGGTAGAAGCGCAACCTTCACAAATGCACAGTCGAATGCATACGCATCCAAGCTCTCTGATTTCCAGATTACAGTAGCCGATGATTTTGGCGTATGTTACATCGAAGATAAGGCAATCAAAGCATCGAAGGGAAAAGAAAAAGCGTTTCTCGAAGCAAAGCAGATGGAAATAGACGGTCTGATTAATACTCTGATGGATTCTGCTTGTCAGGCACTTTATGGAACTGGCTCTGGTTCAATAGGCCAGATTCTTAATACAGGAGCAGGAGCAGGCGCAGGAGAACTTGGTCACGCTGTTTTACGTTTAGTAAATCCGGAAGATGTTGTCAATTTTGAAGTAGGACAGGTTATTGTAGCTGATAGCGTAGACGGAGGCGGAACTGTCCATTCAGGTTCGCTTTCAGTTAGCTCAGTTGACAGGATGACAGGCTATGTAACAATGAGTGGTACTCTGGATACATGGTCAGGCGCAGCACAGAATGACTACCTCTTTGTGCAGGGTGATTATGATGGCAAGATGAGTGGACTTCAGGCATGGATGCCATACATGAACTCAGCTGGTTCTTCAATCAGAGCAACGAAGCTTGCAGCTTCTTTCTTTGGAGTAACTAGAACTACTGACGAAATCAGACAGGGCGGATGTTACCATGATGGTTCAGGCGTTCCGATAGAGGAAGCCTTCATTGACGCAGAAAAAATTGTCACAATTCATGGTGGGAAGCTCTCTCACATTTTCATGCACCCAAGCAAACTCGCAAATCTGAAAAAATCTCTTGGTTCAAAAGTGGAGATTGCTGACATAGTTATAACACCGACAATTTCATTCAAGGGTGTTGTTCTTTACGGAATGAAAGGTCAGACAGTTCTTTGCGTAGCAGACCCATTCTGCCCATCAAAGATGGCATTCGGTGTCCAGATGGATACTTGGTATGTCGGTTCAATGGGCGCAATTCCTCATTTCTTAGAGGAAGATGGTTTGGTAATGCTCAGAGGCGCATCAACAACTGCGTATGAAGTAAGAATGCTTTACTACGGACAGTTAGTTGGTTCAGCACCGGGATGGAATGTTAATATTTATCTCGGATAACTCGAATATAAGTAAGGGGAGAGGGGTTTAACCGCCCCTCTCAACTTAAAACTTGCAAGGAGTATAAAATGTTTAATACAGGCACTAAAAAGATAAGTGGGTTGATGAATAAAGAAGTATCCGTTAAGGGGAGATTCTTTCCTAACGATACCAGCAGTCCATCTGCAACTTACAATGTAGGTAGAGGATGGTCAGTTGTACGGGCAGATGTTGGAAAGTTTACGGTCACGTTTACTGATGTTGGAACTAAAGTTTTGAACATGAAAGCAGACATTCAGCTTCCAGTTGCTTCGCTTGCAGACATTGAAGTGAAAATATGTGAAATTGATTTATCTGCAAAAACGATGACTATTCAGACTTACAAAACTTCAGATGGTACGACTGCGGAAGAACCATCGGCTTATGATGCAAATCAAAGTATTTCATTTGAGGTTTCATTTATTGACTCAGGCGTAGATTACTAGGAATACGGGGAGCTTAACGCTCCCCATTTCCTTATAAGGAGAACGTCATGGCTAAAACGGTTACACTAACAACATTGAGAACTAAGGTCAGGAATAGAACTGACACGAACAACGACCCTAACATTGAGGATACTTACCTCGATGATTTTTTAAATCAGGGTCTTGCTGAATTAAGAGATAAGCTTTACAGGGCTTTCGGTGAAACATATTTAAGACAGAGAACTACGATAAGCCTTGTTTCTGGACAAGCGGAATATGACCTCGATACACTCATTACGACTTTTTATATTCTTGACGGTGTTGACATGCTTGACACTGGAACTGGTTCGGCTACGACTGATGTTTGGTTTCCTATGGACAGATGGGATGACAACGATAGAACGGGAGTTATTTCTTATAATAAATATTCTGTCCGATACCAACTAGAAGATAAAAAACTAATATTAGATTACCCACCTGATAACAGTACGGATAAAATGAGAGTCGTATGGAGGCCGTATCACAGCGACCTTTCTACAGGCTCTGACACCGTTGATGGATACAATGGATATGAAGATTACGCAGTTCTTTACGCATCAATCCTAGTTAAAGATAGACAGGAAAGCGACAGCACTGTTTTACAAAGTCTGTTTGCAAAACTTGCAGGAGAGTTGGATGAGAAGGCTGCGATGAGAGATAGAGCAAATCCTGAAAAGATAGTTGATACTGCCGGATACTTTGAAACGACTGTTTCAAGACAGGCATGGGATAATTTACTTAAAAGAAGAAAATGAAAGAATTAGAAACAATAGTAAGTGGCGATGAAAACTTAGATAGAGTGCAGGGATTTACCAAAAGGTCGCTAAAGCAAATTATTGACAAAGAAATCCTTAATGGAGTTCTATTTGAAAATCAGTCGATTACTTTCGGAAGCCCCTGCACCATCTATCATAAATTAGAAAGAGTTCCGAATGGAATAATTGTTGTTAAGAAAAATACGAATGCTGTTATAAAAACTGAGCTTGGAACTCAAAGCGACAAAACAATAACACTGAACGCATACTCTCAGCCAAACTCTGAGGCTGTGTTTGCATCCTATTGGGTAGAGGGAGCTGTGTCTGCTAATACATCTGTCGCAGCTGGCGCAACAGAGATAATAGATTATCAGCATGAAATATATGATTCACATGATGCCGTCACTGTCGGGGCAGCTTGGAAGTTTACAGCTCCGGTTGCTGGATACTACAATGTTTCATACTCTATCCCGTTAGGTGGAAGTGCTGCTAACGCCACAGGCGAAGGAAGGATTTACAAAAATGGCGCTCTTGTTACCAGAGGGTCGGAAATTCACTTTAATAGCTTAAACTGGAATGTTCTCGGTTCATCCTCTATTATCAAGCTTGCAGTCGATGATTACATAGACATAAGAGGACAAAATAACGATGTTGCTGGTGCGGTTACTGTGAATGGTAGTGCGACTACAATGGAGAGTGTTTCAATCCATAAAATATACGACAATCCAATATCAACATCGGTTACTGTTGATTTATGGGTTTTTTAAAAGGAGATTAAAATGGCTGACACAGTTACATCATACATGAGTTTGACTTTACCGGAGGTAAGCGTAAAGCCAAGTCCGACTTGGGCTACAATGCTTAACACTGCACTTAGTACGGTAGACGCACATGACCATACGACAGGTTACGGAAAGAAGATTACTCCGGCAGCAATAAACATGAATGCTTCTCTTGATTATTCAAACCAGCTTGCAATAGATATGAAGGGCTTGAGCTTGGCAACTCAGCTTTCCGGATTAACCGATGCAAGGACTATATATAGTTTAAGTGGTGAGCTTTACTACAGAGATGCAAGTTCAAACTCAGTGCAGATTACGTCATCTGGTTCGGTAAACGCAGGAGCTGGTTCTATCGGTGGATTGCCTTCAGGAAATGCAGCAGTTACTTACGTTGGCGGTACGACTACTCTTTGGCTCTATTCAAACAACGTCACAAATGTTCCGATGAAACTAAACACCGGTGACATCTGGCTTAGAGAAGCATCAGCCGGGATTACTGCATATGTAAAGCTTAAATCACCGTCAAGCCTAGCAGCTGATTACGATATAATCTTTCCTGCAGCTTTACCAGCAAGCACTTCTCTTGTGACAATAGACACATCAGGAAATCTTGCTGCAGATAGAAGCCCGTCAGTTGACGACCTGACGCTTTCAACATCACTACAGTATGCTGCATCACCTACAAACAAGTATATTCTAAAAACAGACGGAAGTGGTAACGCTACATGGGGTCAGGCGGAAGCAGACAGCATCGCAACCGATGCCGTTGAAACAGCAAAGATAAAAGATGACGCTGTGACTACAGCAAAAATTCTTGATGACAATGTTACAACTGCAAAGATATTAAATGCTAATGTAACTAGGCCAAAACTTTCTGCTTTAGGGCAGCAAGTGTCATCTTCAAGCGGAAACTTTCAGACAAGCAGCACATCTTTTGTTGATGTAACGAATTTAAGCATAACAATAACTACAACCGGAAGGCCGGTAATGCTGATGTGCATGTCTGACGCTGATTCAAATGGCGGTCACGTTGGCTCTCTAAGTACAGGGAGTGCTATAGTGGCATTTACTAGAGATGGCAGCTATATAGGGTATCTCTTACATTACGCCCCGATGTGGACACCTTCCAGTAGTTTGCAGCATGTAGATATAATAGGAGCTGGAACTTATAATTACAAGGTCAGGCTTAGGACTACCAACGCAGCATGTGCAGCGCTGGTAAAGAAAACAAAACTTGTAGCCTTTGAGTTATAAAGATATGGCAGGAAAACTATCAGAACATACGATGGCTATGCCGTTTGCTCAAGGTCTTGATACCAAGACACCGGGCAAGCTTGTAGATAAATTGCTTGCTCTTGAGAATGGAGTCTTATCTAAGAGTCCGGCAAGTGATGCAGCTTACGGTGGGTTTGTTTCTAAGAGATACGGATATGTTGCTCTTTCGACATTGATGTATGATATTAACAACAATGAAACAGATATAACCGATGGTGAAGCTTTAATGGGGTTTAACAACGACACCGAGTTATTGTTGTTCGATGCTTCCAAGTATTACACATATTCGTCAACTAAGGACTTATGGGTAGAGAGGGGTAAGTTTACCCCGGTAACAATTGGATACGACAAAATAATCGCCAACGATGCCGAGCAATCAGAAATAGACATGGCGGTGACTGACGGAATAGAATTACACGCATGGCAGGATTCAAGGGGCGGTATAAGGGTAAGCGTGATTGACTCCGAATCGAATACTATTTTAGTAAACGATTACGAGATAGATTCATCAGGTGACATGCCAAAGTGTGCTGCATCAGGCGGAAACCTTTTTGTTGTATACAGGTCAGCTGCAAGAATAAGATATGCAAAGATGTCATCAAGTAATCCATCCGTAATAGGCACTCCCGTAACCATAGTGTCAGACGCAAGAACTACAGACTTCATGTTGGATGTTGATACTGGCACTGGAACTTTTTATATTGCATATCCTGATAATGCCGGGAATATAAAAATTCTTAAAATTCTATCAAGTGGCTCTCATGATGCTACTGCTACAATAGCTGAAACGACAGTTAAAAGTTTAACGGTAATAACAAATAATAATAACGATGATGTTTGGATAGGATGGCATTTAGCTGCTACAGGCATAAGGGCTGCTTGCTACAATGAGAACTTAGTCCAAATATTAGCACCGACTACAATTGATTCCGATGCGGTGAATAGTGCGGTAAACATAACAGCGACAATGGTTTCAGACAACAGGGCAAGATTCTTTTATGAGATGTACGATTCAACGTCAGCTGCTTTGAACTGGATAAAAACTCAGGCTGTTAGCAAAGATGCATCTCTTGAAATTGCAGCTGCAAGCGCTCCTATAATAAGGTACAATTGCGGTTTAGGTGCAAAGGCGTTTACTGAAAACGGGATTGACTACTTAACCTTATCCCATAATTTCACTTTGCAGCCGAGCTACATTCTGTTTGGAGTTTCACATTCTTTAGAGAATGCTTGCAACTTAGCAAACGACTTAAAGGCTTTATATAATTCTCATTGTGCTGATACATCAGACCATACGACAGGAGCTGATGGAACTAACCTTGTAAATTCTGTTGATGCTTACGATTTAGCATCGTTAATAGTCTTGGTAGACGATTTGTTAGCAGCATACGATGCACATGACGATGACGCTGAATTGGGCGCTGGTTGGGCATTCCACGCTGCACAGGAAGCAGGCGACCACACTCCGGCATCAGTTGTTTCCCCGACTGACTTAGACGAATGCATGACAAGGCTCAATGATTTGAAATTAAAATACAATGGCCATGATGCCGATGCAACTTGTCATGGCGTTGGTTCTCAATATCAAACAAGCGTGGTAATGTTTACTACCAACATAGACGGAAAGTTAATCTCTATGTTAGGTGGGTACTACAATACAGATAAAGCACTTCCGAGGTATTGTGAAGTTGGCAATACATACCAAGCGGTGCTTCCGAAGGTTTCGAGGCTTCTAACTGAGAGTTCTTTTCAATTCACAGTCAAGGGGATAGTAAAGGCAAGTCTGGATTTTTCTAGCGATTATGTTTTCAACAATTGTGAGATAAATAAAAACTCACTGATTGTCGGTGGCCAGTTAGCAAGTTATGATGGTGGAACTATGGTCGAACATGGCTTTCATGTTAAGCCAAAGATAACCAGTCTTGTTGACCCGGACTTGGTTGACGCTATGCTTTTAGCCAACGAATGCAAAGCAAACTACAATGCTCACTGTGCAGACGCTGCAGACCACACCGCAGGGGCAGACGCTGTGAACACTATTGCAGCTCCCGATGCTACCGATTATACAACTCTGGTTGCTTTGGTAACTGAACTTTTAGTTGACTACGACTTACATGATGACGATGCGGAACTAGGCGCAGGGTGGGCGTTCCATGCAGCGCAAGAGGCAACGGGGCATTCCCCAACATCCGTTGTAGCCCCGACTACTCCTGATGAGTGCATAACTAGACTCAACGATTTTCTTGTAAAATACAATGGTCATTCAAACGACTCTACTTGTCATGGAGTAGGTGGAAAAAACCTCGTAACTCATGGCGGAGCTTCAGCGGTTTCAGGTGACATGGCAACCGGGCTTTATTACTACAAGGCTGTTTGGAAATGGACAGACAGGCAAGGCAACATCCATAGGTCAGCGCCAAGTGTTGCATCTTCGATAACATTGTCGGGCGGAAGAACAACCCTGACCATAGCAACCAATCCATTCACTCAGAAAAACAATGTGGTTTGTGAAGTGTATAGAACTGAGGTTGCTACCGGAACTGTTTACTACAGGGTAACGTCTATTGCATCACCTACATATAATTCTACGTCTGCGTCTACAATCAGCATATCAGACGATGATGCCGATGCCGACATTACAGGAAATAATTATATATACGTTACTGGCGGTATCTTTGAAAATGTCGCACCGCCTGCATGTAAGCTTGCAACAATATACAGAAACAGGGCGATGTTGATAGACCAGAACGATATTCTGTGGCCAGCTAAAACGACTGTTGTTGGCGAGGCTGTTGCGTTTGCTGAGGAACTACAGAAAAACATCACGCCTAAAGGCGGAGAGGTAACGCAGTTTACAGAGATGGATGGGAACTTAATAATATTTAAAAGAGATAATATTTATTATCGCACTGGTGACATTGCGAATAATTACGGAATAAATTCTACTTTTACGAATGATGTCGAAGTAACCACTGATATTGGATGTACTCAACCTAAGTCGATGGTTTTTACTCCGTCTGGATTGATATTCATGACAGCCAAAGGGTTCTACATGCTTAGCAGAAATTTGTCAGTCAACTATATTGGGGCAATGGTAGAGAAATACAATAACTATAATATTTTGTCTGAGACTTTAATGGAAGATGTCAACCAAGTTAGATTCTTGACTGACCAAAGCATTACTCTTGTATACGATTATTTTTACGGTGAGTGGGGAATATTCGACAACACTTCAGCCGTAGACGCAATCAAATGGAATAATAATTATGTGTATCTTAAATCTGATGGTAATGTTTTTAAAGAATCATCAGACACTTACCAAGATGGCGGAAAAGACATAAGGCTTAAAGCGAGAACTGGATGGCTGAAGTTAGCGCAAATTGGTGGGTATCAAAGATTGTACAGATTAATAGTTCATGGAGATTTTAGAGCTGACCATAAGCTTAAAATTACTTGCTATTATGACTTTGATGAATCTAGGCAAAATGTTGTTTACTACGATGCTGCGACTATCATGGATACTGGTACTTTTGGTGATGGCACTTATGGCGATGGTACTTACGGTGGAACTACTGACAGAGTTTATGAAATAGAAATAAAACCTAAATACCCTAAATGTGAAGCTATGAGTTTGGAGTTTGAGGATTTGGAAAGTGAAGGCGAGGGATATACGCTGAACTCCATAACCATACACGCAGGAATTAAAAAGGGAATAGCAAAAATAAGCCCCGATAAGAGGGCAGCATAGGGAGGTAGAAATGCCATACGGATATGAAGGACAGGCTGATGCTTTAACTCAGCAACAACAAACAATAAGGGGAATCGAAGGTCGGAAGCCTGAGAAGTTTCTGAGTGGCAGAGATGCTATGGGCGGGAAAGTAAACCCTGCATATACTGCGTGGAAAAATGAACTGGATGCTGCAAAGTCTGCAAAAAAATCCACTCAACAGGCAGGCAAAGATAAATCCAAAGCTAAGGATGAGGCTCTAAAAAGAGAAGGCTATCAGATGAAAGCCAGACCTTATGAGTTTGATGAGGGCAGATATAATAATCCGTATTTAGAAGAACAGCTTAAAATGCTCAACGATAGACTTGCTGCAAGAGAGGGCGTTGCACCTCCGCAAGTAGGAGAGATAGACGCTACAAATCAGGCTCAGTCAAGAGAATATCAGATGGCATTAATGGAACAGCTTGCCGGCCAGACAAGAGGCGAAGGCGGAAGTTTGGCTCAGCTGCAGTTTCAGAGTGCGCTAGACAAGGGGATACAATCTCAACATGCAATGGCAGCTTCGGGTGCTGGCGTTAATCCAATCCTTGCGCAAAAAATGGCGATGCAAGGAACTGAGAATTTAGCATTGGGAGCTGGAAGTCAATCGGCTCAGCTAAGATTACAAGAACAAATGGCAGCACAGCAAGCGTTAGGTCAAGTGTCCGGACAAACAAGAGGACAGGATTTAGGGCTTAACCAATTAGAAGTTCAAAGAGGGGCAACAAATGTTCAAGCTCAACTGGCAGCACAACAGCAACTAGACCAGATGACTCAGTTCTATGTAGGTCAAGGAATGAATCAGCAAAATGCTCAGTGGGCAGCAATGATAGATTTAGAGAAGTCTAAAGCACAGCAACATCAGTCAGCTCAGACAATTGGAACGGCATACAAGAAAAGTTCATTCTGGAAGAAATTCGGAATGGGATTATTAGGTGGAGCTGCAACAATAGGCGGAGCATTCGCAGGCGGTATTGGCGCTGGCGTAGGCGCTGGATTGATGGGCAGCGCAGCCGGAGGCGCAGCTGGCGCAGGAGCTGCATCATTCAGTCCGGGCATAAGTCAGGGAATGGTATAGGGATGGAGGTTTAAATGGCATTTTCAAGAAAGAGTCAAAATAAAAATGGATGGCTTGATATATTTAACGACTTAGGAACTAAAACCGGTGAAGTAAGAGATACTAAGTTTGCGAGAGAACGCTATCCTTATGACAGTACGATGGAAGTACCTGAAGCCGGAACAACTCCCGGCCAAGTTCATTTTACTCCTGACCCTGAGCCACCGACCAATGAGGATTTTAAGAACTACACTGAGGAAGTTGCATCCGAAGCTATATACAACCCTAGAAATGAATTTGCGTATTCCAGCCGATACCCTAAAGAGAAAACATATGAGCCTATTCCTGTTCCCGAATCTCAGGTTATTTACGATGACAAAGGTACGATGGCAGGCGTTAAGTCAGCTGACGTTGTTCAGGGAGAATACGACAAAGCGAAAGCTACAGGGCAGATAGACTCAATGGGAAATGTGATAACGGCTTTTAACAAAATAAAACCCGAAGCCCCTGACGGCTCTAGTATCCTTGATGGCGATGTAGGAAGCGGAACAGGATACGGAGATATACCGGGAATTGGCGGACTTAAAACGGCATTCGACCAAATGCAGTCAGGGCTAGAAGCAGAAACAAAAGCTCAAGGTGAATTTCATAAAAAGGCCAACATGCACTATGAGAGCCTAGCGAATGCAATGGGAGCTAAAAAAATTCAAGATGAATTTGAGCAAGACAATCTTATGTCCAAGATAGCCGAAGATGAAAAAGCTCTTGAGGACACAATTGCTGAATATAAAGAATCAAAAGTAGACCCTAGAATGTATTGGAAAAACATGAATGTTTGGGGCAAGGCTCTTGCAGGAATATCAATCATGCTTGGTTCAGCTTCGAGTGCAGCTTTAGACAGAGAAGGGAATCCAGCGCTTGATGTAGTAATGAGAGCAATCGACCAAAACATTGATGCGCAGAAAATGCAAATACAAAAAAAAGGCACTGAGGTCAGCATGAGGTTCAATGTCGTAAACCAAATGTATAAGAAATGGGGCAACATGAATGTTGCTCAACAAGCATCTAAGGTTGCCATGCTTGATGTCGCCAAACTTAAAATGGAAAGCTTGGTAAATGCGTCAAAGTCAGATTTAGTAAAAGCAAACGGAACAAAAGCGATGGGGCTTTTAAACCAGAAAAGGCAAGAGGCTTACATGGGGTTTGCTGAATCACTTTCTAAAATATATAAAAACCAGACAGGTCAGGGTGCAGACTTAAAACAATGGCAGCATGAGGCTGCAGGATTTGGACTTTCCATGACTCAGGCTGAGGATGACTTTACAGAGATATACGAAGGCGGTCATAGACCTCAATCATGGATGGCTTCAGGTGGTCGCATACTTCCTCAAGCCTTCAAGAGTCCGTTGCTTAAAAGACAAATGCAAGCTGAAACCCATTTTATTAATGCGATACTAAGGAGAGAATCCGGAGCTGCTATTTCCGACAGTGAATACATAAGAGGCGAACAGCAATACTTTGCAAGGATAGGTGATACTCCTGAAGTTCTTGAGCAAAAGAGATTGGCTCGATTAGGGAAGATAGCCGGACTAAGGTCTGCAGCTGGCGGAGCTTGGGATATGGCATTCAAGTCGTATCAGCAAATGTTAGGCAGCAGCGGTAAGAAAAGGAAAGCTCCTAGAAAGGTAGCTGTTGACGAAATAGGGAATAACTAATGCCACTATTAATTGATAAAAATACTAAGAAGGCTGTTAACGCTCCTATAGATAGAGTCTACGATTTAATTGCGTCTGGAAGATATGACTTCCAAGATGCCGAGCAAGAAATAGGAATGATTAACAAGGATGGCGTTGCAGTAGCCATTCCTTCCGGTGAAATACCAACTTACTTAGAGCAAGGCTATACCTTCGGAACAACTGGTTCAATGCGAAGGGGCGCTAAGATAGGAAAGATAAAAGATTCTGCAGCAGAGGGTGCGAAGTCTATAGTCGAAGGCGCTCTTGATACCGGAACATTCGGAGTTGGCAATCTTATAGGAAAGAATCTTGGATGGATAGACCCTGAATCAGAATCAATCAGAGCCGAAGAACATCCAATAAAAAGGCATGTTGTTGGTGGTGGCTTAGGAATACTTGGTTCATTTTTAATCCCCGGTGCTGGCGAAGTGAATGCTGGAAAACTTGCGCTGACTGCTAGAACTGCAAGGGCAGCTACTTTTGCACCAAGAGCATTGGCTGCCGGAACTAGGATACTTGAAAAGACTCTTGCTAAGAAATTGCGCTCACAGTTCTTAGGAAAAATAGGAGCATACGCAACTGAAGGCTCTGCGTATGGAGTTCACTCGCTGATGTCAGAGGCACAGCTTGGAAGAAAAGATATTGCAGCCGAGAAGATTACATTCAATCATGGATTCAATACAATGTTGTTCGGAGCTTTAACTGGCGGTGGCATACCGATAATCGGCAAAGGATTGGGGCAAATAGGGAAAGTAGCAAGAGTACCTAATGGCGGAAAGATTCTTGATTCCTTCTATAATAAATGGGGAAAGATTTCAAAGAAGTCACCTAAGTCTATAAAGAAGTGGCTTAACATGACCGATGATTTTGTCAGGAAAGAATGGGATGAGGCGCATGACTTTGCGAACAATACGGACAGACATATTCATAAAATGGTTGGTGGCGAAAAAGACAAAGCTGGATTGCAGAAAATTACAGACTTCATAGAGGAAGCTGACAAGGAAATTTTTGATATTGGCAAGAAGAATAAAATCACTGACTCCATAAGACAGAATTTTATTGACAACCCTGAGATGTCTAGCGAAGCATCGTCTATATTGAATAACTATTTTGGGAACAATGGAAAGATAGAGAAGTTCATAAAGGCTACCATGAAAGACCCTCAGAGGATTTCAAGAGTAGACTTGAAAAACAAACAGGTTTGGTACAAAGGGGTTAAGAAGCCCACCAAGATAACAAGGGGAAGCCTTAACGAACATTTTAATGATTCATCTTCTCAGGTTACTCAATTTATAGACGAAATAAATATAGCAAGGCAAGAGTTCTATAAGTTGGACAAGAAAGCCTTCCAGAGATTCAGGAAGTCACGAAAAGTGAAAACTCATGAGGATGATGTTTTCCCTCAGTTGTCAGCAAAACAAAAGAAAAGAATCCCGGCTAAGTCTTATATAAAAAAGAGATACGAATCCCCTGATATGTTTGATGTACCAAGTGAAACTCAAATGTATTCAACTCCATCAATAGAGGCACTATCAAAAGTTCCTGTGACATCAGACGAAATACTGCACAAGCTTATGAAAACAAGAAAGATGAGGCAGGAATTATATAGCATTAAGAAGCAGTTGCTTGACATCAAGACTGGCGGAGTAGACTCCGGTAAGGTCAGAGCTAAACAAATGTTCGATGACCTATACGATGATATTGATGTTGAACTTTTTAGGGATTACAACATAGTCGGGCAGGCAGCAGCTGACAATATAGAGAGCCATGCCTTAGTGTTAAACCGGTTCAACAACGCCAAGAAAAATACTAAGAGCTTGTTTGAATGGGAAACTGAAATCATAACTGGCAAGGAAACTCAGAAATGGAAGTTTAACAAGGTCAGGAAAGCTTTGCTTGATGATGCAAGAGAAGGGGATATGACCGACTACAATAGAATCAAAGAACTCATCACAAGGGGAGATGATTATATATCGAAATTAGATGACATCAATTATAACAAAATTGGTAAAGTTGGCTCTAGGTATGATTTTGAAAGGACTTTGGGTATAGCTAAAAATCACGCTGACATTCATAAACTTTACGCAACTCCGGCTCTTTCCATACAAGACATTGTTACGGCATTGCCACCATTCTTAATAGGAAGCATTACGGGTTTAGGATGGGGCGGTGGCGCTATGATGCTTGCTCTTTACAAGGCTGCAAAACATCCAAGTATAGTTATTTCTACATTGCGTAGTATGGATGGAATGATAAGGACAGTTAGTAACACCGTAGGAAAGACGGCTGACATTATGGCCGGGATTCCAAGCAAGCTTAAAACGGTTGACTTCATAGCTCCCATGTCCGTAGTAACCGGACTAGGGTTAAAAGGAAGTGACAACGAAAAGATTGAACAGGTTATAGATAATATAAGTGAATACGGAGGAAACCCCGAAAAATTATACCGGGGAATTGCTCACATGAATATGACTTTAGAAGAAAACACTCCTGAGCTTGCAAGCGCTCTTGGCCAACAGCTTACAAGGACAATGCAGTTCATAATGGGCAAAGTTCCTCAAGGCTATCGTTCTCAACAGACCAACGGAGAACTTAGAATACCTGACACAGAAAAAAGAAAGTTCTTGCGATATTTGCAAGCAGTTAGTAGTCCTAATAATATTATGACTAACATCCAGCATGACAGAGTTAGCAACGAAGAACTCGAAGTTCTTGACCAAGTTTTTCCTACTCTTAAAGAAGAACTAAGGGCAAGGGTTATTGAGAAATTGTCTGATGGCAAGTTGAAGCTTGATTATAAAACTAAAATGAAATTACATCGGATATTAGATATTGACGCTGGATACAATATTAAGAACATGGACATCATACAGGGGAACTATAGGACTATGGAGGAAGAACGGAAAGCGAAAGAAAGCGCACTGAAGGAAAGCGCAAAACAAATGCAAACAGGAATCCAAGCTCAAGAAATGAGAGCAAACAAATAATTTAGCGGAGGTTATTATGTATAGAGATTATAAATACATTAATGCAGGAAGCATGACGGCTGATGTCGCTGGCGAGTCTATAGATATGCTTTCCAAAGGGATGCTGTCCATACAGGCTATCTGGACAGGAACGCCAGCAGGAAATTTTACAATTGAGATTTCAAATGATGGCGGTACTACATGGAGTACATACACTGGAAGTACGGTTGCAGCCGGTGGCGCAGCAGGCGACCATGTTTGGGAAATAACGGCAGCACCGTCAAAAGCATACAGACTGTATTATACTGTTTCATCAAGTACAGGAACTTTAAACGCCTACAATGTAGTTAAGGGCGAGATATAACGGGAGGTTATTATGAGCGAACATATGGTGCTACCCTCAACGGGTAAAACTACGGAGGCAGTTCAAGATGATATGGGCGCAGCATGGGTTGACACTACTGAATTAAACGTCACATACGATGACCCTGCTAACCAATTAAAAATGGATTTGACCGGAGATGTCGCAAGGCATTTGTTGCCCGCAACAACTGACATTTACGATTTAGGCTCGGCAACTGCCAGATTTAGAGAAATTTGGGTAGGTGGAGCGCATGGAGTAGGGAGTCTTAATTTTCACAATACAAACAACCCTACCGAAACAAATTCAATCTATTCCTCAAGTGGTGGAAATTTAGTTATAGATGCCAGCGAACAAATCAATCTTGATGGTGCTGGAAAAATAACTATTTCAGGGAACGGCTATATAAGTGGAAATAATAACACCGTAGACCTTAAAGATTTTAAATCTCTGTCAATGAATAACGGCACGACTGACGGAGGCACAATATCTTTTGGAAATTCAGCTAATGTAAAAACAATTTCGGCTGTAGACGGTAAAAGCTGGATTTGCTCTTATACTCACGGTACGGAATTGCTTAATAGCTCATCGCATGGGCATGAAGATGGAGAAATGCTTTATCTCTATAATTCTGGTGGAGCAGTGCCAGCCGAATTAAGCACTGGCACTCTTTATTATATTGTTAATAAAACGGCAAATAATTTCCAATTATCTTTGACATCTGGAGGGTCGGCTGTTGCTTTTAGTGATAACGGTACTGGCGTAAATTCCTACAGAATTATTGATAGTGGGTTAGATATTGGTGGCGGTTTTGACATGATATTGGCTGGCATACCCATCGCAGGTAGTGGTGCGTATCCAAACCACTTAAAGCTAATGGAAAGCGTTTTGATTGATTCTTATAACGGTGCTTATTTGCAGGGTGTAAATTCTGACTGGCAATTTTCAAGAGGATATTCAGGAGCTAATAATGTAAAAATATCCTCTGGCACTAAAATTACCGTTACTAATAGTGGTATCACTTCAACTTACTCTTATAAGCGCATTAAAGTAACTAAGGCTTATACAGATTTTGCAGCAGCAGGACTCACGAATGACATTCTGATTTTTACCCTACCAACAGGTGCATCGATTAAAGATGTTTATGCAGATTGCACAACTAAGTTTATAGGTGGGGCGATTGCTTCTTATGAAATCTCTGTTGGTGAGAGTGGCGGTGATGTGGATGAGTACCTAGAAGAATCGGATGTTTTCGCTGCTGCGGTAGAATTGATAGCCGATACTGATAAAGGCACTAGGCTTACTACTGCGGGGCAGACAAATATTCACAACTTCTCAGGCACTACGGCTATACACGCACATGCAGTATCTACCGTAGGTGATTTAGACGCTGCTACGCAGGGGTCGATAGACTTTTATATTGAATTTTCAGATTTACAATAGGAGGATAAAATGAGTATTACTTTAACGACACCGCACGTAGAAGAAACAGAGCAGATAGTAGTTTCCGAGATAGTGATAAACAGAAACGGTGAAATCACTATTTACGCCCACGAAATGGGCGGGGATACTACGTTTACCAAGACCTTTAGTTTCAATCTGCCAAGTTATGCAAATTCTAAAATAGCGGAAGCAGAGGCTTATTTGATAAGCTCTGGAAAAGTAGCTGGCTCGGTAGATTAATTTAAATAATCAGGAGGACAAGATGGGAAAGAAAATTGTTTTAGATTCGATTTATAGTCCTATAAATTTTACAGACGTAAAAGTTAAGGCTATACATTTCGATGAGGTCGGCAAGGCGCATATATCTTTGTATAACGAAGCAACAGGAGTGGCCTTAAAAGGCAGTGTCGGTGGAATGGAAATCGACAGAATAGTTATAGATGTACCCGCTTACTCTGCTAGTCAAAAAGAAACAGCCTTGCAGTATATTATGGATAATGGATTGCTCTCACAGCTAGGTCTGGCTGGAACTTTAGAGGATGAATAAAGGGAGGTTACTATGGCATTTTCAAATGACTTGCAAAGAACTCTTGCAAGGTTCTTAACGACTGCGGAAATAAGCACCCTGCAGTCTGAGATTCTTACGCTTGTTGCTACAGCCGGATATGCAACGGTGGCTGCTTCCGCAGTTGTAACCAGTAGCAGGGAAAACAATATTGCAGGATTAAGTTCGGCAATAACTCTTGCTAACGAATGTAAGTTGGATTTCGATACTCACATTGCCAGTGGCGGAGCTGGAATATCTAGCGCAATTACTTTGGCGAATGATTGCAAAGCGATGTACAACGCTCATTGCGCTGACGGTGGAACGGGTCTTGCTACTGCGATTGCTTTAGCAAATGCATTCAAGGCTACTTACAATTCTCATTGTGGAAGTACAGCTGAACATGCTTCGGCTGATGCAGTTAATACAACTGCTGCAGCAGACGCAACAAACCTTGCTACCTTGATTACTTTGATTACCGAACTTCTTACAGATTACGATGCTCATGAAGGTGATTCCGAAGGTGGCGGGGCATTGGCTTATCACCATGTAGCTGAAGGTGGGGATGCTTCACTAGCCAGCGCAGTTGCACCGGCAAACTTGGCTGAGTGTATTACTAGGGTTAATGACCTTAAAGCAAAGTTTAACACTCATGACGCTGATGCCATTCCGCATACAGCCGGTTCGCAGTTTCAGGAAGCAACGGCTGACGGGGCTGTGGGTACAGGCGAACATCCAGCTGCACCCGATGCTACAAACACAACCAGTGCTGCCGATGCTACAGACCTTGCGACACTCATCACCTTAGTGACTGAACTCTTAACTGACTTCGATGCTCATGAAGGTGACGCAGAATTAGCAAGCGCATGGTTATTCCATGAAGCACAGGAAGGCGGGAATACTTCACTTGCATCAACCGCTGCACCGACAACTTACGCTGAGTGTATTACCAGACTCAATGATTTTAAAACCAAGCTTAATGCTCATGATGCTGACGCTACTTCACATGACACCGGAACTACTCATCAGGTCACAGCTGCCAATGCAGCCGTTGGAGCTGGTGAACATCCTGCCGGGGCTGACACAGCTAGAGCAATTGTAGCTGCCGATGCTACAAACCTGACAACCTTGATTGCGCTAACAACTGAATTGCTTACAAGTTATGACGCTCATGAAGGTGATGCGGAACTTGCAGCTCTTTGGCTTTATCACGAAGCCGGGGAAGGTGGAGATGCTTCGCTTACAAGTACAGCAGCACCTACAACCTTAGCTTTATGTGTAACTAGGTTAAACGATTGGAAAGCTAAGTTTAATACCCATGATGCAGACGCAACAGCTCATGATACTGGCTCAACAGCTCAAATTACATCTTCCGATGCTGCTTATGGAGCTACGAACAGAAAAGTAGTGTCTGGCGTACTTGCTACCGATGATGTCACATGGGCAATACTTGACTCCGGAACAGGAACGGTTGTTGGAGTTGGTGCTACACCGGGCGCTGGTTTTATTGACTTTGAATTTGATGCCGACCCTGAAGATGACTGCGTATACACTTATACAGTTACTAGGTAGGTGAATCATGGATGATGAACTAAAGGAAGCTTTAGAGATAGCCAAGACTATCAACTTTCCAAAGCCATCGGGTAGTTTTTCTGACAACGGGAATTACACCGAGTACCCGATGAAAAAAGGGAAGTGTAGATGTTGGCCTTATTTTGATGGGGATAGTTTTAGGATTGACAAATGGTGGAACTCAAAAGGCTGTGAGTTTCCTAGTCATTCTCATTCAGAGAAAGAGTATGTGTTCATCGAAAGGGGTTCGCTGATATTGCACAAGAACGGTGAATCTAAAACTTACGGTGCTGGTGATATGTTTTACAATGAGCCTACGGTTGTCCATAGCGCTACATTTCCGGACAATTGTGTTTATTTTACAATCACTATACCGCCAAGCAAGGATTATCCCTGATGCCAGATTTTGAAAGATATACGGAGATTTTTGTTAAACGCATTGACCGTCTTGAAAACACCGTTGAGAAACAAAGCGACAAGTCAGATGACAACAGAGATGAGATTAAAGCAGAGATAGGGAAATTGCGAGAGGATATTGCTGCGTACAAGTTAGCACAGCTAAAGCGCTGCAGTATCATGGAAGGTAAGTTTAAGGATTTGAAATGGAAATATTATTTCTTAGCGTTTGCTATTGGTGGTGGTGGCGGTACAGCTGCATCCAAAATATTAAGTTTATTTTAAATGGCGGAAGTTAAAGATTTCAAATGCCCTCATTGTGGAGAGTATATTTATGCACCAAAAGAAGGGAGGCTGATATGCTCATGTGGCTGGACAGACTCATCAAGAAAGGGTTCGAGGTCTACAGACGATACCTCGAATCAGACAGAGAGATAGCATGTGGATATGCTTTGCAGTTTGCAGGCACTTGGTACTCTTGGGGCGGAGATGACCCTACCGGATTTGATTGCTCTGGATTCGCAGTTGAGTTTTTAAAAGCTGCAGGAAAAATAAAACGTAACGCTGACTTTACTGCCGAATCTTTATACAATATGTTTCAACCTGTAATGACTCCTACAAGGGGTTGCCTTGTCTTTTATGAAAACATTCATAAGAAAATAGTTCATGTTGAAATAATGTTAAACGAAAGAATTGCCATTGGTGCGTCAGGCGGTGGTTCAAAAACTTTGACAAAAGCTGATGCAATTAGAGATAATGCATTTATAAAAATTCGTGACCATAGAAGTAGAGATAAAATTGCAGGCTATGTTGACCCGTTTTATGTGAGGACTTGATGGCTTATTGGGATAGAGAGGAAGGACTTTACTATGCCAAAGGGAAAAAGCGCAAAGCCTTCTCGAAAAGAAAAAAGAAAGGCAAAGAAGCGAAGGAAGAAAAAGAAGTAAACTTGAAAGGAGAAAATTATGGCAGGCGTGAAAGAAACAAAAGATGTTCTATTGGTGGCAGTGAAACTAGCAAAGGCATTCGCTCTGGCTCAAGCCGATGGAAAAATTGGCTGGCAAGACTTAACCCTTTTAATTGACCCCGGCCTAGCAATGCCGGAAGCAGTTGCAGGGATTGGTCAAGTACCGGCAGAGCTTGGAGATTTGGATGCTGCCGAAGTTCAGGAAATCAATGATTATCTTAAAGCTAATCTAGGGGCTGCTTTTAGTGAGGAAGTAACTCTGTATGCTTTGGCTGCAGGACTAAACCTTGTTAAACTTGTTGACCTTATAAAAGATAAGGTAACGCAGCCTACTCCGTAGGTTGTACTCAACCGGGGCAGGCATACCCTCCGTCTGCCCCACTACACTTTATGGATTGGGCAAATGTAATAGGATTGGGATTGACCTTAACTCTCAATATAGTTTTATTTATATTAGAGAAGAAAAGGCAGTCACCAGAAAACAAACGGAGCAAATGGATTTATGAACTCTATAAAAAGAGAAGAATGCGAAGGCATAATAAAATGTCAAAAGGTGATACTGATGGTATCGCTGACGATTTTGATGATACTCTGTCTGAGCTTGACATCTTGCTCAGGAAAGAGGATTGAATATCTGCCTTCAAACAAAAAGATAATAGATACGGATAAAGACATCGACTTTGACTTTGAGGCTTGCGATTGCGCTTTTGTTAAAAAGATATTGGCCGGAAAATATTGTTTTGATAAAGGCTATTGGGATGACCAAGTTGCAGACAAACTTGAAAAGTGTAAAGCAGTCTTGAAAGCGAGAAAGGAAAAAGACGAATGAGCTGGTTTACAGAATTATTTAAAAACATGAAAGTGAGTATAATTGAGAAGGTTGTATTATATTCGATTATCGCCCTATGCTTACTATGCCTTGTTGTTCTTTACAAGGCTTATGCGGACACCTACGGTGACTCTGTGTTCGTTACAATAGAAAATCTAAAGACTAAGGACAATATTTTACTTTGCGTTCAGTACAAAGATAAAGACGGAATGGACAAGTTTGATTGTGAAAAGAAGGAATTGAAAAAGGTCTTGAAGTGTCTAGGCTTCGAGAACTTAATCCCGAAGCCATCACCGACACCCACACCTACATATGATTGGAATAATACTCCTAAAGAGTAATCCATCATCCCCTACTGGCGCTTGTAAACGTCACTGCCTAGCATCCTTTCTAAATATTGGATGCGAGTTTCAAATTGTTGTTGCTTGTCCTTAACCTTCATGTATGAGAAAGCGAACACAACTGCAATTACTGCAATAGCTGCAATCATAGTCAGGTGAAGCAACGTAATTTTCATTATTCTTCCTCTAACCTTTCTTCAAGCTTTTTTAAATTATCATCTGTTATTTCACCAGCAACATCGCTGGATGAAACCGCCATCTTGCCGTATTCGACCTCAGCATCTTTGTTCATTGCTTGCTGCACCTTCTCTATATATTTCGGTACGGTCTTTAGCAATCTCCTTATGATAGTTTTCTTGGCCATTTCTTCCGGCCACTCATTCCAGACTTTCTGAGTTTTCGATTTGCCTCTGGCTTTTTTTATTTCATCCATATCCATATAGTCAAAGGCTACAGTGCCATCTTTGAATTTTATGATGGCATAATAGTACATGGGTTTTCCTCTATCTCCGGTGAGCATGGGCTTGTGGACTAGCTTTTCTTCCATGCCATAGTCTACATCAAAGGTGTCGTTTTCTCTGACTTCTCTGGCTCTGATGTCCACAACATTATCAGACCTTCCGACCAGCTCTATCAATCCTTTATAGTCCAACATCAGTTTGACTTGATTCCCGAACATCACTAAGTGCGCAAGTCCTCTGGTAGAGCCGACTTCAATGCCAAGCTCCGCTGCTTCAAGCACAGCGTTGAACAAACTTAACTTGTCAGCATTTTGTAAATCTTTATTTTTCCAACATTCGGTTAGAGCCGACATCATAAACCTGTCGGGGCTTTTGTCTTTCGGCAAAATCTTTGCAAGCTTATCTTTGTTGATTTCAAAGAATTGCTTGATTGCAGTTTCTGCCGGTACTAACTTGGTTTCCTTATCCATTTACTCATCTCCTTTTCTTGGTTTAACATTAAACCTTGTTTGAGTTGTTACCCTGATATATTTTTCTTTAAGCTCCGGATGGTCATTTATAAGAGATTCCAAATCCCATGAAGTCCGGTTGCTTAATTTGTTTGTGACCAGCATACCCTTAGCAGTTACTATTGGATTATCACCAATAAGCTGTTGTATTTCCTCTTTGAGTTCTTCTTTCTTTTTCTTGGCTTCCTTCTCAGTATCCTTTGCAACAGCAAACTCTCTTGCAGAATTAACTAGGATTTCATTGTCTGACATATCGGTTATGTCTGATTGGTCTGGTAGAGATATAAGAATTTCCTGTTTTTCTTTCCAACAAGTTTTATGCCAGTTGCATCTCTTGCATCGGTTATCCCCAAACTCTAGCTGGTCAGGCTCTTGCTCATTACATAAATCTTCCCAAAACTTTGTTGACTCTGTTTCTATTTTACTGATAATCTTATCGTTTCTTTCCACAGTAAACTCAAGCAAAGTCCAAGAGTCTGCATGTAGCACAGCAAACCTTCCGTAGTCTTTTTGGACTTTAGGAAGTTCCCCGTCATCTATGCCCATTTTTTCAAGATTGTATTCCAATGCCAACTCAGCCTGCATTTGTAGGATATAAGTTTGAGGCAAGCCATTTTCCTTGACATTCTTAAATTGACCAAAACCGGGAACTTTGACCTCAAGGATTGTCAGACAGTCACCGGATACTTCTTTCACTAAGCGGTCAATAAATGCTATCATCGGGGCTTTTTGATGCCTGAACGGTTCAGGGCTGTTAATCTCTATGGCTTCAAGTCCGGTGGTTTCAGTGAACTCTTGCACTGCATCATCTTCAAGCATCTTGCCTCTTTTCATTGCTCCGGTTTCCACCATAGGAAAGTCTGGCTCAATTCTGGCTTTCTTATAATATAAGCGCCTTCGACATCCCCACTCAATATTGAGTAGTTCCCCTATTTCTGATGCTCCTATTCCTCTTGATTTGATTGCCATTCTATACCCTCGCTTTCACAAAATTGTTTAAAAAAGTCATTCAGGTAGGCAGACTTAAATTTGCCTTGTAAGAAATAAGAGAGGGTGCTTTGCTTCCGGTCTAGGATTTTAGCCAGCTTGGTTAAGCTCATTCCCTTATCTCTTAACTTTTCCTTAATAATCTCGCCTAGTTCCTTATCCATGTTATTCTCCTTTATGAGTCATCGTATCAAAGCTATGACTCATGTCAAGGTATTTTTCACAGGAATATGACTCTTTTTTTGCCTATCCTGCAAACCTTGATGGTACTTATTTCTGGCTTGATTCGATTCCAGTACCATCTTGCCATCCTGCCGGCTGTTCTATCGAAGCATCTCCAAGCGACTCTAAATACCTTCTCAGCGTTTTTATAATATTTCTTGTATTTTTCCATTCTTTCCTCGGCTTCCTGCCATACAGCATGTCTATACATTCCTTTTCGTATTTGATTACTAAGGCTTTCGCCTCATCAGCTGTCAGCCTTTTATCCTCTAACTCAGGTGTCTTATATGTCATAAATCCTCACTTGCGTTACGTTTTTATCTTGTTTTTCCTGCATATATTCTCGGTCTAACCACTTAGGATTATCATCGACAATAAACTTGACATCCTTGAGTGAATCCAAAAGGGGCTTACAACCGCCAACAAAATTATCATAGTCAATTTCCCTATGCCTTCCGGTATAAATTCTGGTTATGATTATTTTCTTCCGGCACTCAGTCCTTTTCATTAAGCCGTAATTAGTCATGCTTCTCAGGATATTCTTTTTCCATTGATTCTTGATTACCCATGCAGGCATTTTAGAATTTCTATGCATTGGGTAAAGTTTGTTTTGGGATGGCATATGAAAATTAAACTCCATACATACCATATTGGGAGTGAGCAACTTCAATTCACATTGGTACTTACTTTGCCTTGCCACATCTGTCCTCATTTTGGCGATTCCATTTAAAAATTGCCTCTACATGAGAAATCATGTCGTAAAACCTTTCTGTCCTTCTACCACATTCGCATTCATAGTGAGAAGAAAAATCTTCGCTGTGTCCTACTAGTTTTGGAACTCGCCTGCACTTGCAGCATTCCTTTATCAAGTGGTTCATTTCTCTTGCTCCTTTTCAAATAGGGCTATGAGGTCGCGTATCTTTTCTGCGTCCCATGTTTTTGTGTTAATATCTAAGTAATATTGCAATCCTCTTAAGACAACCTTTATCTGCTCCTTACTCAACACATCAGAGAGGGTGGGGTTACAATCTTCACAAAATATTTTTGCTTTGTGAGTTTCCGTTAGCTTGTAACATTTATCACAGTTTACTTTACTCATCACTTCCCCTCCTTTTCAAATAGGGTTATGAGAGAATCTACCACAGAAGTGTCCATGTTACAGTCTATTTCACTGTCTCTACTATTTTGAAAACATCGTAAACCATACTCTATCTGCTCCCTACTCAACACATCTTTGAGGGTG
>JAAGZO010000809.1 GCA_024206195.1 bacterium | reverse complement strand
CAAAGCAGGACTAATATCACCTATAATACACGGGATATCTGGTGCAATTGTCTAACACCTTATTTTGAATATTACAAGACTACTATTGATCAGAAAGTATGAAGAGAATGGAATGAAAATCCTGAATTTGACAGACTCCTTTGTGGGGAAACTGCTGAAGTCAGAACAAAATGTATTGAAGCTATCACTCAGTGGAAAGTTCAATTTGCAAAGAAGAAAAATAACATGTTGCAAATTGAACACCGAAAATATGAAGTTGGAGGAAAGGTTTCAACTTTAAAATCTGCTGGGAAACCAACTAATGATAGCGCTTATCCTTATTTTGCTCTAATTGATTTATGGATTGAAATACTCGGGGATTCTCCCGATGACAGTCCATTGACACCTGAACACTGGAAGAAGATGAATGACATTGTTTACAATAAAATTCCTCCTGCTTCCAGTCATCTTAGTTATACTAATGATCGTGAAAAGACAAAGACAGCCTTATTAGAAATGATGCAACTCTTTATCCTTTATGGAGCACAAGATGCATCTATGACCCTGTTTGTCGCTAGAGCAGTGGCTATCATTACTCAAAGCTTGCCTATACCTAAATCGACATCTAAAGATCCAGTTTGGATTCACGAATTT
>JAAGZO010000808.1 GCA_024206195.1 bacterium | reverse complement strand
TTTGTTCTATAAGTATCTTCAGCGGTTGATGTTTCTTTTTTATCAAGTTGATTCCTTGTGTCAGTCTTTATAAATTTCTCTACCTTTTCTAACTGTCTCTTACCTATCTCATCTGTGAAGTCAGGAACTAAAAAACCACCTTCCTGCTTCAGTAAAATCTCATTCTCACCACGCTCTTTATTAAAGGTAAAATCATAATCATTACCATTATCGTCTGAACCAATATTGTCTGTTAAGATAGAAGTTGACTGTAAATCATCAGCCATTATAGTTTGAACAAGTTGCTGTTCAGCAGCAAAGTATATATTACCCTGAGCCTTTAACTCAGCAATAATTTCAGGAGAAACACCTGCTTTTTCTAATTTGTCTTCATCCTCCGCAGAAAACGTTCCATTGAACATTGGACTCGACATTACTGTTTTAATACCCTTTCTTGCACTTGTACTATCTGTTCTACTAATTATTTCAGATATACCTACTTTATCAACAAATGCTGTTGTTGCGGCATTTAAGTCAAACAGGTTAAACTCACTTCCTGCCATAGTCTGCAACGAGTTTATACTTCTAACCTTGTTAGGGTCGTTAACAATTTTACCATCCACCAAGTCAACTACACTAAGCATTAGCGTTTCAGGGTTTACTACAACTGCAGTATTTTGAAAGTTACCCATACCCTCTAACTGTTCCATAGCCCAATACTCTAACTTCTGAGAGCACCCAACACCTGTAGGGTCGGTACAGTCCATCCTCTGTTTTTTCAAGTCGTAGTCTGCATTAAACTTTTCAAACACACCAATCAGTCCGTCAGTACCATCATTGACATTCTGCTGCATCTTAACAAACTGATTTGCACTAATCTGTCCTGACTTAAGAAGCCCGTTTGCCATTAACATAGCATCCTGTATCTCTCCTCCTGCTGTAAGCCACCATTGATTGGCTGTAGCACTCTGACCGTCTTCTACATTATTAATGACATTGACAGCCTCTCTGCTCATCTCATCTAGAGCAGCCCTCTTCTCGTCTTTAACTCGCTTATCTTCAGCGAGCATATCACTAAAGTTCTTCCCAACTTCAGCCCAATTTATTTGAGTTTGCGCAGCTACAGGCTGTGCTTTATAGTATGTTTTTGCCATTGTTAGTTTTTTTTATTACCCACCTATAGGGCCTCCTAATCCGAAATTGTAATAACTATCCATTCCTTGACCATATCTTTTGTAAAAATCAGCATTAAAATCATATCCTCTTAATGCTTTTCTATAATCCCTCGGCTTAAATCCTTCTCCAAATTCTTTTCCTCTTCCATATGCGCTAGGGTTTATTAGGCCCTTAGTATTACCACTTTCAATATCGTAATTTCCTAGTATGTTTGTTAACTCAGAAACATTTTTAGCACCACCATCTTTAGTAACAAAAGTTGCATCATTAAACTGCTCTTGTAAGGCAGCTTTTTGCATTCCTTTGTCAGCCTTATATAAAGGTGCTGCTTGTAATCCTGTTTGTGCCATGTCTGTTACAGAACTTATACCTGCTTGTATAGCAGCGTTCCTAGCTTCTGCAGCATCTGCTGCTGCCATCTGAGCACCCTCAGCCTCTTGAAGGTCTAGATTTGCCCTTGCATCTCTTAGCCTTGACTCCTCTTCAGCAGTAGCTGCCTCAAGATTAAACAACTGCTGCTCTTGTCTTATACTCGCATCTCTTAACGCATCATTCTGAGCGTTCAATACATTTTGAGCAACTGTCCCTACGCCTCTCTGAGAGCCATCTCTAGCGGCATCCAACGCTGCTGAACCTGCAACAAGTATAGCCTCGTTTTGAGCTTCAAATGCAGCCTTAGGAATAGACAATGACTCCATATAATTCTTTTCTAAACGACTACGTGCGGCATCCATTTTTTTTGCCGCTTCAGCTTCAGCTTCTTTTCTTAATTTATTTTGCTTTGATGCTTGTGCGAAAGACATACCTGCTCTACCCGCAGATATTGCTAGACTTCCTATTAGTAATCCTGTAGATATTCCTGCCATAATTATTTTAGTTTACTTATTATTTCGTAATCAGGAAGGTCTTTATAGTCGTTTGTATATACATCAGCCTCTGCTTCCTGAAAAGTTGTTGCATCTGTTCTGTAAACACAACACCATTCGGTATCCTCATGTATGTACAATACCCTTTGTGCTCCTGTTTGCGTAAATATTTTATGAGGGGCTTCTATAGTACTTATAGTTCCTTCATCAGTTAAATATGATACCTTTCCTCTTAGTAAAAATGATGGATGCTGTTGTTTATGAATCATACTTACAACCAAAGAACCTTTTGGCATAAATATTTCTCTTGTGTATAAACCACCCTCAATATTTTGTTTTAAAGGGAATGTTTCCATCATCTGTTCAGACTGAACATCCCCCGCTTTATGAGACATTGATTCATCTAAAGATTCAAGCTGATTCTGAAACTCAGCTATCTTTTCCCACATCAATCCTCTATTAAGTGTAATATCAGAAATCATTTTAATTGGAAGTATATCCTCACTCATGTGACAAAGATAATAAATAATCAAGGATAACTTTTCATTAAGTCAGATTGTACAGCGAAAAGTTCTGCCTGTGTAGTTCCCGGATGTGATAACGTGGTCTTAGCGTAGTGACCGAGTACACCATGAGACTCAGCAGTTGAATTCTTTGCATATAAAAAGAACTCTGTAGCTGTTGGTGGAACAGCACCTCCTGTAACAGTAGTGTCAACTATAAGTTGGTTTATTCCTCCTTGAATATTTATATTAACTGAGGTGACCTGACCACAAAATGTAGGTGCTGTAGTTCCAAAGAAAAGATTGTCTCCTATATTACCAACAGGATTAGCACTAACCTGACTAAGGTTTACGCTTAAGTCAAAATTAATTACAACAGCAGAAGTATCAGTTGTATCCGTAGATGTACTGTTTGCTATTCCATTTACTGAACGAAGTGAAAAATTTGTTGTAGCACTTTGATTTCTAACAAAAGCAAACCACACCTGCTCCTTCTTTTGAAACCATGTACTGTCTATGGTGTCAGAAATTTGAATGTCAGTCTCCATTAAAGCAGACCACGCCTCAGCACCTTGAAGTGATATTGTCTTGAATAACTTGTTTTCTAATGGAAATTTGTTAAACACAGTAGTCAAAGTACTGCCATAAACCTGTCCATACCAAGAGTTTCTAGTTGGGTTACTGTTATGCCTGTATAGGTTTCCTCCATAGAACGTGTAGAAGTAATTGTTCATACCAATCATCCAATCAGGATAATATGAGTAGAACGAAGGCCAACCTTGAACTCTTTCGTCAGTACTGTATGTAAGTGTATAATTTTCTAATGCAATAGCCATAGTTATTTATTTTTAGCAACTTCCTGTAGCGATAACAATTCCATCACTAATTTGATACCATTCTGTTAAGTAAGCTATATATCCATCTGCCGCAGGATTAGCACCATTGTCATCAGTAAACACATAAGCAAATAGAGTAGGTGTACCTCCCGTAGTTCCATCTGTATGGACTATAGTGTGTTTTGTACCCCGAACTAAACCACAAGCAATAACAGAAGATGCAGAAACTAGGCTTGTAAGTATATCTCCTATTACAACAGGAGCACCAAGGGTTATATCAAACGATAATCCGCTTTCACATGGTGCTATAACATCTATACTAACCGTAGAAGGAGTAGCTGTTAACTTTGGGATTACCATCACACAACTCCCCGGTGCAGTTGTTTTTAAGTTAAGGTCTCCACTTGCAATCGTAACACTCTGAGAGCCACTCTGAAGCTCATACTTGCTTCCATTTGCTGAATACTTTAAGTAGTCTTTTGTACCAACAACTCCTGAGCATTTTGATGCCGTTTGACCCGCTACAGTAAAGTTAGTGCCTACAGTACTCTCTAGCTTACCAAATGACTGTGATGATAACTTATTGTATTTTACTGAGTCATATTCAGCTAAAATTCCGTTAGTTACTGAGTTAGGGTTGTAGACTAAAATCATAGCCCCTGTAGCTGCTCCTATATCGTATGTGGCATTATATAACCCCATTCCTGTGCTTCCGTCTGTAGACACCGTACCGTCACCAACAGGGCTACAGTCTTCACAGTTTTGAGATAAGGTAAGTGATGGAAGAGACCCGAAAATTGTTTGATATCTTGTTACTACTCCATCAGAATACCACCCTGCTGCTGCAGGACTTGATATAGCTGAGTCAGTATAAATTGCTGTTGCCGAACTAAGACTGTCTGAATCTAAATAATAAACGCTAGAAGGAGTACAGCAGCAAGCTATTTGAGAGTCTGTTGAGTTATAGCATAAATCTGTAACTCTAGTTGACCTTCTATAGTCGTAAACTAAGTATAGGTTTTCGTCAGTCCCTGAAGGCATAGTAAAACTAGCCGTTA
>JAAGZO010000807.1 GCA_024206195.1 bacterium | reverse complement strand
GATCAATCTCGGTATAAACGCAATTACGCTTGTGTATATCGATTCCCATATAACTCTTTCTCATGACTGCTCCTTCCTTTAATACTTTTCCTATTAATATAGGAAATTCTCACCTAAGCAGCCTTTTCATATTATCATTCTTAAATGTTAAAGCAGAGCGGGAACCACAACTTGATGATTTTGGGGATAGTGATATCAATATTAGAGACAGATTTCTGCGCAGTCTTAGTGAATCCGAACAGAGAGTTATAAAAGTATTAGCAGAAGCGCGTTACTGGAATGAAGAGCTGTTTAAATGCCTAATTAAAGAGTTCAATATCAACTTTTCATTCACCGAATTTGATAGTTTTCATTCATTCTCATTTATCAATCATGATTCATCTAAAGATACTTTCATAATGCATGACCTGATGAGAACGCATGTGCTGGATTTCCAGAAAGAGAAATTGAAAGATGATGTTCAGAAGTACCTGTTTGAATATTACAATAAACATCTTGAGGGATTGGAAATCAAAGATGTTACATCTGAACATGAACCGGTACTAACCGAAGCATTTTACCATGCTTCGAATATAATGAATGTAGATGAGCTTTTTAATTGGGCTTATGATCATTTAAAATATTTTTTGGAAGCTGCACAATACAATATTCTTGTTTTTACTTACCAAAAGCTCATTACGATAATCGAGAAAAAAAATAGATATGAAGATTCAAGGATTGCTGTCTGTTTAAATCAAATTGGTTTTGTTCTTGATGCTCAGGGGGATTATAAAGGAGCGCTGGAGAACTACCATAAAGCATTGAAGATTGATTTAAAGGTTTACGGCAAAGAACATCCTGCGGTGGCAATAAGATACAACAACATTGGTGAAGTATTAAGAGCTCAGGGAGATTATAAAGGAGCGCTTGAGAACTACCATAAAGCATTGAAGATTGATTTAAAGGTTTACGGTAAAGAACATCCTGCGGTGGCAATAAGATACAAAAACATTGGTGGAGTTTTAAGAGCTCAGGGGGATTATAAAGGAGCGCTTGAGAACCACCATAAGGCAGTGAAGATTGATTTAAAGGTTTACGGTGAAGAACATCCTTCGGTGGCAGTAGACTACAACAACATTGGCCTCGTTTTAAATACTCAGGGAGATTATAAAGGGGCGCTTGAGAACTACCATAAAGCATTGAAGATTGATTTAAAGATATACGGCAATAAACATCCTTCGGTGGCAAGGAATTACAACAACATCGGTGGAGTTTTATATGCTCAGGGGGATTATAAAGGAGCGCTTGAGAACCACAATAAAGCGCTGGAGATTGATTTAAAGGTTTACGGAGATGAACATCCGAGCATTGCTACAAGATACAACAATATCGGTGGAGCTCTTTATACTCAAGGAGATTATAATGGAGCGATTGAGAACTACAATAAAGCGTTGGAGATTGATTTAAAGGTTTACGGTGATGAACATCCTGATGTAGCCATTGATTACAACAACATCGGTGGAGTTCTTGACTCTCAGGGAGATTATGATGGAGCGATGGAGAAATACCTTAAAGCGCTGAAAATTGATTTAAAGGTTTACGGTGAAGAACATCCAGCGGTGGCTACAACATACAACAACATCGGTGGAGCCCTTAATGCTCAGGGCGATTATAAAGGAGCGCTTGAGAACTACAATAAAGCGCTAAAGATTGATTTAAAGATTTTGGGCGATAAACATCCTGATGTTGCTATCAGATACAACAACATCGCTTATTTATATCATGATATGGGAAAACCTCAGGAAGGATTACCTTATGCCAAAGATGCTTACAGGATATGGTTAAAATTCCTACCACCGGAACATCGCAATCTTGAAATTGTACGACAGGTTTTAGTTGCCTGCGGTGGTAATCCGGAAGAAATTGAGCGTGAAGTGCGGAAGGAGGAGTAATCAATATTTTGGCGGTCAGCCTTCTAAGGCTGAAGCAATCGTCTCTTGAATCTAATCCGTTAGCGCAGGAGCGCTGACTGGCAAAGGACTGTGCTGTCACATTCAGAATGGTTTTCCCTCATCCGTCCGGCTTCGCCGTCCACCTTCTCCCTCGTCAGGGAGAAGGAAAGAAGAATCCCCTCTCGAGAGGGGTGCCCGAAGGGCGGGGTGTGTTCTTTATTCCACGTTCTTACACACCCCTTTAATTCCCCTCTCAAGAGGGGATTAGGGATTGCCACGCTTTGCTCGTAATGACGGAAATTCCAACCATAAAAAAATGGAGCCGAGGGGAGTCGAACCCCTGACCTTTTGACTGCCAGTCAAACGTTCTCCCAACTGAACTACGGCCCCATTAAAGGGTAAAAATCTTCAATTTTCTATGCTTTATTAAAGCATCGGAATTTAATCCGTCACCTTAAGCGACACATTAT
>JAAGZO010000806.1 GCA_024206195.1 bacterium | reverse complement strand
TTTGGAAAGCAATATAAATGTCTTGTGGGGTGAAAACAAAAAGAGATATACAATAAGGTAATTTACCTATATGTTTTACTATATGTATTACTTTTACAGCATCAACTTAGCCAAGACATCTCAAGGAGTTCTGCTCTCCTTTAGATAGCTTTTGAAGCCGATCTTAGGTTAAATCTGTTCATGTCTTCTGAGAAACTTTTGAGCTTCGCTCCATCGATCTTGTAATATTCTTGTTGGCGCCATTACCATCTTGTTGCGCCTATGCTGCTGCCGGAAGAAGATCAAAACTCAATGGATAAAACTTATTTTGTAGCTTGGGATCGTTTTCTTATCTTGTTTCTTTTGCACCGTGTCTGGAATGTGCGCCTTGCCCTTCACTTTGTATCCATTTCTTCCGCGCTGGTTTGGATCTCGATGGCTTCGAATGAATCATCTATCCCGCATTGTCCTCATCCGTTCGCACCGTATTGTTCGACATGCCTTGCTGCTAGGAAGCCTGAATCCAGTTGTACCACTGTAGACAATCCGATGGAAGGTATGCCAGTTGAGCTGCCAACC
>JAAGZO010000072.1 GCA_024206195.1 bacterium | reverse complement strand
CCTCATTTACCTTCCTTGCAAAAAGGTACCTGGGCTGGCAGGTATTTTAGGCATTTTATCACCTTCCATACCATTACACAGCGAGTATTGAAAATGAGCAATGCGCATACGTACATGACAATAGAAGTTTGTTATTACAAGTTCACCGATTTATCTACAGACTATTTTTTCAGGCGTTGACCTGATGGACTCCTTCATCTACGCGAGCAGACGTCATTACAAGATGAAGAAAATGGACTGTGGCGGTCATGTTCCAGATGTTCAAGGTGTTTGGCTAATTCTTATGTCATGTATTGCTGGGACATTTTCCGAAAAAGAGTGCAAATTGTTCACCGCCATGCGCTTCTGCATGGACTGTTTCCACGACTTCCACATGAAGCTGCTTCCGCAGCAGGACAGGCAGCTGGCGGTTGAAGAAAGAGAATTGGTAAAAGAGCGATACGGTCAATAATTTCTGTCCGTCTGATTTATATTCAGTGTGTTTCTAATGCTGATAAAGTGCGCAAGTAGCGAGATATTGGTATATATGTAGTCACTTTGTTTTTCTATCTTTGTGTCTGTCAACAGACTGTCTGTCAATATTGATCGATTATTGAGCAGTTATCGATTCGCCTGAAAATTTAGATGCAGTTTCAAATGATGTTGATTACAAATATGGTGAAGTTTCACCAGAATATTCCATCAGTCTATTAGTAGCGATCAATAGATTAGCCATTT
>JAAGZO010000805.1 GCA_024206195.1 bacterium | reverse complement strand
TGATCCTATAAGCGGCGAACATTTTATATTTAGATCATCACGGAAACTACTATTTTAAACCTCCAAGAGTATCCACAATACTTTGATTCCTTTCGTTTCTGCCTCTACGTCACCTTAACCTTTTAACATACTTTTAATTTAATAGGCTCACCGCATTCTTTGAAATGTGCACATCTCTTTGTGGGAATGGGATTGAAATTCCCTGTTCGTCAAATGTCAATTTAACCTTTTCCGTTAAATCGAAATAGACACCCCAGTAGTCTTGCACAAGTACATATGGTCTTACAACAAAATTAACTGAACTATCACCCAGCTCGGATACTGCAACAGTAGAAGGAGGATCCTTAAGAATTCGTTCGTCGCTATCGACAAGCTTTTCAAGCAGCTGTTTGGCTTTCCTTAAATCATCTCCATAACTGATTCCAAATACCATATCTATCCGAAGCATACCCTCTATAGAATAATTAACGATATTGTCACTTGTAATCTTGCTATTAGGAATTATTACTCTCTTATTATCCAGCGTCTTAAGGATTGTATTAAAGATATGGATTTCCTGTACAATTCCCATTGAACCTCCCGCTTCTACTAAATCTCCGGTTCTGAGAGGACGAAAGATTATCAGCATTACGCCTGAAGCGAAGTTCGATAATGAACCCTGTAATGCAAAACCGATAGCAAGGCCGGCGGCACCAATAACCGCTATAAATGATGCGGTCTGGATACCCAACGTATTCAATGCAGCAATAACAACAAATGTTAATAGCGCAATTTTGGCCACAGCAAGAAGGAATTTCGAAAGTGTTTCGTCTACTTTAGATTTCTTCAAAAGACGCTTGATTATGGAACCAAATATCCCCACGGCAAACCTTCCCAGAATTATAATTGCAATCGCTCCAATAATCCGGGTACCGTAAAGAGCCCCCAATTCCATCATTTTTAGATACAATCCCTCCATTTTTATCTCCTTGATTTAAATGTTAAGGCATTCTGCCATTCAGATTAACCTTCTACTTGCATTTCTGATTTATCGCGTGCTGTCAAAACTTGTGGGAATGATATTTAAAAAAATATACGAAGTAGCAATTGCTAAGACAAGGTGAAAAACCCTAAATAAACCTTAAACTAATTCCCCTAAATGATATTGAAATCGTCCTTTTAGTATCGCATTTCTTTTCTATATTGACATTTGTAAGTAACATTTTTAAGTTAATCCTTCAGTAGAAGCAACGAGCACATTTTTTAAACAATTAATTGAAGCCCAAAGCAAAATAAAATAAAAAATTAGCAAACTACTGGAGGAGAACGCAAGATGAGAAAGCTTAAACATAGGATTATCATCGGAATGGTGTTGCTGTGGTGTTTAGCAGCAGTAGCTGCGCATGCTCAAACCGATCCCAGGATTGGCCTTCGTGCCGGTGTGGGTACCGACATCAATTTGGGGATAGCGTACGGTGCCGGAGTTAATTATCTTTTAAGTCTTCCTCAAAACTCGCTGGAATTAGGAGTGGTTCTCTTTGGTGGAAGTTTTGATGAAACAAGCGAAGAAGGGAATAACAAATATGATGAGACTACTGATTTAATGGTATTTGGGCTTCTTGCCAATTACCTGATCGGTTACACGCCAAATCAGCCGGGTACATTCTTCGTCGCAGGTTTTGGCCTCGCAAGTATTAATGTAGAATGGGAAGAACGCAGTGATACCGATGTGAGTTTAGGAACGCCATTACCTGGTGGAGGAAGCAAGCAGGCTGTAGACGGATCTGCCGGTGGGACAGTGTTTAATCTGGGATTTGGCCGTTCTTTTACCGGAGGATTTGATGTACGTGCCGAGCTTCCAGTCATTGTATCATTCTCTTCCCCTGGGAATTCATCTTCTGTAATACCCACGATTATCATTACAGCTGGATATCGGTTCTAACTAATATACTTGAGTTCATATTCGACCCGTACCAATTAGGTCTTTTTGTCTGATCCGTTTGTTATCACCAATCTCGCGCAGAGAAAACGGATAATCTGGTCTATAATCAGTTCCTTCCTGGCAGGAGCGTCAATACTATGTCCTGCCTCCTATTTTATTCAGTTCCTCAATTACACCAGGTATGGTTGATCCAAGCGCTTTGTGTATGGCGCTAAAAACTTTCTGATCCTTCATGCCAGTCCATTCATCCATAAAGAATTTCTTCACCTCTACGGCCAGCACGCAAACGGATTTCGGGAAATTTTGATGGACCCATCGTGAAAAATGTCCTCCCGGGAATCTCACGTTTTCTCTCACATCAAGTCTTCGTCCGAGGAAATCAAAACCGCTTAAGTCGCTAATAAAAC
>JAAGZO010000804.1 GCA_024206195.1 bacterium | reverse complement strand
TCGGGGCGCGCCTCTACCCATCCTACGGCCTTGAATCTGAATTCAGCAGCAGTTTTGTCTGAATTCGTGGTGAAATCAATGCATAACAAGACGGCTCGCAAGCTCGCCGCGGGTTAGCTTCGTCGTTAGGCCGAGTCACATGTTGTGAATACCTGTAAATGATGCTATAGTTCACATCAAGTGAACACTAACTAAGGCAATCATGCACGTAATCTCAAGGAAGCCCTTCAATGATGCTGCTAAACAATTCCCAAACGACAGGGTGGCAATTGCAACGACATATAAGTTGCTTCGTAATGGCAGTTTTGCCAATCCGAATGAGCTAAAGTCTATATTTCCAAGTTTAGACAATTTTAAGTATAAAGATAAATGGCAGGTAATAAACATTGGCGGAAACAACCTCCGCTTAATTGCTTTTATTGAGTTCCGTGATAATCGTATGTATGTGAAGCACATAGTGCCACATGCAGAGTATGACAAGCTGTGTAACAAATATGCAAAGGAGTCAAAGAAATGAACTTCTTAGAGGTAAAGAAACAGGCTAGTGCACTATTTTCCAATGCCGGCTTTCTCGTTCATATTAAAAATGAAGAGGAATATAAGCAGGCCTTGTCACTAATGGACGAATTAATTGAAGAATATATTGTATATAAGCATCTTATTGAGATTCTTTCAAATTCAATTGAAGAGTGGGAGAATTCATCAATAGAGTTTACGGAGTTTAATTGCCAAATAAAGCAGATGGACAGTGGTGTTGCAGTTTTACGAACACTTATGGAGCAGTATGATTTGAAAACAACAGATTTTAAAGATGAAATTGGCGGTAAAAGTATGGTTTCTATGATTTTGAGCGGTTCTCGTGAGTTATCACGTAATCATATACAAGCTCTTTCAAATCGTTTTCATATAAGTCCTTCAATATTCTTTAAATAAATGGTCAGGGTAAAATAAATCTTTGAAGAATGCCTTGAATTCTTTGAACGGACTGCTTCTGTACGACTGTTATGCACCCTTGCTATTTCTTGGATATCCATAATGTTAAGTGGTGTTGCCAAAGACGACTTGGGGCATTAACTATATACTGCACGCGGGCACAACTTAAACTTTCTATGTAGTGAGTCCCCTCCAGAAAGTCGAAAACGGCAGTATATTAGAGAATGCTAATATTTCAACTTATTGAAAAATAAAGAAGTTCAAATATTAGCGATTGCTTATATACCCCTCAAAATGACTTTCTGGAGGGGACTCATGTAGTGCCTGAC
>JAAGZO010000803.1 GCA_024206195.1 bacterium | reverse complement strand
ATGTCCATGATTCGAATTTCGAAACATTGCGAAACGTTTGTCCGCGTCCCAGAGAAAGAAGGTGAGAAATAATAAGTAATATAAAGTAAATTAGATATTGTTTGGTTTGCTATAAGGTAAATGTATGTATGGCGTGTTGGAAATGGGGCATATGTGTTGTTTTAAAACTTGGAGTGATAGTTTTGTGAAAGATAAACTGCTTTTGATCGTTCAATATGAGACGATTGCAAAACATATGAAGGTTACAGGGTCTCTTCCTTAGACAAGTTCATATAGTTTGACATACTGGATTGCTTTGAAATGATGCTATAGGATTTCATAATAGTTGCACTTAGGTTTTGATAGCAAAAAGTGATAAGAAAGAAGTAGGCCTATTTGGTATGTGTACGAACTATACTAACTCCATACGTTTACTGGGCCTATTTTGTATGTATAAGAACTAAGTCCGTACGTTTACTGTGCCTATTTGTTTTGTGTATGAACCATATGAACTCCGTACAGCCGCTTCTAAGGTGGTGTTTGATTGGTAAGAGTAGGTGAATGTTTATTTCGAATTTCTTTCAAAGTTTACTTTTAGGGAAGTGTGAAAAGGAAAATCGGGAAGGTTAAAGGAGAGGTGCTGAGGGAAAAGATCAAGAAGCGGACGGAAAAGAAGAATAAGCGGACAGATTACATCAAGGTGAGAGAATGTAAACGGTTAGTTTCTATCATTACTGATCATTTTGAAGAAGTAGGCCTATGTGGCATGTGTACGAACTATACTAACTGCGTACGTTTACTGGGTTGTTCAGGGGTTGTGTTGGTGATCCAAACCTAAAGTGGGAGCAAAACTTCTGTCCCCTGAGAATGTCTGATTTATGATTGCTTGCTTCGTGTGGTAATGAACAGCAAGAATGTAGTCCCAGTCCCTAGGATGCAGTTGACGCCTGTAACCTCACCAACGGCAAGTCGGTGATCGTTCTGGTCCCAGGGTCTTCTTAAAAAAACTTGGGCTTTGCTTAGGAATGCACAAAGAAAATAGGTTCTGCTGGCTGAAGGCCGATAATTGCTGTGTGGGTAAGCCTGGGCTAAGGGATCATTTTCGCCACCATCGGAGAAATGATTCCTTAGCCTGGGT
>JAAGZO010000802.1 GCA_024206195.1 bacterium | reverse complement strand
TGGTAAATTCACCGTACTGCTGCTGAAGTTTTTCTTCGCCTTGTCCTCATAACGCAGTTATGCGGCTGAGTGAAGTAAAGCTTCAGCAGTAGCATATAATCTGATAATTTTCCAGCCCGCCCACGCGTGTCCTGGTGAACCACCTAAATCACCGGCTCGCCCGGTGGATTTGAGTTGTTGGAATTAAGTTTTGTGACCCCGAAATCCTACTATTCTTGTTCCATGAAATAACTGGGCAAAGGCAATAAGCAGTCTTCGACAATCTGGGAATATTTTTTTAGTATCCTATAATCAAAATTTTCCACGGGAACCCCTGCTGCCCCTAAAGAAGATGCTAACAGTTTACATACTTCTCTATCAACATAGCCCTGTGAATACAACCAAATCTCAAGATCGTTTGAAAGGCCTAATTTTATTCTGGTTTGCAAGGTTCGAATCCTATCAACAGCTTCCTCTGAGAGTCCCTTCCCTTCAGCTATATCTGCGATTGCCCCTACAAAAAGCATAGTATCAAACGATAACGCACTATCAGCGAGATCAATAACGTGGTCCATTTTTATAGCTCGCCTTTGGGTTCCAGCCTGATAATAAGCATCCTGACCTTGAAGAAACTGTAATAGATGAATGTAGCTCACCCCTGCTATCCAATTCATTGCAAAACCAAGTAATACTTCTTCAGGTTTAATTTTTAAAATTGCCTTGTTTTTGTTGAGTTCCATTAATGTCGGCCAGCAAAGCTGAAGCAATTCTTCTGAACTGTCGGTTAATTCTATCTCAAGATCATTCTCTTCTACCCAATCTTCAATCAGCAAAAGCTGCTTAACCCCAAGCAATGCCTTACCAAAATAAGAATACTTGTCTTTGGGAATGGTCAAAACTCTCGCGGCAATCAACTTGAATGCTTTTTTTAGTGTTTCCTGTTCAGTTTCATCAGAAAGGAAGTAAGCTAAAGTCCCTTGAACCAGATTTATAAAAAAATCCTCTCCAGCATCTTGATGATCCTTTAAATATGATAGGAAGTAGCTTTCGATTGTGTTGATTAGACTCTCTTTGTAATTCATCTCAAACAATAAAGTATCGATGTTTAGAGAATGTTGACCAGCAGTATCAATACAGCGTTGTCTATAATCTTGAGGATTAGATATAAATTCAAGAACATTTATTCGTAATTGATCAGAATCAAACGGTTCTATCAAATTTTTCAAACTGCTTACACAGTCTTCTGCATTCGAAAAATCCAACAAATGAAGAGCAAGATTCCATTTCCAATTTTGATAAGCATTTTTGCGTTGGTCGAATACCTCCGTATCAGCAAAAATTATACTACCTTCTGTATGATAACCAGCGCGACCGACACGACCAATCAAATTATGAAAGTCTCTAGTTGTAATTTCCTGTCCAGCTTGAAACGTACTGGTCATAATTAAATATTTAATTGGTAAATTTACACCTTGAGCTAACGTTGATGTGCAAACAACTAAAACAGATTTATTTTCTTCCATGGCCCACTCTACAGAGACACGAATTCCGTTTGGGATATTTGCGCTATGTGGCAGTATTCCTAAACGGATTGACTTTGTAAAAACGAAATCATTTCCGAAGTGAAGGCCTGAAAGATAAGCGATTTTATTGAGTTCATTTTCGTCACTCACCACTTTAGGAGGAGGAAGTTCTAAACCTCTATCATAATAGTCAATTAGACGCTCGGATATAGTAGTTACAGAACTTTTAACTCCGCAAAAAATAGCCACAGGGCCTTGATGGCAGAGTTTAATACCAAGATAGGCAGCTAAGCTAGCGTTATCACCTTTCTCAGGAAACAATCTATCCTTCCTCTCGCGTCCACGAGTTCCAAGATTAATCTGCTCAATTACTCTCGGAACGAAAAAGTCTCTTTCTGCCTCTTTTTCTTGATCTATATAATGCAACTGCCCTAATTTAGTTGTCCAACTGGCAAAAGCAACACTTCGGATTGAAGGGAGCAAATCATGGCCTTGAATATCTATACCAGCTTCGCCATTTAGCCATTCTCCAATTGAATTAGCATTTGCCATGACTGCCGATATCAGTACTTTTTGGGTATTTTGATCAACACTATCTTTGAGATAAGCCATCAGAAGCTCATAAGTAACCCCTCTCCGTCCAGTGTCAAATTGATGCCCCTCATCAAATATTAATAAGCCAATACTTTTTGCAAGATCAGGCTCATGACGCATCAGATAAACTAATTTTTCGGGCGTAGTAATAATTATTGATTTCGTTTCAATTTCATCTGGTTCTTGATCACTCCTAAGTAACTCCAAAAGAACTCTGTCATCATCAGAAACATCCATTACATCTTGAAGTTCATTTACATTAATTTTTTCTTCATCAAACGTATTTTTGAAACTGACAGTAATTTCTCTGCATAAAGCCCGAAAGGGAGCAACAATAACTGCCACTGTAGCACGTCCAGATAAAAATGAACTTCGAATAATAAGTTCTGTAGATTTAGTTTTACCCGAGCTTGTGGGCATTTGTACAACAGCGGAAATGCCTGACAAAACACCAAATTCTCCTAACATTCTTTGAGCGGGCCAGAATTCTTTTATGAAACCAGGCTTTTTCATTACATCAAGCCACTCTTCTCTTGGTATGGATGAATATAGGGGAAGACTATTAATAGAAGAATTTGAAACTTTCCGAGATATGATAGCCGTAATAACATCAGCAAAAAGCAACTCTCTATCAGTGCCTCCATCATAGACACTCTTTCTGAAATTACGTGCTGAATTGATCAATTGAGTGCCATCAATGTTGACCTCAAAAAAATCTTGACAAGCCTGTACCACTTCATCAATACCATTGCGAAGATAACTGTTTTCAACTCGATAGCAACCTTCCTTGTAATTTGATTTCAAAAGCCAAATCAAAAGCCCTTCGAGGTAGGTTTCGGTTAAATGTTCTGAATTGTTGTAATCTAAATCTTTTGACAGAACAGTAGAGCTTCCAGGCATATCAGATAGATAATAAGCGGCAGATCCCATGATTTTCAAATATACTGTCATTTCATCAGCTAAGCGTGATTGAACGAGTGCATCAAAGTATTGTCCAACTGAGATGAGTTGGGATTTTAAATTTTCATGATAAGTGTTATCTACATCATCTGGACGAGATTCTGTTGCCGCCAATTCCCCCAATATTCCGATGGTAAAAACTAAGAGTTTTCTCGGATGTACTGTCCATGAGATTTTTTGATATACCTCATCGACGTCAAATTCATACATCTTCGCTTTGGCTTTAGTGACAGCTAATACATTTTTTGATTTTGCTTCAAGCTTCATTTGCCGCCCTATTATAAAGTTCGTGAACCAGCGCCATTAAATTTTTCCCTTTAATAACAAGTAGCTCTAAATCTTTTTCCGCTACATGCTCTGTAGAATCTGATTTAGATAGTGTATCAAAGCAACACGATGTCTCTGTTGCAACTGCTGCAGCTCCAAAAATGGTTTTGTAAGGTGTATCAATATTGTTCTGAAATCGGCCAATCACCTTCATTCCGGTAAAGTCTTTTTTATCAAAAAGCCTTTGTTTGATACCATTTAACGATTCTGCAAGCCGCGCTTCGTCCTTAGATGAATCATTTATAGCGGTCTGTAAAACATTCACTTTCTTGTTTTCTGAAAGTTTGGATTTCACTTCATATATGATTAACTCATCCTTTTTATTAGGCTTTTTTCTTTTCTGTTTAAAACCCAAGACATCAGATCCTTTTGAAGACTCGTTGCCAATAATTTTCCTGTCATATCGAGTTCTTGGAACATAATAATCTCGAAGAAACGCAAGATAATCTGCAATAAGTATTTCTGAAAAATCACCTGCTCGAATACTTGGCCCTGGGGCTGATGATTTGTTAGGAAATTTTAAAGTTAAAAGAAAATCTGAATTTGACATACCGTTAGGTTTTAGGAAGGGTAATTCAGTATCTAAACAGTAATGGTTCCTGAAATGCTTTGCCCATTCACTCATTATTTGAGAAGCGGTCATGTCATATCGAAAATCATAAATAGGGACTGATTTACCACATGAGATGGTAAAGGTCTCACCTGTATCAATCAACCACTCGAGATGTTCATTTGTCCAAGGCATATATTTTTATTCAATCCTTCTCATTTCGTCTGCCAACAAGTACTTGTGTGGGTCTGTGTAATTTTCATGATTCGATAGCTAACTGGATATTATACGGATATGAAGGATATCCAGGTCTGTCTGTTTCCTTTTAACTGCCGAATTCCATATAAAATATTTCCCGAAACAGCGATTG
>JAAGZO010000801.1 GCA_024206195.1 bacterium | reverse complement strand
AGTAAATTAGAATACTATTAAGTAAATTACCTAATAACCAAGGATGTCTGGGTGCATCATGGCTTAAAGCCATCTTTACCCCCAGATAGCAGAATACTGGTGAGGCAAACCATGGCTTAAAACCACCTTTACCCAGATACCTAACCTCAAAGAAATCAAAAGCAAACCTATATATATAAGAGGTCAAATTGATCTTTCTAACAATATCTGAACTTGTCCCAACTCCACCGGGAACGGCTTCATCAAGGGACCGCTCAGACTTTCGGCTAACTCCAGCACCTTTCCCTTTTTCAGCTTTTCTTCTTCCTTTACTAAAGCGATTCAGCTTCTGAGGCATCCTTCTTCTTTCGATTTGACTTTGAGCATGAGTAGCTGTTAGTAAATAAGACAAAACTTTAGTAGAACAGCCACTTCCTTCATACACGTAAAACAACACTGAGCTAAGCTCATGACTGCAATCAATATAATGTTGCGATAGGAACCATAAGCGATAAAGTGGAACATGCAAATTTTTGGAAACCGCAGGTTTGAAGCAGGCGCTATCAAAACAAGGCCACTCAAAACTTGTCTTTATCTGCGAGTTTACAACAAATTGCTGTTCACATGAATTAGCATCTGTTCTTTCTTCTTTAAATGAATTAAGAATGGACTCGTTTGTGATAAGACAAACAGAATTGGACTCATCCAAACTCTGTTCACACAAATTTTCATTGGCTATCAGAGCAAAAAGCATATTGTCCATAATTTGATAAACTGACACACATATACCTTTCGTTCCGAAATTTTCTTGATTTTGTTTTCTATTCAAAGCTTTCTGGATTATGGTAAGGCTTTCAACAACTTGGTCTCTAGCCTTTCCAGTAACTCCAGACAATTCAACTTTAGAACTTTCATTCGCT
>JAAGZO010000071.1 GCA_024206195.1 bacterium | reverse complement strand
TTAACCGAAAGCAGTAGCTTAAGATCTTGACCTGGAAGGTCATCCGATCGTTTCTTTCCTGGTTCTCTTTTGTAAGTGAAGTTCGAATCTTTAATATGCGATTGAACCGTGATGATAATAAAAGGCAAACGCTTTATTAGGTGAATAGCATTGAAACGTAGCAGACAGAATGAGTATGCACTTAAGCAGAGAAACAGTTCCTGGGAGCAACCGTCGGCTGACTCCTGGATAAGCACTAGTGAAAGACTGGTATAATATAGGAAGTCTTAGTGAAGCTCAGAAGTGACCGGTATCTATGCATGAAATCTAATAGAATCTCTGAAAACACCAAACAGACTAACTCGATAGTACCAATAACAATATCAATAACAATGCATGTACCAATATCAATCTAATATAATAAATGATTGCGGCAGCGCACAGCTGCATGAGGCAGCCACCGGCTCCTGCTCGGAAAACAGCTTCGCATGTGCTAACAAAAACAGCCTTGCACCTAGACAGAACAATCGATACTGTCTGGAGCTACAACACAGCGCATACATAATACACAGGCAAAGGCGCCAAAACAACACTAGCAGTCTATATGGAAACCAAACAAAATATGTATGCAAAACAAACATGACTAGAATTGCCTATAATACATGGGAAGTCGGACTGACTATCTAACACAGCTACAATCATGTATGAACATCCTGTTTTAGATCAGAGGCTTTGGGTCCAATATCAAAAATTCGGAAGGGAACCTGACTCATCTGGCAGGTCCAGATTTGGAAAATTTGCTCACAGGAGAGGCTGCAATTCAAGTGACTCTGAGGGATATTCAAGTCCTTTGGGAGTGAGCTTTGCCTTTTCTGTATCTGTTAAATCCCAGGTTACACAGAGCAGAAATGAAAAATAAAGTTTCCGAAGCCCTCAGGATTCAGGATCAGAAGATCAAAGGATGAAGGTACTGAGAAGAATGCTATATGCAGGTCCATCAGCAGAGAAATTTGGAATTGAACAACCTACTCATTCAAGCGGATCTAAGTCCATGGAACCTGGATTGGGCATTGCAAAGACCATCACCACCATTACGCCCCATTTTCCAAGTACAGATCTTGAAATGCCTGATGCTCCATCCAGATCTTCTTCACTGGAATCCCCAAATGATAGCACGATTTGTCTGTTGGGAAAACGAGTTATATCTAAAGATGAAAACTCTGACAGGCATATTGCCGAGATTTCAATCAAACAAAAGAAGACATGGAAAAAGGAGATTCCAGGAACCAATCATCATGGACAGATGAGAGAATCCTTTCAATATCCCTGAGAACATTGGAAAATTCTAGTGGAGTGGCAAATTCAAATTGTGCCTCTGGACAGACATGTGTTCCAAATTCCTGAGAACATGCCGCTTGAGAATGCCATATGGCATTCGGATTGGACAATCTGGACCAACTTGCCAACTGACAACTTTTGGTAATGGTACTGATGATAGCAGTGGCAATGGCAATGATGATTATACAAGATTGACGGAATCAACAGAATTAGTGATTGAACTGGATAATCAGCAATCCATTTCAATGGACGTTGATAATCTGGATCAATTTAAACCTGCTATTGTAGAGACAGACTTGAAACTCTTAGGAACATATAAGCCCACTTGCATACTAGCTCATTACTCTACAATGGACAACTTTATGCACACTTTATATCTTGGAATGACAGAAAGGCAAGACACAGATCCTCTGTTCGAATGGGAAAAGATTTACACTTTGATCCCAATTTGATTTTGGATTTTGAACTAGAAGTACAGCGAAGAGATATGGGAAAGACTTGGCCTAAACCTGGATACTCATGGAAAGGTCCAGGAACTATTGATTGTCTTATTGAATATATGTTTGAAGCTGAAGGCGAAGAAGAAAAACCTGGTTTGAATATTCCTGATGTTCCAACCGATTTGCTAGAAAGCAAGGATAAGTTCATATGGTATAAATACCAAACACCTTATCCCACACTTTTAGTAGATCACTTTTGTCAACTTATGCATACTACTCCTAATTATACACCAGAACAAATTCTGGTTCCTCATGATAGTTTTCAAACCATGTGGACTCAACTTAAGCCTACTTTGGTTCAATATCTACAAGTTCATTTTACTCAACGTCCTGGTCTATGTAATATGGACCTTCTTATTAGACGTTGTAAGGCAGCTATAGTAGTTGTCGCTAAGATGATTCAGAATAAACCTCAAGAAAATCTCCCTGCTCTTGAACATGGAATTCAGACAGACCTTGAAAATGTCGTACAATTTCATTGAGATATCACTAAAGAGCTTCAAAGGAAAGACAGATTATTATTTACATATTCTACTGTAACCATTCAGATGGTTGATCACCACCCCTGGATAGTTCTGGTTCTGATAATAAAGAAGAAAAAAGAAGAAGACAGATACAAATTCGCCAAGAGAAAATCAATTCTCAGGTGCAACAGAGAAAAAAGAAAGAGG
>JAAGZO010000800.1 GCA_024206195.1 bacterium | reverse complement strand
CCTTAGCCGAGCGAATTTTATCCCTGACAATCTCGGGCCTACCTACAGCGTTGACACCATGCTTCCGGTAATAGCTTGGGCAACGCTTGTAAGGGATAGATGTGATTTTAAGCTTAAATTTCAAAGCTAATCCTTCAGGTATGAACTGCTGTACGGCCGATGGTAGGATAGTAATTGTTGCAGGGATTCCACAACAGACTCTACAAAGTCAGTATCAGCCGACTCAGCCCAACCGTTAAGATCCCTAATTAGACTGATAGCCTGCACGATAGGTTGATCTATATGCCCATAGATGAACTCAAGGTTAGCCTGGGTTAGATTGTCCAAGACATTCTCTAGATGCTCTTCTAGGTTAGCCTGATGCTCTTTAAACGCACCGACAGTCATAGTCTGATTAGTATTAACCTGTAAACTGACCTCACAGTGGTAGTCATCATTACTCTTCCGCAGAGATTGACTAATCATATCCCTGTACTTTTGGTGTACGTCAGGACTAATCCTAGTCAGGTGACTGTTATCATGTGTTGTTACCTCTCTCTCACTCATTTCTTAGCCTTCTTTACAGGTTTCCTAGTCTTAGTTACCTTCAAAGCCTTCTTCTTTACAGGTTTCTTCTGCTTAAATGTAGATACCTCTTCTTCACTAGGTACCCATTCATCCGAGACAAAGTCAACCTCTGTCCCATTGTCAGCGATTAATATATACCTGTCGTTACCTATCGCAGTAGGCATTACCATTACAGGTTTATCTGTTTTCTCATTTGGTTTAAGTTTTCTCCAATACATTACTCATCCTTTACTATTATGTTCTCATTACTTCTGCCTGCCTGCCTCACATAGCGGTCAATCAATGCTCTGTGGTTAGGGTCAGGTATTACTATCCTCGCCTGATTGTCAGGGTTAGGGTCAAGGGCTATCACCAACTGATTGTCAGCAGTAGCAACTCCTCCCTCACCGATGAACACGCATCCGTTATACTCACTCATCTTCTGTTTCCTCCTCCTTTACAGGTAACTCCTTGAATAGGTCTACAAGGTAATCCCTGATATTAAGTAATACCTTTTCATCGGTAAGCGTTAGTTTCATTGCAGGTATCTCAACCACCCCTCCTGTGAAGGGTGCTGTGAAGCCTGGTAGTTCAATCGGTAGTATTTTATTCATATTGACATGACAGCTTGCTCGCTGTGTTTAGTGTTAATGGAGTATCTTATATCCTCTTCTTTTAAATCTCTCAGTTTCTTAGTCTTACCTGCAAGTTCAGGGTGCTGTTCGGCAACTTTACGCCTCGCCCTGTGGAGGCTTTCAAAGCTAGGTAGCTGTTTATCCCTAATCATTAGCAAAACCTCTCTCAGTGGACGCTCAGAGGGGTAGAAGAGCATTTCTAGGACTTCGTAGCTATCTCTAGCCTGTGGGTGGAAGAGTAATATTCTCCTTACCCTGTCAAATAGGTTTTCCTTACTCATCTTCACCCCCTGTTTGAATTAGCATCTTAGTTACTTCCTTCAACTTAGTCTCCAACAGATTAATCTTAGCATCCCTGTCAGATAACTCCTTAGCATACTTTATCTCTCTCTCCTCAATCTGAGGTTGTAATTCCTCTAATCTGATACGCAATCTCATGCAAGTATGCTCGATATTCTTATTAGGATATTCAACAGTGCAGGTAGGTTCTACAGGTTTAGGAGTTAGAAGCTTCTTCATTCTCTCAATAATGTTACTCATGCTGCTTGTTCCTCTCTCTCTTTGATTAAGAATCTAAGATCCTCTTGTGTTTCTTCCCATTCGTTGAGGCCTTCGCTATGCTCCTTACAGGTCATGCAGATACCTATATCATCATCTACCTCATCTCCACAGCAGGAAAGAAACTCACACTCATCATGTCTGCACCAGGGGCACATCTCACTCTCTAGGTCTGTCTTGCTATGTAGCTCATTACCACATTCACATAGAGGCGGAACTTCTCCACTACCCCCACAATGACCGCAACGAGCTTCTCTACCACCACCATAAGAGATACCGCCATCTCCGCGACACTCCTCGCATTTCATCATCTGCTTACTCATCTTCTTCCCTTTCTTCTTCTTTAAGTCTTGCTTGTATATCATTAAGTGAACCTATGCCATCCTGTAAGCATGTATCTCCACATACTATACATTGCCTGACCCATTCATGCTTGTCGAGTTGTATCCATTCATGAGGTAGCTCATCCCTATGGCCGTTTTCCTCGAAAGAAGTCTTTTCGCAGACATCACATATAAATAATATTCCTCTCTTAATCATTACTTTACCCTCCTATCTAGTTTCATGTCATCTAATGCCTGTATCATCTCTTGAGCGTTGCTGTAGAGATCCTTTAAAGCCTTTACCATGTCATATAGCTCCTCATCTCTCTCAGGAGTCTCTACGGTCTTAACATAGTCCCATAGAGTTACAGTAAGTGTCATATTAACATTCATATTACCATCGGCAATGAGATGCTTTCCGTTGTATTCACCAACATAGAACCCTGTCTCAGAGTCTACATAGCTCGAAGCATCATCCCATCCGACTACTTGCGTGTTTAATTCTATTTCTTTCATCTTATTCTTTCGTTTATGTTATGTTTATGTGTGAGTTAAAGCTTGTCACAGGCTATCCTTAAATAACCTGTATAAACCTTAGTTGTTATTTTGACCGTGACCATGACCCTGACCGTGACCATGACAATGACAATGACCCTGACCGTGACCATGACCGTGACCATGACAATGACAATGACCGTGACCCGTATTGAGTCCAATGCTTGCTTGCCTGTTTCATGACATCTTTCCGTAAGATTCAATAGACTCAATTCTTACATACCAATCATTAGGTAGGTCTTGAGAGTCATTGAATCCTGAACTACTAAACTCACCTGTCTCATACACAATCTTTGCATTTGTAAGGAGAATGTCTTTCTCATTAACACCTGTTAATTTACCTGCATAGATATATCTGCAACACCATATAGTCACATCTTCACCTAGTAATGATTCTAAACCTTCTCCTTCAACTTGCTCTATAAGCTTCTTCATGTCTTTATTCTTTCTATTTTGTTGTTATTGTTATGTGAGTTCTTACTCAATTCTGTTCAATATTGCATGATCATTGATAGTAAGTCAAATTATTTCTTCAATTATTTTATCTTTTTTCTAATAACCCCTAGAATCCTGCTTATTCGCTGATGAACTGCACTGCGAGTAACACCTAATGTAGTGGCTATATCCTCCAATCTTAACCCATCTAGGTAATACATCTTCAGTAAATGTCGATCTTCCTTACTCACCTCTGTAGCATCTAGGATCTCATCTAACTCCTTAGCACCTGCAATACAAGCAGGACAGGCCATTGTAGGGTCATCTACATCAAATGGCAGCCACGTATTATTCTTATAACTATACACTGAGTAGATAGAGTTGAATTGTAATCCTTTATTCTGCTTTGAACGTAGATTTAACTGCTTTCTCTTATAGTCTATGATACAACAATGGACTTTCCAGGATAAGTAACCCTTAAATGAACCTCTCTGAGCTTTCTGCTTATCATAGCTCTCACATACTTTAACAAGGGTAAGATATGCCTCAGATACTAGATCCTCATAGTCTGATCCAGAGCAGTAGTAGTCTCTATGCTTCCAACATAAGCTCTTAGTATGGTCTATCCAATCCTCTATCTTTATCTCCACTGAATATAGATATACACATGTTCATATGAATTGAAAGGATTAAATTGGAGCCAAGAGCAGGACTCGAACCCGCATCAGATGTTTACAAGACAACCGCTCTACCTGTTGAGCTATCAAGGCTATTGGTGGAAGTACTAGGACTTGAACCTAGAATCGTTGGGTTACAACCAAGTGTGATACCAATTTCACTATACTTCCATATTATAAAGAACTATATTAATATATATTTAATTATTATTAATATTACAAGTATAATATATTATTAACAGTACCTACTTAAAGGACTCGCTAAGGCTCATCCCAAATGAGTTGTGGTTTAGGCTCTGGACACAACGCCACCATAGCGAACGGTTGTAAGCCATTAGTAGCGTTGTAACTAAGTCTATCCCAAATTGAGAGATTGGTAAGTCTATTTGTTTCCATACTGTTCCGATTATCTACATAATCTACTGCCAGCTATCCTTCTTTCCGCAGTATTACAGTATCGCCACACACGAAGGTGAGTTTTAAGCATAGGTGGTAAGCAATTCAAGTCTATGCACTGTATTATCCGAGAGGGCTTTAAAGTATATTTCAACGGCCCTCCTGAGACACATCCATTATTCTACACCCTTTCGGGGCTTCAAGTAGAACAACTACCTACGCTATTATTCGGGCATTTGCCTCTATTGCAGGGGAGCATAAAAAAACCCTGAAGTTTACATCTGCTAGGACTTTCTTCAGGGTTTTGTGGTGCGAGCCACATTACAAATTCTATTATCCTAGCAGATAAAACAGAGCTAATCTAGCACTGATTACAGGTAAGTCAAATATTTTATTTGTTTATTTTATATTTCTTTATGTCTGTGATTGTTTTTTATCTTGGAAATCATTGATACAGATACATTAAAATGGTTTGCTAATTTGATTCCTTTAATTCCAAATCTTATAGCTTTTTTTATAAATCTTATATCATTATAGCTTAATTTCTTAATACCTCCACAAACTCCAGTATTATTACTTGTCCCATGTTTTCTTTTTCTTAGAAGGTTATCAGACCTTGATTCATAAATTAAATTATCTATATAATTGTTTCTATTATTTCCATCTAAATGACTACAATCAAATCCTTCAGGACGCTCACCCTTAAAGGTTAATAATATAAAGTATGCAACTGATTGTTTACTACTCTCTCCATTTTTGCACAATGTAGCTCGAAACCCTACACGTTCTTGAGGGCGTAGAGCTAATATTCTTTCGCTTATTTTTCTCCTGCTATTTGATTTAGCTTCAACATATCTCTCTAATGTCTTAATTCTCCCATGAGTGCTTGCTTTGTAATACCCTTCATATCCAGGTATATCTTTCCATATTTCTTTATCTCTCATAATAAAACAAAACAACCGCTTCCAATTACACTAAAATCGCCAAACAATAGAGACAGGAATACGGTTGAATGTTTTATAAAGTTTATATCTCTACTGCTTGGCATGGTCTTAACCTAGAGATTATACAGGTAATAGCAACTAAAAAATAGTTTTGTTAAATTATTTTATAATAAGGTCATCTGTGCAGTTTCTTTCTTTATCCTCTTACATGCATTCTCATAATAGTCTGCATCTAGTTCACAGGCCACTAGAGGGCATTCTGCGTAGTGACAGGCAATAGCACTTGAACCACTACCTAAGTGAGTATCGAGTATCTTCTGCCCCTTCTCAGCGTAGTTGGTTAATAGCCAATCATAGAGCTTTACAGGTTTCTGTGTAGGGTGTATTCTACTCTCTTTGTTCTTCATATCACCTTGAATCATTCCGTTCCATGCAAATGTAAATTTACGCAACGCCCTATCAAAACTTGTATAAGCTAACTCGCCATCTGAAAAATCACCAGACATTTGCTTATCCCAAAAGATCCAACCCATAGATCCTAATAAGTGTTCAGAGAAATAATTACCACCCCAAATGATCTGATTCTTACTCACTCTCTTTAACTCTTTAAAATAACTTCTATCAGGAGTCTTTTTATCCCATTCTTTAGGGATATACTTTGTAGCAACAGCACATTTATCTCTTGAGTGGTTTTTAGCTCCATCTTCCCCTATCCCATAGGGTGGGTCAACAATAGCCAAATCAAAATGTTTATCTTCATACTCCTGCATCAATTCCATACAGTCACAGTTTCTTATATCTAGTAATTCTGTTTTCATATTACATGTTTCCAAGTTTTTCTACTAACTATACAATGCACCGAGCAAGGGGCTAGTCCATACTTAGCTCCTAACTCTATATATGTATAATCTCCTGTCTTATAAAGGCTTCTGATAGTCCTTACTATTTCTTCAGTAACCTTTGCATGGTGGTTGGCTTCTCCTGGATGGCCACGTTGCGGACATTTACTCATTTGTGTCCTCCGTTAAATCTAACTCTTGCAACTCATACTGAGAGTTATCTACGTATGTGCCTAGTTTTAAGTTCTCTATGCTAAACCCATCAAACTCTACAATCATTTCATTTTCATCATTAGGCACACGTATCTCTGCACTATACTTGTCCATAAGTGCAATTAGCTCTTTTGTAAATTCCTTATGTATCTTACTCATTTGTCCTTTCTCTTTCTTCCCTTCAAGTTTCGGCCTCCAACAATTCAGTATCCAAGGCTTGAGGTCAGAGCAAATGTCGATGTCAACGCAGGTCGTGCAAGATCGTTTTGGTTCTTTTTTATTACTCATCTTTTTACTTTCTATTTAGTTGTTTGTTCTCTTTTGTGTCGACATAATGTGCAATAGTCACACATATAATCATCGTGACCGAGGTTACACATATACATATCGACAATCTCGAAAATTCACTCATCCTTCACCTTTCTCTGTCTTCATTATCCACCCATCCACAACAGACCTCTCTTCAGGGTTATGTAAATAAAAGTGGTTCCATATTACATTATGAGCTATACAATTAGGATAACAATGCTTTAATGCCTCCCTAAATAAAGGATGTTCAGGGGGTATATCTACCTGCACTAACTCTTCTACATACTTGCCCTCTCTAAAAGGTGCTGACCATTCCGCCTCATCTAAGTCATACTTCTCATTAAAATAGAACTTATCGGAGGTAGGTATAAACTTCCAGGACTGATGATTCTTATCCATAGCGAATCTCTTTAGGCAGTTAGCGTATCTTTTAGTTATCTCTAGAAGATCCT
>JAAGZO010000070.1 GCA_024206195.1 bacterium | reverse complement strand
CCAAAAATAGCTAACCTCTTGAGGGGAACCCTTTCGAGAGTTAACATATTCAGTACAGGCACACAGATATTTCTTCCAAGCAGGCTTAACAAGTTCACAGATCTTCTTTCGGTCTTCAGATGTCACTTCCAATCCCTCTTCCAAAGGAATTTCAGGACAACTGATAATAGGTCTTTGCATTTGATCCAGAATATCCTTCTGGAATAACTGACACCACAACAGATTTTTGGATATTTTCTGAGGTATAGGCAATTTGGAAGTGATTATAGCCAAACCTTTAGCAATAAAGAGAGTTAAAGATGCGTCTTGGGCTCTGTATAGGACAAAAGTTGCATCATTTCTAAGAGAGCTCTTTTTGTTCTTTGACGATCCTTGGTATTCCTTAAACAACCGGAAAATTGATGAATCTCATTGTAAGCAATTTCATTCAACAATTTCCAATGTTCAGGATCCAAAGCACTTCCTTTGGGTGAATCTCCAAGAACTTCGACTAATGAGTCGATCATGGAGAAAAATGGATAAATAGTGTCTTTTCTAGGTCTTCCAGCAGCTTTCAGAGATGAAACTTTTCCTCCCAGTTCATATTTCTGATGGTTGATGCACAGCAAGTTGTTCTTCCTATGTGCATACTGAGCTTTCCACTGGGTGACAGCTTCAATAGGTACATCTGGTGCTGAATTTCGATGTTTCTCCATGAAGGAGTCTTGTGAAATTCGGATTGGTG
>JAAGZO010000799.1 GCA_024206195.1 bacterium | reverse complement strand
TTGAGCAAGGAAACATATTTGGCTTTGTCATGCCTTGTTCCTCACTTTCTGACACTTTGAGCAAGGAAACATATTTGCCTTTTTCATGCCTTGTTCCTGACTTTGTTACGCTTGGAGGAAGGAAACATATTTGCCTTTTTCATGCCTTGTTCCTCGCTTTCTGACGCTTTGAGCCTTTTTCATGCTCCTGAAAGGAGCATTTTTCCACTGTGGATTTATCCTTGCAGTGTTTTGTCTTCCCTTCGTTTTCTCCTCACTCGGGGATGGAACCAGAAATACTAAGTACTCGAAATCATCACTGTTCTTGTAAATGTAAGCACATTCATTATTTTACTGATTTCTTTAAAATTTAATGCTTTGCGCTGTACAACGCAACAATGCTTGACAATTGACATCAACAGGTAGGTCATAATGGCATCCAATTTGAACTGTGTTTAGAGCTCCGATCCGAAGAGACCACCCTATCGTCCACGTTTTTCCACGTCCATCAGCTGTATCCAGACGATTCAAGGTTCCTTATAGCTTCTACTGTGGATGTAGGTGGATCATGCAATAATGCTCTGCTCTTACGTTGGTGCTTGGACGCTTATTACACCTCTTGCTCATTTAAAATCTGATAATGAAGCACTTTGGTACCGGAGTTCTTATGTACGCCAATAAGAGGGATATGACATTAATGATTGTTATCA
>JAAGZO010000798.1 GCA_024206195.1 bacterium | reverse complement strand
GGAAAAAGCGCTTCCGTGTTTTTTAGCATTACCCCTCTCGATTTTTCGGATATAAAAAGGAGTCCGAAAATCGAGGGAAGCGCTTTTTCCCACAATGCTGTAGCATAGAGGCGCTTCCGTCAAAAAAGGCCCCAATGGGCGCCTACTGCTGCTGGAGGTTGATTATATAGTTAGTTAGTTAGATAGATGGGGTAGTTATTATTACAATCATTATTACATTATTATATTAGATTGATATTGATACTCGTAATATTATTGGTACTATCGAGTTAATTTGTTTGGTGTTTTGCCTAGTTGTCTATTTGAGAGTTATTCCATATGGTCGTATCTGGGCTTCGCTCAGAATTCATGTATTGATACCAGTCGTTTGTCTTTTGTTTGTCTTGCTGAGTTCATGCTTATCCAGGAGCCAGCCAATGGTTGCTCTTCGGAACGTTTCTCTATTAATGTGCATATGGATTCTGTCTGCTACGTGCCATCACTATTCTTTAATAAATCGTTTGCCTTTTATTATCGCCATGATTCAATCACACATTAAAGACTCAGACTTCTCTTTCAAAGGTGAACCAGGAAAGACACAGTCTGATAACCCTCCGGGTCAAGATCTTAAGCTATTGCTTTCGGTCAAGTCTGTAAGGGGTGCTACTTTCAGAACTGTTTCATTCCGGTTTCCGTATTTCACTTTATTTCCAGTTTCTGTATGGTGCCATTCAGGTGTTTGGGGTTTTAGGATCCCAAATTCTCAAATCCTAACATTTGGTGGTTCGCACTGAGATCTGGAAATCAGTTATCAGGTTGTCGATTACCTGAATTCACTTTTGTTTGTCAAAGTTTAGGTTAAGAATTGTGAACGGAGAATTGATTCCCTAAGCGGTGAATTTTAATTCTCTCGTTATCATGC
>JAAGZO010000797.1 GCA_024206195.1 bacterium | reverse complement strand
ACTGAAATATATTTATGCATCCAGTAGCAAAAAATATATTTCAGTCCATCTAGTACTAATGCGTACAAACTAGTGATGAAGATACATCCCAATTGGGGCAGATGGCGTGCCTCCACAGTAAAAATAGCAAAATCAATCATTGCTCATCCTTATCCACAGTCAGGCATAGCAGCTTTCTTAACTATGGCTCACCACCATTTCATCCATTTCCACGTTCTAAGATGATAGCTTTGCATAATGTTCAGCTTCATCACAGCATGTACTACCCAGTGGATGGTCCAGGGACACTGGACGCCATCCTGACCAAATAGGCCCTAAAGGTTCTCGACCAAAGAGGTCCAAAAAGATCAGAACAAACTTGCCAAGAACATTCAGAAGGGGCTGATGCAAATTTTCAATAATTTTTCACCTATCGTAACAAATTCACTTTTAAAATGTTCACTTGTCTGCGAAAATCAATGGTAGGGCAGCTATTCATCATTGGGGGGCTAAAGCTAAAGATAAAGCTCCCCAGCTCAAGGGAGAGCTTAGGGGTGGAGCGGCTGGTCCCATCCAGTCTTTAAGGGAATTACTAGAAATTTATTGTTCATTTGATAATGTTGGAAAATAGGTCCAGACTTCCCATGCATTATAGGTGATTCCCGCATAACTCATAATAGGATAATCTGGGTAAGGTGGCTTTAAGCCATTACACCCAGACTTCACTAGTATTCTTGCTGTTGGGTATTAGAAAACATTTTAGTAGATATCCATCTCAGTGGGACTTTACTTTATCTTAGTGTACACATATCTCAGTGGGACTTTATTAATTACCTATGTACATCATCTCAGTGGGACTAATCTCATTGGGACTTTTGTTATTTGCAGTATTTATGTCTATGCTTTGGTTTGCGTAGTACGCGGTATAGGTAGTTAACCGCCGCCATGTTTGGCTTTGTTTGTTTCTTGTTTATTAGCTGACTCACTTCGCTTAGCATGCGAGAGGCATTGTTATTGCGTACATGCCTGTTGTGGCTTTTGCATTGCTGCCTGTTTGCCGGTT
>JAAGZO010000796.1 GCA_024206195.1 bacterium | reverse complement strand
TGGATATCACAACAGGATGTGATCTTCTGGTTATGCGAGATTGTTTCCATAGGTTCCAACCAAACAGTCAATTGTTCAAGTACCATATTGGATATTGACCTTACCCTCTTCTTTATGTTATGAGAAAGTAACACATATAAAGGATCGATAATTTAGATGTGATGTGTTGACAAAGGCGAGGTAATATCCTGCGCGAGAATGGCAGGGATTTACTATCGTACTATTGTTGGTAGTTACGCCAGCGTCTATCATGTAGATAGACTTGAATAAACTTTACGTGGCTTGTAGTAGCTACGCATGAAATTTAGATTTTTTAGCTGACATCCCATGGAGATAATGAATCAATCCAATATATCAGTCATCATCTGTGGTTACACCATGGATCGACTCAAAGACATCCACGAAGCAGTGGATTCCGCTTTGGCACAAACTCTCAAGCCCTACGAAATAGTGGTAGCAATAGATCAAAATAAAGAACTACTAGAAAGACTTAAAAAAGAGCTACCATCAGAAATAAAGCTGGTCCTGAGTGATGAAGCTCCAGGACTATCGGAAACAAGGAATAAGGCTATTGAGGCCTCAACTGGGGAAATCATCGCCTTTCTGGATGACGATGCATTTGCAGAAAAAAACTGGCTGGAGAATTTGACTCCGCCGTTTTCTGATGATCGAGTTATGGCAGTCGGTGGCGAATCTGTACCGGTTTGGCCAGAGGATAAACCCCCGTTTTGGTTCCCGTTGGATTTCGATTTTATCATTGGCTGTACTAATCATAAAAAACTTATTCTGCAAGCTAGCGGGGAAATCAGGAATGTCACGGGAAGTAACATGGCTTTTAGGAGAGAGGTTTTTCAGAAAGTAGGATTGTGGGAAACCAAACTGGGAAGATGTGAGATGGGAAGAGTACGATTCAATCCTTCAGGCGGTGAAGAAGCGGAACTGTGCTTAAGAATCAAAAACCTCATACCCACAGCGATGATCGTATTCAAATCAGAAGCAATAGTAAATCACAAGGTCAGTCCCGAACGTACGACTCTTAACTATGTATTCAATTACTCTTTTAGAGAAGGCGTCACAAGAGCGATGATCAATAAGATCGTCTCACGATATGGGCACCAACCTCTAGCAGCCGAAAACCTCTTTCTTCGACAATTGTTATTCGTATCGATCCCTAAAAGACTTTTAAGATTTTACAAAGTTGCACCTATCGCACAAATAGGTGTATTATCGACGAACCTGTTCCTTATGGGCACAGGATATCTCCTGGGGAAATGGCAATACAGGAAAGGCAATATCTAGATGAAAACAAGAGTAGCTGTAGTAGGTTTAGGTAAAATGGGTTTGATGCATGCCAGTATTTTTAGCATGCTGGATGAGGTTGAACTTGTAGCATTGTGTGAAAAAAACTCTTTTGTAAGCAAATTTGGCAAAAAGGTTTTGCCGGATATAAACATCGTCTCAGATTTGGCACAACTATCCGATATGGGATTAGATGCTGTTTGTGTGACAACTCCCCCAGCATCCCATTTCCCGATTATCAAAACAATATATACATCAAACATAGCTCATAATGTCTTCACTGAGAAACCCTTGGCATCAACACATGACCAAGCTGAGGAACTCTGCCATTTGGCAAAAACATACGGTGGCGTCAACATGGTAGGTTATCATAGGCGATTCTGTGTAACATTTACCAAAGCCAAGCAAATCCTGATGGATGGTATACTGGGACATTTGGTCTCATTTGAAGGATATGCCTACTCAGCAGACTTTTTAGGAGCCAAATCAACGCAATCCTTAGCTAGAGGCGGAGTTATTGAAGATTCTGCAGTTCATATAATAGACTTGGTTCTCTGGCTCCTTGGAAATATGGAGGTCAAAAACGCCAGGATTGAATCGCTCCTTGGGGACGGCTCTGAAGATGAGGCTTTTTTTGACGTGCTGACACCGGAAGGCACCGAAGGAAAAATCAAGACATCATGGTGTAAGGAGGGGTATCGACTTCCTGAGATGGGATTGTTGATAACAGGAAATAATGGAACCATACGAATCAATGAAGATCTCCTTGAGTTAGAATTAAACGGTCAGGATTCATCTTCGTGGTATAAGCACGATCTTGATGATATTGTGCCGTTTTTTATTGGCGGAGCAGAGTACCAACGCCAAGATGAGCTGTTCATCAGATCAATATCAGATGATTCTGCGGCCGAGCCCAGCTTCTCGACTGCTTCAAAAGTTGAAGAGCTTGTTGATCAAGTAAATAGTCATGCAAGAGGGCTAGCGACGCAATGACAGACAAAAAAATGTTGTTGGTTGGTGATAATCCATTTCACGGAATAAGCCATTTATCTCAAGAAAGAGCTGCATCCAGAGGGGAAGACGTAGCCGACCCAAAACACGCTGCAGTTCTTGTACAAACTGCTCTTGCTAACGGTGCAGACGGTTTTATGTTTTCGGTTAGTGATACCACACTTTCCATATTGCAACGAGCCAGTAAAACAGATCAGCGTGAGCCGATTCAGATCTATGCAATATTGCCCTATGCATTTGAATTCGTTAGACTGGCGGTCACGCAAGGAGGAATTCCCGGTTTAGTCAAAAAAATGGGTAGCGAGATAGTCTTCTCTTGGAATTTCAGAGCAGCACTGTATGGTGTCAAAGGGATTACAAGAACCGATCCAGAGAGTCTATTAAAAAGTTACCTGCTATATGAAGAGTCCAGAATAAGATCTGCAGCCGGAAAAAACGGAACTGTAGCTTCAATACTGTTGCATGAGGTTGTAACAGATATGGCACTAGCTCTCAACATGGAATGGCTCGTACGAGCACACATTGATTTCATGCAAAGCCGCGGGATAAAGCCAGGATTCCAAACACATAACTTTGCTCATTTGGTAACTAAGTTTGAAACTTGGGGCATAGACTTTCGCAAAGTGTGTATTGCTGCCCAATTCAATTCGCTTGGATTTTGGATGTGCCCATCTAGAACAAAATGCGAAGAGGCACTGAAAAGGATTCCAGACACCGAAGTGATTGCATACGGCATATTGGCATCTGGATACTTGAAAGTCCCCGAGGCAACCGAATATGTGAAAGGTTTGCCCGGGTTAAGTGGTATTGCAGTAGGTGTATCGAAGGAACACCATGCACATGAGACTTTCAAGCTCATGAAAGAGAATCTTTGAAATTGGTTTTTGCTGGTATATTTATCTAAACAAGCTCCAGAAAGATGCAATTAGAATAATGATACTTGATCATACAACGGATTGACTGGGAATATGATTATCAATCGGAAGGGTTATTGATGTTGGATGTTTCTGTGGTGGTTTGTGCCAAGAATGCTGAGCGGACCTTGGAACGCAGCTTGGAATCTATCAAGAACAACAATCCATCAGAGATCATCGTGGTCGATGATGGTTCCACAGATTGCACCCCAGAAATAGCCAAGAGATATACACACAGAATATGTTTCAACGAAGGAAGAGGTCTTGCCTATGCCCGGCAACTAGGATGTGAGAACGCTACGCACCAATATGTCTCTTATGTAGACTCAGACGTTATCCTTCCACCTAACTGTCTGCAAACGATGTTAGTGGAAATGCAGGAACGGGGTTATGCCGGCATTAGCGCACAAGCAATAAGTCCTGAGAACACAAGCTACTGGGAATGGGGAGAGGACCAGCACCTCAGAATGATGTTCAATAAACCGGGAGACAAAAAGCTTATACCAACACGTGCAACGATATTTTTACGAGACGTTATTCTGGAATATGGATTCGACTGTTTTTTTAAAGGTGCCGCTGAGGACCATGATTTATGTTTCAGATTGAGGAAAAACGGATATACTCTAGGCGTTTCTTCTGCTTTTATCTATCATCAACATCGAGCAAGCGGCAAAGCTTTTATTCGGCAGCGAATTTGGTATGGGAGAGGAAACGCTCGACTCTTTTGGAGACATAAGTTATTGGCAAGGCTAATTGAGAGTCCGTTGCTGTTTTTTTTCGGTGCTTTCGTATGCATTAGGAAGAGAAGCCTCAGACCGCTCCCTTTCTACTGGGTATGGGCAGTTTCAACTGGCGTAGGAACCTTAAGTGAAGTACCCAAGCTTGTGTTACACAAATGAATTGATGCGTTGCTATACGTTTCTTCCACATAAAACCGAAAATATCGGACATTATATGCAAAAACTAGTTAATGTTTTTTGTTCTGTAGAACAGATATTATCAAGGGGATACGTTTGCGGATTTGTGTAGTAACATCCCCAAGAACACAGGCAGCACTCGTACCTATGTTCAATCTGGTCAACGTGTTATCCTCCTTATCAGAAAGACTGTATCTCATCACAGGAAATGAAGGATCAACAGTCCTTGAGCAAAATCGGACCATCCAAGGATACTCATTAGAGTATCGACATCGATCATTTAAGCTAGCCAGGATTTATGCATACATTTTAATGCAACTAAGAATATCATATGAAATGGTAAGAATAAGAAATAAAGTAGGGCCATTCATATTCTTCATGTTTGATGGATTATTGTTACCTGTTTTAACCGCCAAGCTAATGAGACGGAGAGTTATCCTGAGTTTAGCCTCTTCTTCACAGCACTATTTTAAAAATCATACCGATTCTCTTTTGAAAACTGTCGGACATTTGGACGCCCTATGTTACTCTTTGTCAGATAGAATCATTGTCTATTCACCAAACATGGTAAAATTATGGGAACTAGAGAAACACAAAACCAAAATCTCAATAGCCCATGAGCACTTTCTTGATTTAGACACATTCGGAACATCACAGTGTTTTACCAAACGGCCAAATACAATAGGATATATCGGGCGCTTTAGTCACGAAAAGGGTACAATGAACTTTATCAAATCAATCCCAGAAGTGCTAAAACGAAAGGATGACTTTGATTTCTTCATCGGCGGAGATGGATATTTAAAAGAAGAAATGATAAAAAACCTAGATAAAGATAATTTAAACAGAAAAGTTAATCTCCATGGATGGATTTCGCATGATGCGCTCCCTTCCCACCTGAATACACTGAAACTACTGGTCTTGCCCTCCGATACTGAAGGACTGCCAAACATGATGCTGGAGGCTATGGCTTGCGGTACACCGGTTTTGGCAACACCCGTTGGAGCTATCCCGGATGTGATTAAAGATGGTAAAACTGGATTCATCATGGAGGATAATTCTCCAGATTGCATAGCTAGAAATATCGTAAGAGCATTAAATGACCCGCGACTCGAGGAAATCTCCATTAACGCCCGTGCGCTTGTGGAAAAGGAATACGCTTTTGAGGCAGCGGTGGAACTATACAGAACATGCCTGGCCGACCTGGGCTAATAGTAATCCAGTTATTATAGCGAGTATGGAATTATGAATAATATTGACATTCAACAAAGTGGCATAACTTCAAAAGGACTCGGTTTTGATAAGGTTTTGGCTACAATTGCCTCAGTTATGTTGCTAATTGTGTTAATCATCATCGCTATCACACCTGCTGCTACACACCGAGAATTCACTATTTACGATAGCTATCCATTCTACTTCTGGATCTTTTTCATCGTCAGTGCTGGTTGTGGTATCGGGATACTCATTCACCAGGCTTTTAGTACTCACAAAACCAACTGGTGGCTAGCAGGGCTCTGTATTGTCATAGCCACTAACTCAGTTTTCTTGGGATTACCATACTTTCATGGTTATGGATTTTGGCCCGGAGGGGATGCCATGACTCATGTGGGAAACATGGTAGATATCATCAAAACTGGACATATTGGAGATCAAAACTATTATCCAGGCGTTCATCTACTAGGAGCAAGTTTATGGGACGTTACTAACCTGAGCCGTGAAGCAGTAAGTAATCTGCTGTTTGTTTGCTGGTATGCCATGTATTTGTTAAATGTGTATCTCTTAGCTACTGTGGTAACCAAACATCGTGGACAATCGTTACTAATTACGGCTCTTGCCAGTCCATTGATATTCTCCAGCCTGATCGCGACTATACACCCATCGTATCTTTCTCTTTATTTGATACCTCTTTTACTGTACTTTGTTTATCGAAGAACAAATACTGCAGAAAGACAACATGCAAACATTTTAATGGTGATTGTACTAGCACTGGCGTTGGTAATCATTCACCCCTTGACATCACTTTTTGCCATAGCACTACTTTTTGCCCTTGATTTTGCCAAGCACCTTTTTCGATACATTGCAAGCCGGAGAGAATCGTCTTTGCTTGAGGATCTCGATATACCGGAAAGTTATACCATCCCTCTTTTGATGCTCATTATCTGGGCACTGTGGTATCTAATTGCAAATGAATTCGGTTTCATCGAACAAAACATCAATGAAATTTATGACTTTTTGCTTGATCGCGGAGATGATAATCCTTTCCAAACAGAAACCAGCGATTTGACTAGGTCAGATATGTCGATATGGCAATTACTCGAATTAACGATCTACCGGTACGGTGCGATATTCGCGTATTTCGTTGTTTCATTTGTTGCGATGGCAGCAGTTTTCAAGGCAGCCTTGAGTAGGAAAGGATGGGTTGATTCATCTACCTTTAGTTATTCTATCCTGTTTGCTGTGGGCTTAGGAATGGCATTGTTTTCTATGCTGGCAAGAAGCGGGGAGTTCGAGCCTGTAAGAATCGCCAGATCGTTTCTCATGATCGCTCCTTTCATTATCGGGTTAGTCATTTATAGGATATCGTATGGAATTAATGACAAAAGAGACAAATTGATGGGATTCAAATCCAAAAAGACAGTATTGATTACACTTTCAACAATTCTCGTACTAGTTGCAAGTGTTTTAAGTATATTGAATGTATATGGCTCGGCAAGGACTGGGTCGGAAAATCAACAAAGAACTCGAATGGAAATAGTCGGATCAGAATGGTTTACCGACCATCGTAATGGATTTGTTGATGTTGTCACTGATAACATAGCTGTAGGGAGATTCGATGAGTTCTATCTCGGTAGCGAGAGCGAGGGTTTTGGTTTGGTTTGGTATCCAACTCAAGTTCCATCTCATTTTGGTTACGATGAATACGATTCAATTACTGATGCCCTGGATATTAATCACGCATACCTGGTTACTGGTGAATTGGGCAGGATAATCGTGACGTACCATCGTGAAGTTGACAGACACCTGTATCCTCAGTATACAGATCAGGATTATGCTAATCTGAGGGCAGATACTGCAACCGCACAGATTTATACAAATGGCGAGTTCGAGGTTTGGCAGGTATATGGAGAATCAGAGTGAGCAAATCGCTGAAATCGATTGCAGCCATCACTGCCAACTACTCCGGGTTCATAGATACCTACGCTTTCATCCGCAGAAAATTCACCAAATCACAGGTTGTGATTGTCATGTACCACCGTATTTGCCCAGAGCAGAATTACTGTTTACCTCTAGTACTAAACACAAAAATATTTGAACAACAAATCAACTATTTCTGCCGTAACTTCAAAGTTATACCTCTAGGTGAGATAGCACAGTTAATCCACCAAAAACGATCCCTCCCCAAAAAAGCTATAGCAATCACATTTGACGATGGTTATAGGGACAACTACCTCTACGCCTATCCTATCTTGAAGGAATATGGCATCCCTGCAACCATTTTCCTGACCGCTGGCTACATTGGCTCAAATAAGGTTTTTTGGTGGGACAAGGTAAGTTACGTTATTCACCATACTGGAATTGGGCAGATAACTTTGGATGAACTGGGCAGTTACAGTTGCCAATCTGTGTACGACAGAGGTCAATCCGTCCGTAAGATTACTGAGCACTTAAAAACACTGCCCGAAGAGAAAAGGAATATTTTAATAGACAAGCTGGCCCAAGTTTGCAGTATAACCATACCAACCGATTTAGGCAAAGAACTTTTCCTATCGTGGGAAGAGGTTATTGAGATGAGTAATGGCAATATTGAGTTCGGAGCCCATACGATGAGCCACCCAATTATGACCAACATTTCCTTCGAACAAGCCAAAAACGAGGTTATCCAATCAAAAAAAGCTATTGAGGGTGAGATAGAAAAGGAGGTCACGATCTTTAGTTATCCCAATGGTAACTTTAATTCTGAATTAGTAAGTCTTGTGAAAGAGTGTGGTTTTACAGGTGCTGTTTCTACTTCATTACATACTCATGGCAAGCCAGTCCACCAGAATGATAATCCATATACACTTAGCAGGATTGATGCAATTGATGATTTCGTGAAATTCAAGGCAATACTATCCGGATTATGGGCTGATACAAGAACTACTTTCAATCGTAGAACCAATTCAGGAACCGATCATGCGAATTACTAGTAATATGGAACATCCAATCCTATGCTAAACATTGAAAAGAGGGTATTACTATTTAAAACCAAGGATATCCATTTTGCTGAATATCCCTACGACGTCGATGGTTGCGATGCCGTAACATTTGTCGATTGCACGGACAAAGTGGACACTGAGGATTTTGTTTACCGAAAAAAGCTGACCTTTGTCATTGACCTTACTCAGGATATAGAAGTGATTTTCAACGACATGAGCAAATCGTCTACTCGTCAAAGGATAAAAAGAGCAGAAAAAGATGGAACCAGAATTCACACAAACAAACACTTCGACGAATTCTATAAAATCAACAAGAGGTTTCAGCAAAGCAAGGGATTCGGCACTACTCTGGATATCATGACTCAAAGCACTAATTTCATGAAAAGATATAGTACTCTTTTTGCCGCTGAATACGAAGGGGAAATCCTCGGAGGTCATCTGTATTTAGAAGATGAAAACCACATTAAACTTTGGCACAGCGCCTCTAAGCGCCTTGAAACAGATAAACAAAAGGCGACAATCATAGGCAGGGCAAATCGATTACTCCACTGGGAAGCGATAAAATACGCCAAAGAAAAAGGCTTAAAAGAGTTCGACTGGGGAGGAATGTGGCCGCAAGAAGAGGCTGATACAGACGAGAAAAAAAAGGCCATTAACTCTTTCAAATCCAGTTTTGGTGGTGAAGTAGCAACCCGATATGAATACAAGAAGGTGTACTCGAAGTCATACAAGTTTGCGCAACGATTGTATGGTATGAAGTAGTATGACAAATAATATTCGATAACACTGCGGAAAGGAAAAGGTTATCGAAATGAGTAATGATAACATTGAGTTCGTCCTCGGGAACTAAACGGATACACTTTGCTATACTGGTTCGTTCGGCTTACACTCACACATAAGGTAAGCTATATACAGACAACTTGACACCAAGACTAGTAGGATAGGGGTTTCAGTATAGTCAATGAGGCCATAAGGTTCGCATGTGACTCATTATCGCCAGTCTAGTCTCGGTTTACAATTACACATCGAGGTCCAAGACACGATTATCTCCGCATATTTCGTAGCTTTTAGCGATCACTTAGGGAAATGGGGATTACGTAAAAATACACAAATGTTTAAACATTAGGCATATGTCACCACAGACTAAATTATTATGAAACTCAAGATCATAGTGCACTTTCAAATGCACCTATGTCATATGAAATCCCTAAAGGTCGAGTATTACCATCGAAATCGATATCAGGGGCGTTAATGGAAGAGCCATTATCTATGGCAGGAGATCCTTCTTGTAGCCGAAAATTAAAAACTGAAGGATTTATGAATAGAGGATCTCCTTCAATATAATTCTCACCATCAACTTCAAATGAGTAACCACTGAAGCCATCAATCAGGTTGTTATCAATAGTATACGTTCCCGC
>JAAGZO010000795.1 GCA_024206195.1 bacterium | reverse complement strand
TGGTCTCTGGTGTCGAAAGGTGGAGGTGAAAACGGGGCTAATTTATTGGCGGATACGGAATTGCGTTGTGTGGCAATGAGTTATGAAAAGCTTGTCGTGGATACTACCCATACCCCGTCGAAGTAATTTGGCGGGGTATAAATATTACATTTAAGGCGATAAAGAACAACGGGTTACAGCGAAGTGCCGCAACCCGTATTTTTGTCCATTTTTCCATGAGTCCTACATGAGTCCTTAATTTTATTTGCCAAAGGATTAATAAGGTAATCTGGATTGCATTTCTGACTTGTGGTTCTGTTCTAAATGCGAATAGATCTCGGTAGTCTTAATTGAGGAATGCCCGAGCAATTCTTTGACCGTATAAAGAGGAACTCCCGCCATCACTAAATGAGAAGCGAAAGTATGTCTGAGGGTATGAAGGGTGGCCCATTCCAATCCCAGTTTGATTTTGATATAAAGAATATATCGTCACGAGATTTCAAGGATTTCTTAGGAGATGTTGAGGCAGGCGACCTATCTGACGCTTTTTGGGATGCATCCTTGATCCAGAGTTTGAATACTTCAGTAACAAGTAGTCCCTATTTTCATGTTTTCTTAGCGTCTCAGGTAAAAACCAACGATAAAGGATTGCTTTCCAGCGACATCAATGTGCAGGATTTGATTTCTATCAAAGGAGATATTCATCACATATTTCCACGTGACTATCTGAAGAAGAATGGAATGAAACGCAGGCAGTATAACCAAATTGCAAATTATGTTTACATGCAGTCTGAAATCAATATCAAAGTAGCAAACAAAGCTCCAAACATTTATTTTTCTGAAATCAAAGATCAATGTAACGGTGGGACATTGAAGTATGGGGGGATTCAGGATTTAACTGAGTTAATGCATAACCTAAATATGAATTGTATCCCTGATGCCATATTTGATATGGATGTAGATCGTTATGAAGAATTTTTAAACATACGAAGAACAATGATGGCTGAAAAAATCAAGGAGTATTACTCCAAATTGTAGGTTGTTTTACACTACTCTCCGGAAATCAAAGCCATTAGGCAGCCTGTTATTTATAAATTCATAGGGCAACTTCATGCCTAAAACGAAATATTGCGCCACGCTGCTATTTTTCTCAATCCAAATAGAGATCGTATTCCTATGATCTAATAATTGTTTAGCAGTTTACGAATACACTAAATCCCCCTCCTTATGGTAGTATAAGTCGCTATGTTTATAGTCGGTAGAGAGCTGCTGCTGTAGTATATTTCATCGTTGAAATCAGAGACTTTTGCATGGAGGATAACGATGAAGAAAGTTCAGACCGATTGGACAGGCCAGACTCTTTATGCCGGTATAGACTTACACAAAAAGAAATGGGTAATCAACGCCCGCTAATGTGGTATAAGGATTGTAGAGTCGAACGATTACACGCATATACGAAATCCATATAATACACATAGGGAGCCAACATGACCAAATCCGAAATCCTGCAGTCCATAGAACTCCGCCAATCCACTATAAAAGACTACCTCAACTGCCCCCTGATGTTCCGCTTCAGGCATATAGACAAGATATCTCCAGAACACCGTCATCCAGCAGCTCTTCACGGGAGTACATTGCATAAGCTGATCTATATGATCCATGATTCGAATTGGGATATGGATGTGGCGGAGCATTACCATGAGATATTTGAGGGATTTGAATTCGATGAAAACAGTGATGTGCTTGTTAAATGGAATGATCGTGAGAAGGATCTTGCTGTCTTTGAAGTAAACGCTGTTGAAGTTCTTGACGGGTACCGCAAACACGAAGCTAACCGTGAAGCCCAGGTCCTGTATTCAGAGCAGCAGTTCAGAGTCAAGATCGGCGGGTATCTTTTCACAGGGACTATCGATCAGGTCAGGAAAAATCCTGACGGAACCATCGAGCTGATTGATTTCAAGAGCAGCAAACAAAGACCAGCAATAGCATCAGTACAGCAGGACTGGCAGCTTAATCTGTACGCTTATGCCCTGAAGTACGGGGAATTTAAAACCAACAACAAATGGATCAAGCCGAAGCTCAATCCCGATTACTGCAGTGTCTATTTCCTGAGAGCTCATGAGATAAGAAAACGGACCACATCCAATGGTTCGAAAGGCGATGAAAAAGGCGATCCGTTTATTAGAGTCCGCAAGAGTGAACAGGAGTTAAAAGCTTTCAGGTCGCAGATGAAGAACCTGTTGAAGTCGATGCTCAAAGATTGGCATTACCCAAATCCCAACCACTGCAACATATGCAGCTACACAGCTCACTGTCGTGAGAGAAACGACGACCTGTCACCAGAGCTGGCTGCAAAAGCTATGAAACAGATTAAAAAAGTAAACATCAGATAAGGAGGTATACCTTGACCAATAATTTAATAAAAACCGATGAGATCCAGCAGATCCTGAACGAAACCGGTTTCGACGTGGAGAAGGAGTTGACAGAACTCGACTCTGCGGGATACAGTTTCGAGATCCCCCGAATACGCATCGAGCATAAGGATAACGGCAAACATCGTATGTATATCGATTACGGAGAGAACTATCTAACCGACGACTCCCAGGAGGAAACGATTGACGGGAACATCCTCAAGGCGGTTATTTTCGCCGAGCAGAATATTCGGGCTTTGTGGGAAGAAGGAGATCAGTTGCCTTCCTGCAGCGGGATAGATGAAATGCCCACAGTATCTGATCCTTTAAGCGATGCCTGCGTTAGCTGTGAGGAAGCGGTCATCGGTTCGGGTAAATGCAAACCAAAGGTCAGGCTGTGGCTGTTGACGGAACATGAAGATAAGATAAAGCCGTTTGTCTTCTCTTTGAGCCCCACATCCATAAAGCACTGGAACCAGCATAAAAGGAAGCTGAAGAGGTCCAATCTTCCGGTTGTGGCGGTTAACACAGCCTTCAAACTTGAGGACACCAAGAAAAACGGTTACAGATGGGCGGAAGTTGTTCTCGATGTCGATGGCGTGGCATCAAAGGAGATGCTTCTTACAGCCAAACATGCCCGTGAGGAACTCGATAAGATCATGCATGATATCACTCAGAGGGATTATGATGAGCCGGGGGATAAAGCGTAAAGTTAAAATAAATGCCAGCTCTGAGAAGGGCTGGCCCTACACGACAGACTATAGCCTTTTTTATAGATCGGGCCGACACTCATTTAAATACAACTGCTTTGAGGAATCGAGATAGTTAGAACTTTGCCAACAAATCGCGTAATGCCGGAAGGCTCTCCTTTGTCAGAGGGGATGAAAGGTACTGCTTTAAACGACTTGTAATATCTGATTTGGTAACTATTTTACTAACCGGGATGACAATGGATTCATTGTGAGCATTTTTCATTAGGTTAGCTCCAGTTGGATTCTCAGAATGAATCACAACGATTGGTTTACAGGTCATAGTAGAGATGAACTTCGCCACTTCCTCGCCCGCAGGACCATCGATAAGGTCATAATCGAGCTGAACTATGTTAAAAGTTTGCTCACTCAATAGACGTATAGCCTCTTCGCCCTTTGTGCAAGATGTAATGAGTTGATGTTTATAAAGATTTCGTAGAATTTGGAGCCTTGACTCATCATCTTCTACTATAAGTACCTGTATCATTATAGAAAGATATACTCGCCATCCAACTTTATCAAAACATTTTTAAACGTTCGGGGTAATGTTATAAAAATGGCATTTCATATTGTTAGGTGAAGTCGCATCAAAAGAGATGCTTGCAACCGCCAAACATGCCCGTAGAGAACTGGATAAGATCATGCATGATATAACGCAGCGGGATTACGATGATCCGGGGGATAAGGCGGAAAGCTGAAAAAATAGCCAGCTCGGAGAGGGGTTGTTTTTGTAAATTTCCCTTAATGCTTACAACTAGGAAATAGATTTCCTTACAGTTTATTATAGATCACTTAAAAGATGGATGTCAACTAACGATAATATAGAAGTGTAGAAGTGGTTATACTCTCTCATGCTTCAAGGATCAATTAAGAGGTCTTCCCCTAATTTAGTTGACATACAAATAAGATAGTATTAAAGTAAAGTCTTGAATAAAAGAATTTACAAGAAGAATCGCGCTAACAGTTTTGGGATTTTAGTTCCAATCTTTAGAATATGGGATTACGGCAATTCGGTTGGACTCAGTTTTTAAAAACACAACACCCTTTTCGTTGCCACTTGAGCTCGTTTCCGTCTTATGATAGATGTTTAATTCTTTTTCAGATAAGCGATATTGTGATCCCTGATACCACCTTTTTACTGCGAGGCTTGTTGCGTCCTTGATAGATATCACGTCATGCTTTCCTGGTTCTGGAAACGCATAACATTGGGGATTGTCCCAGTACCATTTGGTCTGTTCTTGGATTTCGGTAGAAGTAGAAATAGACAACTTTTCAAGCACCGAGTAGATATCTTTATGAAATTGCCCGGGACCTACTTCAGGATCAAGGATTGTAGTTTCTTGCATGGTCGAAGAAGCAATATGCTCTTCAGATATTGATGGTTCTTTGGATTTTTTATTACTAATACGAAACTGCGACGATTTCCCGCCCTGGCTTTTTAAAATCTCAGTAATGTCGTCGTAGTAACCTTCTGCTAGACTAAGCGGAGTTTCATTGTATTTCGTTTTAGTGTTAATGTTTGCACCTCCATTAACCAACAATATCACCGCTTCCAAATTGCCGTTTTCGGTTGCCTCATGCAAGGGTGCCTTACCTTCTACTCTTGCATTAACATCCGCACCCGCGTCTATAAGTAGTCTAACTACATCATTATTCCCATCTTCGACTGCACAATATAATGGTGTAACTTTATATTTTTTAGTTTTCGAATTCGGATTAGCACCCGCATCAAGTAGAAGCTTAACAATATTATTATTTCTCGCTTCAACCGCAACGTATAACGGCGTATCACCCCAGTCATCCCTGGCGTTGACATCTGCTCCAGACGATATTAAGAGCGAAACAATGTTTACTGATCCGTCTTTGGAAACATGGCGTAAAGGCGTTTCCTTCCAATCACATTGGCCATTTACATTCGATCCCTTAGCGATTAATAGCTGAACGAGCTCATATATTATGCCTTTCGCCTTCCCCCTCTTTATTTTCTCTAATTCTTTGGTCAGAGCCACAAGGGCGTTTAGATTTTCTTCGGTCTGATTGACATCTGCTCCATATTCAAGAAGAAGCTCAATGATTTCTTTAACGGTTTTACATCGTCTTTCTGAGAACCGACACGCAATGTCTAATAGAGGAAGGAAACTAGCATTAGGATTCGCACCCCTTTCCAGTAGGAACCTTACAGTATGTACATGGTAATGTCTGACCGCAAGACTTAAGGGTCCATCGTTTCGAAAATCCCCAAAAGCACCCATGTGAATATCCGCGCCCATTTTTAAGGCTTTTGCCACAAGTGAGTTTACACCCCAGCGCGACCCAAAGAATAACAACTTTTTTTGAATCCTTTTTCTAAATTCCAATACATACTCCCATATTAAGAAGGATTATTTAGAAAACAGGTACTAGGTAACATCACCATTGCTCCTACAGATATTTACTGTATAGTATATTTGGCTTAAAATGAAAAGCATTATTTTTATGATAGTAATAATAATCCGAACCGCAAACTAGTTTTCCGTTTTCCAACGAATAGAAAAGAGAGGATTAAATCCGTAAAATAAAAACCTAATAGTCTCGGACATAAAGGAATAACCAATCACAATAAAAAACGAAGGCTTTTTGAAAAAGGCGAATAGCATCGGTGGAGGCAATAGCTTTTAATTACATTGTAATTTATCCAAAACTGAGTTTTTCATACTGTCTCGCTGTCCAAGTTACTATAGTATCCTCTTCACCATATCTTTCTTTAAGCTCTTTTCTAAGGTGTCGGCGCAGAAGAGGTGCAACGGCATCATTAACAGTGATAGTACTCGGTATCAAGCAAAACTTGGCTAGAATAAGTAGGGCAATTACCACAAGTGCAACAAGCCACCATAATTTTCCTAAGTAAATACCATAGATTTTTATAATAGGAAGTATACCTATACTTAGGATGAGAATGATAAAACCAATGATCCGATAAGGTAAAAGCCTTCGAGCAATGCATTTTTTGCATAAAAATAGGTCTATGCAACCGAGATATTCATAAGATATCCGTATACTAGAACCTGTAGATTTCAGTCGAATTGGCCGACCGATGAATAGTCCATGGTCCGCACCTATTCGATATTTTTTGCAATGTCCACATGTATCTTCACGCGGATCTGTTCCGTGGATTTTACCAGCCATAAGTTAATAATTTATAGAGGTTGCCTTAAAAGTCAAACTATTTTTTATTAGTACGTCAAGAGGAATTGTAATTTCCAACGAACAAGAAAAAAAGCGGAAAGGATAAACCTTCCCGCTTAATTCCTTTACCGCTTTTCCTGGGACTTATTTGCCCAGCGGACGCCGTTCCGAAATGACTTCCGAAGCTCTAATTTAGGTAAATAATCGTTAAGCCCCAAAACCGACAATGTCGGTTTTACTCCTCAACGGAGTCTTTCTGTTGAACGGCTTCATCATCCTTGAGCATAAGCTTCAAGATCTTCTCCACAATGACTCCCACAGACTTCGCCAGCTCATCAATATCTTTATCCTTCATCAGCACCCTCTACAGATCAAACGTCTTAGTACTTCGGTAACAATTGCTATTATCATTTTAACTCTTTTTGTCATTTACCACCCCGCTTTTCAGTAGTGTGAGTGTTTTCAAATCAAGCGTAATCACCGGTTCAACCCATTCCCCATTTAAATAAGTAACCACCTGCCTGGCAATCAATCCCGCCAATTGCAATACAGTATAGATAATCGCCTTCGCTGTACATGGTTCATCAAGAGCTTCGGCATCGCTGACTAATGAGGATTCATAGGACTTGAGGATATCGGGATTCCCGGGCTGGTATGAATAAAGCTGTATTACCTGGGATGCCATTCTTGAATCGAGATATAGAGACACCTTGGGCTGAGCCTTAACACTTTTCCAGATTGTATGGCGCGCCGCCATGGAGTCCACTGCGGAAATAACGATCCCCTCCAACGGCTGGCTGGAGTAAAGGCGTGGTTTCGGAGTGATCTCCACATCTTCGAATTCCCATATGATCTCCTCAATGGCATCAACCTTTTTTCGGTCAATATCTTTAAGCCTGAAGAACTGGTTGGGGAAGTTGTGAACTTCAATGCTGTCGGGATCATAAATGGTGATATCCTCAATGCCCATCTTGGCCATTGTCAATGCCGTGAAGCTGCCCACCGCTCCACAGCCGATGATAGTCACCTTGGCATCGGCAAGTAGTTCGGGATCGATTATATCCTGCTGACGCAGGAATCTGTTTTCTATCATAAATTCCTCCTAAAAAGGCAGATCATCATCTGAGTAGCAATAGTTGTAATAATCATCAAAGTCTATCTCTCCCTTCTGAAATGCTTCCTCCATCTCCTCAAGTGTACCGAACTCGGGGGTATGACTTTTCCGTTTGCTCTTTCTTACAACCGCTGGTTCTTTTTTTACTTTCCGCTCGAACTCCTCCTTACACCAATCGGAAAGCGTTTCCTCCTCGGGATAATAGACCTGTACCGGGAGTTCATCAAGAGTGACATGGACAGGATTGTAGATATCCAACCTGCAGAGAATCTCTCCCTTAATGTTGGTGACAAAACTGATGGTGTAGCTGTTATTGGCAAGTTTCTCGCAGCATTCGTCATCGGTGTTAGACCAGAAAACACCCATCTTACCGTGAGAATGAATCCAGCATCTGAGGGTGGAGAGGTCATGCTCCTTTTCCGAGAGGTCAATCATCAGTTTTGATATCGCTTCATCGCTGATAGATGTCTCCACAATATTGCAGGTCTGATCCAGCAGGAAGACCTCTGTAATCAGAAATCCTGCCAAAGAATTATCATCATCGCGAAGTTCATCAACTGTTCCCAGTGCCGAGACCTCATCAGGTGATGCCAGCCGTACCCAATTTTTAATTTTACTCCACGCATTGGCATGGATCATTATGCTGAACTCCTGCTGCAACTGTTTCTCCATTAGTACCTCCGTGGTGTTTACATCCTACAATTTTACATGAATGGCATTCTTCCGAGTTAGCATCATGACATACTTCCTCGTTGAAGTAGTGGGGACAGCTGTCATAACCACAGGCCATACACCTCAGGGGACCGTTTTCCTCAAAGCAATCGGATATCATCTCATCGCCGTAGCTGCACCGGTACTGGCACGAGGTGCAGTACTCCAATGTAGCGTCCTCGGCACATTCCTCATTAGCGCCGTCGTACCAGGGACAGTCGGAATCGCTGCATTGCACGCAGGTGTAGCCATAGCTGTTTTCACGGCAGCGGGAGTAGGAATCATCCTCTTCGCAGTAATCGGGATTCCAGTACTCGATTTTCTGGTAAGGGCTCTCTGAGTTGTATTCGTACAGGAACTTGTGTATTAACTCCAGCAGCCCGTAAACTTCGTTTTGTCCCAACATCTTGTAGATCCCCGAACCAATGTTCCCCCAGCAGACATGACCATCCATATCGACGTGGGGGTGAGGGAAGTCGTTAACAGGATTGGTACTGTTGCTTATGGTGATATCACCTTTGGCAATATCTATCTTTATCTCAAATATCCCCAGATCATAATCATAATCGTTGTAGTAGATTTCAACGTAGTTGCTCACAGCAACGATCTTCTCATCTTTGAAGTAGATCGATGAATACATCCCTGGTACCAGCTTCCTGAGGTCCGAGTAATCCCGTTTAGCTTTCCTGTGCACAGGAAGCAGAGGTTTCTCCAGCATCTCCAGTATCTGGGAGTCCTCGTTAATCCTCCTGCTGACCTCGAAGAGCTGACGGGAGAGGTTCTCCTGGTTGGTCTTGCTGTCGTTTAATGACGACCGAAGCTGCGTTATCCTTTTCTCGATACCAGACGCTAAAAGGGCGGTGAAGACTTCAGATCTTTCCTTATGCCATTGCCTGGCCATTTTGGGAATAGCGGTTTCCAGTATGTTGTTAAATAGGCTGAAGCTGTTGTCATCGGTTACCTGAAACAGGATGGTAAGCTGTCTGTCTGTAATTACAGCGATCCTGTCTTCACCTATGAATTTGTCATTATCTGTCGTTTCAGAATCATCTTTACGGTACCTGATGGGCTGATTGTTGTAGGTAGTCTTCAAATCGTAACTGTCCGCCAACTCAACAACAATCCCTCCTGAAAAAGAAAAAGCCGGTGCTACCCGGCTTGAATGAATTACCTTGATCGGCATGTTGTACCTCTGCGAAAAGTAGCGTGCCTGCGTTTTGATACGCTCAATCATACCTTCCGCCCTTAACCGACGGATTCATGGTGATGATGTCCCCTTCACTGACTGTTGCTGTTTCAAAAGCAGGCTGTCCGTTGAGCATTATAGTCTGATGTTCCCGTCGGAAATTGCTCTGCTGGATGACATCGTTGACCGTTGAACCGTCGGTAACCTCGACTTCCTTAGCCGCCTCGCCAAGTTTAAGAATCTTAATACGCATTAACTCCTCCTTGTGGTTATAAATGTAAGTTGCTTACAAGGTTCTGCTATGTTAATAGTCAATAAATATTTTTGTGTTTTTCATCGCTGTTGGTAATAGATTTAAAGTGATCTCTCTGCTATTCGCGGTAATGTTGTATTACCCTCCGCACGTCGATATTTGATTAAAAACGGAAATGTCGCATACTTATACACGAAGTAATTTTAGAGTTTCTTCATGAACATAGAAACGATCACTTCCAACGATAGAACTAATCTACTTCTCTTATACCATCAAATTTTAAATAGCTTACCTTACAATCCCAATAACATAAGGTTCCTCATCTAAAAGCACTTTCCTGGTTCTATTAGCCAGGCTCTTGGCTACCGCGACTATAGCCTTAGCTGGCCTTTTCTTTGCTGATAAACGCTGGTATTTCCTCAATAGGGCAGGATCCTTCTTTATTGCCGCCCAGGAACTTTCAATAAATAATGTGCGAAGAACAGACTGACCCATGCCGGTTAAGGAACCAATCCATTTAGTTTCGCCGCTTGATTGTTCAGATGGTGTGAGACCGAGATATGATGCAAATTTCTCGGCGCTGGTGAAACGATTTATGTCTCCGATTTCTAAGATAATATTTAAAGCAGCCAATTTACCAATCCCCGGAACAGTTCTCAAAAGTTCGAATTGCTTTCTGTATTTGGTCCGCTGGGAAAGTTCATCCAATAGTCTGTCGATTTCTTTTATTCGCTCAATCAACTCCTCATACTCCTTGAGGATGAGTAAAAAGACTTTCTTAAAGCGCTCATTATCAAAACCTATTTCTCTGAGTTCTTGATAGACCTTCTTTGACCAATATCTGGCTTCATTTATGTCAGTTTTGATTCCATAGAAAAGCAGATCTGATTTTAGTTGGAGTTGAACCTGGACCTTGCGTTTGATAAGTTGCCGACGTTTCCGGAGTAAACCGCGATCATAGAGCTGTTGAGACGGTGGCTGGTATATCCCTTTCAATGATCCCTTAGATAACTCCAGTGCCAACTTCTTGCTGTCTAACTTGTCGGTTTTTACAAATAGCCCGGGAGCAACAGGAACAGTATGTGGAGCTACTACTATTGTTTTGATGGCGTTATTGTTTAAAAACTTAGACAAATTATATCCAAAACACCCTGCTTCATATACAGCTGTAATCTCTGCTCCCGGCCAATTATTCCTGAATGATTTCAATAAAACTTCCTGATCAGCGTTGGTAACAAACGTCTTTAAATGTAGGTCTCTGGTTCGTACACTGATCACCCATTTCTTTTTGTGTAAGTCGATGCCAGCATAAAGAACTTGGCCTGTCCAATCGGTCTGAGCTTTCTTCATCGTTATCCTCCATGTAAAAGCTTCTGGTTTCAACGATGAAATATACTACAGTAGAATCTCTCTACCGACTATTAAACATAGCGACTTATACCATAAAGTGGAATGAAAAAAGCCGCCATGTTAGGCGGCTATAGAAATAGATTCTTAGTACTAATTACTTCAACAACGTCATTCTCTTCGTAAGTGTCTTCCTATCAGTTGTTAACTTATAGAAATATATCCCACTTGAATAAGTAGAAGCATCCCATTCGATGTTGTAATATTCCGCATCTTGATATTTATCCACTAATGTTGACACCTTCGCGCCGAGGATGTTGTAGATTTCAAGTGTCACATGAGAAGGTTCTGATAATTGATATTCAATAGTGGTTGTGGGATTGAATGGATTGGGGTAATTCTGATTGAGTGCGGTTGTTGTTGGAAGAGATATTTGGTCATCTCTGCTAAGCCAGTTTCCTTCAAAAAAACTATTCCTCGAACCAGTACTCCTGCCCCACGATCGCGTGAAGTAGAACTCATCACAGCAGGTTGCATACCAGTTATCAACTGTCGGTCCTACATTGAAATTCAGAGCGCAGTGGCTTAATCCCGAACCGCTGACATCATCTATATGATATGAATAATATCCTGAGAATGAATCACTCGGCGCAAGGTTAGAAGTAAGCAACCTTATTATATCAAAATCATACTGGGTTCCTGAAGCACAGTCACCTATCGTAGGGTACATTTCACTTCCAACGTCATGAGATACAAATCCGCAGTTGTTAACTTGTAGATCGAAAAAGATATCGCCGTTTACATCCGGTACACGTTGACTGATAATCGTTGCTTCACAGGTTAAGCATGTGTCCGGTTGTACATAGTATGAAAACGTATCCGATACTGTTGAATCACCAAGGTTATCCTTGGCTGATATGTAATAATATACCGTAGTCCGAGCTGGTTGACCCGGGATGGTTGCATAAAATGAATCTGCGATATTACTCATAGTTACAACTCCATATCCAGAACCATTATAATATAGATCTGCAGCATTTACCCAAGTTGTTACTAACGTATCTCTTATAATGGCCGAAACTTCACAATCTTCATTTCCGCAAGGGCTTTCGGGTATGTTTACAACATTAGAGATTGCTGGAATTGTATTGTAAAGATGGATTATACCGCAATCTTGCGGGCTTGTACCTGAAACGGTGTCAACAGCAGAACTTCTACCATCATCGGCACCATTAGCAGTTATGAAGATTGAATCTCCAATAGAGTAAGAAAAAACATCATTTGTAGTGGTGTCTTTGAGATTGCCTAAGTTAAGCAACCAGAAACCAGCAGTATCTGCCAATGCCGCCAGAGGGTAGGAGATATCACCTCCCGAAGATTTAACTTCTACTGAAATAAGTGTTCCTTCGGCAGGTGTAATGCTGTCAGGAAAATATACCCTTCCAGCTATAAGATAAGGTACTCCGATTCCTACTTCTGTTGTAGTGAATGTGTAATAACTCCCGCCATTACTGTCTACTGTTCCACCGGAGACAACCTCAAAGTAGTAAGGAATAGTTGGTGATAGTCCTGTTATCTTCACAATATGAACATCATCATTAGAGCGAAATTCATTGAGAGTATCACTGAAATCGGTAGTAAGTCCATAATGTACATATCCATTTGCCGGAAATCCCGTTGTCCAACTGATTGTAGCGGAAACACTGGTCAGGTTTGAAATTTCAATATTGCTAATTTCAGGTGATAAAAATGATTCCCACCAGGTAATTTCATCATCATCTAGACCAGCGCCCAGCACGTCCACGTCATTATCTTCATCTAAATCTATTGCATAGACACTAATGGCTCCATCGAAATTCCCATCGATAGTGTGTTCTGTGAAGTTCTGACTTCCATCGTTCTCCCACCAGGTGATATCATTAGCTATGTACGCAGCGCCCAGAACATCCACATCATTATCTCCATCTAAATCAATGGCACAAACACTATAAGCTGGGTTTCCATCGATAATGTGTTTCGTGAAATTCTGGTTTCCATCGTTCTCCCAGCAGACGATTTTACTACCAGCGCCCAGCACATCTACATCATTGTCATTATCTAAATCAATGGCATGAACACTCCTGGCTTCACCGAAACTTGCATCTATCGAATGTCTAGTAAAATTCTGATTTCCATCATTTTCCCACCAGGTAATATCTTCTGATCCCCCGATATAATATGATGCAGCGCCCAGAACATCAACATCACCATCACCATCTAAATCAATGGCATAAACACTCCTGGCTCCATAGTAATCTACATTGATAGTTCGCCACGTGAAATTCTGATTTCCATCGTTCTCCCACCAGGTGATATCATATGCATAACCTGCGGTGCCCAGCACATCCACATCATTATCTCCATCCAAATCTATAGCAAAGACACTATTGGCTCCATCGAAATCTCCGTAAATGGTGTGTTCCGTAAAGATCTGGTTTCCATCATTCTCCCACCAGGTGATATCATCTGCATACCCTGCAGCTCCCAGAACATCCACATCATTATCTCCATCTAAATCTATAGCAAAGACACTATTGGCTCCATCGAAATCTCCGTAAATGGTGTGTTTCGTGAAGTTCTGGTTTCCATCATTCTCCCACCAGGTGATATCATCTGCATACCTTGCAGCTCCCAGAACATCAACATCATCGTCACCGTCTAAATCAATGGCATAAACATTATAAGCCCCACTGAAATCCCCATCAATTATGTGTTCATCCCAGTCGATATCAAACGCTCCTGCTGTTGCAACAAACATTACACTGATTATTATAGCAAGGATAGGATTTGTTTTCATGGTTGTACCTCTGAAGAAAAGTAGTGTATTCTATATATGTTGATATTTCACATTTTGACTTTCGATGTTTGGAAGAAAAGACTTCTCCAAGATGATTTGTCGATTACGGCTTAATAAATAATATTGCTTACCTCGATACGTTAAATGGAATCCTATAACAGCAATAATCGTTTTTGTATCTTCGAATTTGTTGCCTTCTCTGAAGATCTCCTTTTCCTATAAGGTCGGGATTTATCTTCATGGTTGTTCCTCAATCAATGATTATAGAAACGCTAAATTATTTAATAGGCTTTGAAATACTCTAATAATAACCCATCTTCCAACATTTTCGTAGTACTTCCATATCACTTTTAAATCTTGGTGAATCAACCCAATCTCTAAGTTCACTACCAGCAAGGGGTTCAGCATATAGAATTCTAATGAAATATGCAACGAGACCAATTCCCATCGCAAAATTTGAATTTCCATATGCTATATTGGGTCCTGATCGGTTATTCTGTGAATTAATAAAACTCAATAATGCACTATACTTACTATTTAGGTCATTGCAAATTCCTTCCATATGCATAAATTCTCCATACTCATCTGGACTTATGAAAATACGCCCATGATAATTTAAAGAACTCACTTCTGATCTTGGAAGTGGTTGATAAATGTGAATGGGTTTATATGGTCCTAATTGGTAATTTTCCATACCTAATCTTGAAAGTGTATACCTATTTGAGAGCTCGATGGATGATACATCACATAAATAAGAATTTTCATTCTTATTTTCAATATGACCTGTTGGATCATTAAGATTAATTGGATTATTACCCACATAAGTATAAAGAGCTATATTTTCCTGAACACCTATAGGATCCATCTGCAAGAATCTCCCCGCATTAGAATCATAATACCTGGCTCGGTAATAATACAATCCACTTTCCTCATCCCATTCACGACCGGTGTAAGTATATGGACTAATGGTGTCTCCTAACATAGTCTCAACTATATTCCCGAAGCTGTCGTATTGATATGTCTGGACTATCGTTCCGGTGCTGTCTGATACCAACCTTATAGAACCAAGCTTGTCTGCATGGAAATAATACTCATCCTCTCCCCGAGTGACCATAAACGGTTGATCTACCGATGGTCCCTGAATATAAACTGCAATTACTGATTCCGATGCGTCATATTCATAGAGTATATTGGAACCATCATAGATATAGATAATTGTATCAGATTCAACTGTTTTACAAATTCTTCTGCCCTGACCATCATAGCTGTAATTAGCTTCCATAGAAGCAGGTGGTAATCCACCGTCGTATTTCTCTACGGTTACCAATCGATTCTCATAATCGTAGGAATATTCCCACCTGTCAGATGTTAACGTATCCTCTTTCCCTGTCATGTTGCCATTGTCATCAAATGTAAAGACGTAAGTATCATCACTCGTTATCTGGTTGGCATCATCATAATCATATTGGGATGATAGGTGTGATGTTAATCGGTTACCTACCGAATCATATGTAAAGGATTCATCTGTTAATTGGGGATCTGTATAGTCAGCAGTTAACACTTGATCTAATGAATCGTACGAATAAGTGCTGGTATCCGCTTCATCTGTGAACAGCTCAACCATACCAACAGGATTGTAGGAGTAAACCAGTGAATCAAGCAGAGCTATTCCACTCCTGTGTTCAATAGACAGCATCTGACTGGAAGCATCATAGGTAAAATCTGTAGTAGTACCGTTAGGTCGTGAAAGCTGAGTAATTCGTCCTAACTTGTCTTTTTCGAACTCAAACAGGTACTCATTGAGACCGACAAGTGAATCCAACTGACCTTTGACATCGTAATAATAGAAAGTAGTATCAAGTACAGGATCAATCATGGCTATTTTTCTACCGGCATCATTGTATAGATACTCAATCGTAGTTACAGGTTGGAGATTATCGGGATTAGCGATATCGCCTGTGGAAATTGTCCGCATCTGTCCATTATCATCGTAAGTCATAACCAGACGGCTGTCACTATCATCAACCTGCATTATATTACCAACTTCATCATACTGCTGAACTAAAGTATCCACAGGATATTGTTTCTCAGCCAAACGTCCGAGCGCATCATACTCAAATGTAATTATATCACCCTTCGCCGTTATCAGCGTATCCATCTGTCTTAATGAGTTGTACCTGAAATACTTTGTTCTGTCCAAGGGATCGGTCTCGCTTGTCTTTCGATTTAATAAGTCATATGTAAATGATGTTGTATCCCCATTAGCGCTGATCAGGTTTGTCAGATTGCCAACATCATCATAGATATATCTGGTTATCCCACTCATCGCATCTGTTGTCGTTATCTTCCTGTTCCTTGAATCATACTCATAAGTGGTTGTTCTGCCCAGACTGTCTGATTGGGATATCATATTACCGGCATCGTCGTATTCATAGGATATCCATCGTCCTTCAGGATCGATCTTCTTTTGTACACGTCCTTCACTATCATATTCAGTCCATGCTATGTAACCAAGGGGATCTGTTGTACTGATCTGCCTGCCCATTTCATCGTAATCATACCAGGTAGTATCATCCGCAGGATTAATGGTGGCTAACAGGAGGTTATTGGAACTCGAACCGCAGCAACCCCCACCTGCTATGGAGGGATCGTAAATGTATTCGGTTTCATTACCGAGCGGATCTCTGGTTAATATCATTCTGTTATTTGCATCGTATTCAGATTCGGTGCGATAGTTCAGAGGATCAATTACAGCGACCTGATTGCCTGCCAGATCGTATTCGTACTTTGTTACATGACCAAGCTCGTTCACGGTTGAATCGAGACTGCCGGTCGCTCCATAATAACTGAGTGTGGAATCCCCTGCAGCGTTTACGGTCTTGGTAAGTAATCCCCGTGAATCATAGAAATAGTGTGTCGTATCACCAACGGCATTTATCGATTTTGTTGTATTGCCTAAGCTGTCCAATTCATACTTGGTAGTATCCCCAAGTGCATCGACTACTGTTGTTGGTTTATGGAATACTGGATCATATTTGTAAGAAGTAGTTGCACCAGTCGATTCATCAGTGTAGGAAGTGATTTTACCATAATCAGACCAACTCATACTCACTGATGTGGAATCGGGACGAGTAAGTTCAGTGGGGTATCCATCTTCATTATAGTCAAACTTATGTACCCGTCCTAACACATCAATTTTCTTAGTCCTTCGACCGTACTCATTAGTTAACGAATAGGTAGTATCCCCTTTAGTATTTACAAAAGTGTTAATAATTTCATTTGTTTTTACCGCGGGAGCCGGATTCCCGGGAACTCCGTAACCCTGGTCAATGGCCTCGTTAAGTGTATTGTATCCATCTGATGGCATGAGATCATTAGCAGTACTATCAGCGCCGATCACTCTGGTTACATATCCGAGGCTGTCATACTCATAAATTGTCTCATTATCGCGCGGATCTATTACTTTGGTAAGAAGGTGATCATCATCGTATTCATATTGCCAGAAAGAACTGTCCGGATCGGTGATGGAGATTAAGTTTCCATCTTCATCATGATCAAATTCTGTTATTCTCCCCGCAGGATCTGTGACTGTTTCCAACAATCCATCGACATAATCGAATTGAGTTACTAAACTGCCGGGATAAGTTACAGCCATTAAATTGTAGTACTCGTCATATTCGTAGGTGGTTGTATTACCACTTCGATCAATACTTGCTATTTGATATCCCGATGTATCAAATACTACCCTGCTGCTGTCGGGATAGATGCGGGAGAAGCTCACTGAATCATTATTGAGACTCAACTTTGTAAAGTCGCCATCTTCTGCAAGATAGCCAGATCCATCCAGTTTCTTTTCAAAAGCCTGTATCGGTCTACCTCCCTCGTTTATCATCATATCACCATCAGGACGCATATACAACCTCTGCAGACCGTTTAAAGCCCATCCTGATCCCAGTGCACCCTGCAGAAAATTATCTACTTTCAATTCAGTAATCGCCCGGCTTTCAGAACCGACCGCAAAATCAGTCCAGATACCAGTGCTGTCAGTTGGCTCTCCCCCAAAGGAGTTAGTCAAAGCATATTCACAAGTATCATAATTCGACAGGATATCGTTGCAGTAATAAAGCCCTGTGGATAACCGCATACTATCAATATCCCTAGCATCATAGCGAATCCTCTGATGGGTAGTATCATGACTGGTTTCCATTATGCCGGAGAATCGTCTACCGGCATTGTCAATCTTAGCTCCAGTATATTGTGGTAACGGCATAGTATCAGGAATTCCCAACGTGGAAGTTTCCACAACAATCTGAGTTTGTACAGCGTGAGAAGCGTAAGTGAAGGAAGGGGAACGGTCAAATCCCAGGGATTTAACTGAGGGAAGGCTATGGCTGACACTGCTACCCCCAAACTTCAACCTGACGTTACCTAATGAAGGGGAACCGTTATTAAAACAGCTACTGTTTGGACATTGCGTGGAAAATTGATATGGCGGTGGACCTCCTCTTGATATATTAATCAATATCGAGACATTGTCGGAAGACGAATTAGCTACCGCCAGGTCGTTGTCACTATCGCCATCTAAATCGGCGGAACAGACTGAAAAGGGACCATCACCAGCCCCATAATTGATTGCCGATTGAAAGGTGCCGTCGCCGTTGTTGAGCAGGATGGAGACATTGTAGGAATTAATATTAGCCACCGCCAGGTCGTTGTCATTGTCGCCATCTAAATCGGCTGAACAAACTATAAGGGGTTCATTACCAGCCCCATAATTGACCCGCGACTGAAAGGTGCCGTCGCCGTTGTTGAGCAGGATGGATACATTGTCGGAACCAGCATTAGCCACCGCCAGGTCGTTGTCGCTGTCGCCGTCTAAATCGGCGCAATAGACCGAACGGGGAGCATCACCGGCTCCATAATTGACCCGCGACTGAAAGGTACCGTCGCCGTTATTGAGCAGGACGGATACATTGTCATAACTATAATTAACCACAGCCAAATCGTTGTCAGTATCGCCGTCTAAATCGGTTGAATAGACTGAATGGGGATAACTACCAACTCCATAATTGACTGCCGATTGAAAGGTGCCGTTGCCGTTGTTGAGTAGGATAGATACATTGTTGGAAAAAGCATTAGCCACGGCCAGATCATTGTCACTGTCGCCATCTAAATCGGCGGAATAGATTGAAATAGGTCCATCACCGGCCCAATAATTAACCGCTGGGGTAAAAATACCGTTTCCGCTGTTGAGTAGGATGGAGATATTATCGGAATTCTGATTGGCCACCGCCAGGTCGTTGTCGTTATCGTTGTCTAAATCAGTGGAATAGACTGAATGGGGATAATCATCGGTTCCATAATTGACCGCTGGAGCGAAATCAAACCATTCAGTAGTAATGGAACCATTGAATGGGGATTTATCACCGGTACCATATTGGGCAGTATTAACGGAACCTTTGAATACTGGAGCTCCGCAGGGAGCGGGTATAACCGATAAACAGGTGCTTACAGGCGAGAAATGGGTCAAACCGAATTCCAGTATGCTATTGTCTGCTCCAACATAGGCCATCCCCTCGCTTTCCCACTCCGTAGTTTGACTGTTATAATGACCCAGAGGAATAGGTGTACCCGTGGCAAATCCCCTGCTATTTAATTGATCAACAAAAGCTGAACCTGAAAACGTTGTCCCCTCAGGGCCGAAATCAGCGCAATAGGTAAAAGCAGCGGCGCCCGGCAACGGTGCCGGCAGGTCTTCCGAATCGTTAAAATTTGTTGTCCTTACATTGATATCCTCATCAATAATACCATGCGGAAATGAAGTCCATACACTGCCATCTGAGTTTCCGGCAACTCCGCCCTCAACCGATATCCTGGTTACAACACTGTCTTTGAGTGAGAGATAGGCATCATCAACAAATACATCTCCATGCCCATCCTCAACATCCATATATCGCTGTGCATAAGTATAGTGTTCTTTTTCGAATTCAACCTCATATTTTCCTAAACCCGGGGTGGGGAACACATAATGACCATCAGAATCAGTATATATGACTCCCGGGATACTTTCTATCCTCACTGCAATCCCTTCCATCGGTTCCCAAGTTTCCCCATCGTACACATAGCCGTTGACGAAATGTTCATCATCTGGAGGAGGTAGTGTGACTACATCAAATGTGGAAGTAACGTATCTCTGCTGGTCATTAATGTCATATATGCTGACTTCAATTACATTCTCACCCTCCAGCAGCTCCTCACCCCCCATTGGCTGCCATATAGCACTTACATTATCTATTGTAAAGAAGGATATCTTATCAACACTGTTTATTACTATACGAAGGGAGTCGAGAACCAGTCCCGTCTCGTGATCGTCGAAGATTATCTCAATAAAAGGTTGTTTGGTGTGAATCTCGGTGTTGTCTGCCGGTGAGGATATGGTCACTGACGGGGGATTGTTGTCTGTAGGAAAATATCCTGATGTTGTTAGACGCACAAAATACCCGGTTCCCTCTACTAAGTTAAATTCATCACCAATAATATGTCCACCAAATCTTGCCGCACACTTATAACTCTGTATCTCTGAGTCAAAACTGCAAACCTCATCACCATCGAACATATCGTTTAATAATGAGAACGATGTTGTGCTATCCGGATGCCCCACTAATGTTACAGCTTCAAGACCGGGATATATTGGTGAATAATTTGTCCATGTCACTGGATCCCCGTCAAAATAAACCTGCCCCGTTGTATCCATGGTCACGAAGTATCCATATCCCAATTCAAAGGGGAAGTCGACACCGACGATATTCTCACCAATCCATATCGCGGTCTCTCCGAACTGCTGCAGTTCACCATCCCAGGCAGTTACAACAGTGGCTCCGGTTACATCCCGGAGTATTCCATAGGATGATACAGTAGTATCAGGATCAAGGGGCAATGCTAATATATTTATCCCCTCATACAGATCAACCGAAGTTACATCCATAGTCAACTTCTGCCGTAGCTTAGGAAAGTGCCTGGCAACATCGGGGAAGAATGATGCCGCTTCCGGGCTCTCCTGGCGCAGTTTTACCAGTTCCTTTAGAACTTCGGTTCCCCTCAAATGTATCCTGTTGGGAACAGGACCCGGCTTTGGTGGTTTGGAGATGCCCATCTTGCTTCCCCCTCTCCAACCGGGAATTATATGAGGATTTCCGTGCCCCTTCCTGCTCTGCAGGCGGTCTTCTTTGCCCTTGGATAGTAAGCCTTGCAGGAACTCCCGTTCAGGGGAGATCTGTTGAGATTTGATTGTTGGTAGTTCTCGTTCTTTTACTACCCATGATGAGGATACCCCGTCAAGATTGGATAGATAGGTATCCTTCATTGAAAGGTTGCCATCAGGAGCATCCGATAACTTCACCTTGTAGGTGTAAAGTACTTCCGGTTCGCCATCATTATTAATGCCTTCAATCCTTATTTTAGCGGACATTTCATCATTGTAGGAGTATACCTGACCATCCTCGGCCTTCAGGTTACCGAGGTTAAGCATCCACATCCGGGAGGGAGACATCTTTACTGATAATGTTTGAGAGCTGTTTCCAGAATCGTAGAGTTTTAGTTTAATTATCAGATCTGATTCTACCGGTCTTACTTCACCATGATAGGATTGCGGAAGTGCTCCGTATACAACCTTAGGTATCCCTGCTCCCACTGCTGATGTCTGGAAATGTTTTACTTCGCTCTTCTCCTCACCGGAGTAAACCTGATAATAAATCCTTGTACCAGATGGTAAACCTTTCATCCGTATTGAATGTATCAATCCAGACGTTCCTTCAACCTCGTTTTCCAGATCAACTGTCAAGCTATATCTCACCCTTCCTTCACAGGACTCTTGAGATACCCAGGTTATTACCGCTGAAGAACTGGTTATGTTGGATACTTCCAGAAATGACAGTTTGCATCCTACCTCTGTGACATCACTGTCCCAGTTCAGGAAATCAGGTATGTAATCCTTCAGATCTGCTGAAGCGTATAGGTCAGAATTCAACTCTTGACTCGCCCCCATTGATGTTGCTGCTAAAAATACAATTACGAAAATCCCTAAAAATGTACTATTACGCATCTTTAGTAACTCCTTATAT
>JAAGZO010000794.1 GCA_024206195.1 bacterium | reverse complement strand
GATCTTTATGAGAATCCTATTTTTGTTAAGGATGAGAATAGTTGTACTGGTGATTGTGGTCATTTGTCTATGGGTTATAATATGTTAAATCAGGGTTCTAAGTTTGTTGTTAGGTTGCAGAATGATGGTAATGGTTATCATCATATGTTGACTAGTAATAGTGCTTTTTCAACTGGTGTTTGGTACCATGTTGTTCTTACATTCGGTTCCCAGGGCATGCATTTGTATGTTAATGGTGCTGAGCATGATTTTGATACTAGCATGAAAGGCATGGAGACTAATAACCTTCCTTTGAAGCTTGGTTGTTCATACACTGGTACTTCGTTTGCTGGTGATATTGATGAGATTCAGGTTTGGGACAGGATTCTGTCTGTTGAGGAGATAAAAGCTTCTTTCAATGCAAAGGTTTATCCTTTGTCTGCTTCGTTTAATAATCTGCAGGATGATGTTTATCCATTTTATGCTTATGCTATTAATATTGATGGGAATACTGCTGTAACAGAGACAAGAAGCGTTACAGTAGGTGATGTACAAAGATGTTCTGATAGCACTGCTTATGGTGCTTGTTCTGATACTCAGCCGTTGTATTGTGATTCTGGTGCTTTGATTAATGATTGTTACAGGTGTGATTGTCCTATTAGTTATTTGTGTCAGTCTGATGGAACATGCATGCTATCACAAACAGAGGCTGTTAAGGTTCTGCCATTTGGTTATTCAACCACATTTGGATTTGGCAATCCTTCTGTTTCATGGGATGATATTAATATATTAGTTAGCTGGAGAAAAAAGCTCAAGGAACTTCTTGAAGATGACGGAATTGAAATAGATTATGTAGGGTCGCAACGGTCTGGATGGGATTCTTTTGATGACCCTGAAAACGAGGGATATCCTGGACATCGTATGGATACACTTGAAAGGCGCTTGTCAGAAGGTGTTATTGAAGAATATGACCCAGATGTTGTTATAATTTCACCAGGAACTAATGATTTATGGAGAAGCGTAGGCGGTGTTCGCACAGCATATGATATTTCGCATGTTGAAACTGTTATTTTACCTCAATTTGAAAACTTGTTAGAGACATTGCATCAGAAAAAGCCATCTATGCAGATAGTATATCAAATGAGCAATACACCTGTTATTGCAAGGCCTGAACCATTGAATACATTCAAAGCAGGTGCTCAGGAGCTTGTTGATGAGCGTATTGCTCTTGGATGGAATATTGCTGTTGCAGATTGCACAGGTGTTCCTGATGATGGTTGGCATTTTACTCCTTCAGGCTGTGAGGAATGCGCTGAACGCATCTATCCTGCTTTAAAGGATACAGTTGCTGTAGCAGAGTGCTTTGATTCAGATGGCGGAATGAATTATCATACTAGGGGTGTAGTAACTGTTTCTGGTGGAACAGAGCGAGATTCTTGTGTGGACTCCAATACTTTATCTGAATGGCACTGTGTAGACAGCGAGAACTATGCATCTGTAACGTACACCTGCCCTGCTGGTTGTGCAAATGGTGCTTGTGTTCCTGATGCAGCACTTTCCTTGGCAACTTTAAAGAACAATTATGATGTTGGAGAGCACATACAACTAACAGACCCTCCTGATGCTTCTCCTCAAGCTGAGGTTTTCACAGGTTATTCTGATATACAAAATTCAGATAATCCAATGATGGATGTTGAAATGTTTAATCCAGAAGATGATATTTATGCAGACGATGAGAGAGAAGAACCAGTTAAATCAAAGGGATTCATAATTAAGCTTGAAGAAGAACCTTTAGCAGAAAAAGCAAAAACACTAAATGAAAAGGCTGCTAAGAATGAAGAAAAAATTGAATCTATGAGTGATATAAATCCTATTAAGTACGGATATATGCTGTTTTCATTAAGAGCTGATGATGTTCCTGAAGAATTAGAAGAACATGAGGAGGATTTGGAAGCGGATAAAGAAAAAGTCAAAAGAAAGATAAAACAAAAACTTGGCAAATCAGGCATATCCTCTGTAACAGGCAATGTTGTTGGAACTGCTTCTGATACTTTGGGTGTAATCGAAGAATATGAAACTGTCTTTAATGGACTTGTTCTTGATATCTCTGTTGAAGAAGCAGAAAAGATCGAGGAGCTAGATGGTGTTGAAAGAGTGTACCCAAACAATGAAGTCAATGCGTTTATGATGGATTCTGTTCCTTTAATCAATGCTGATGATGTCTGGACGCTGGATGAAGATAAAAATGATTGTTCTGTCAGTGGACAAACATGTTTAACAGGGGAAGGAATCACTATTGGAATTATAGACACAGGTGTTGATTATACGCATCCTGATTTAGGCGGTACATATATACCAGAAAGAGAATTTGAACAGATTTCGGAAGAGACTTTAGTTTTACCCTTTGGTTATGATCTTGATGAACAAATAGACATAAATGATAACAAGTTAGTATTTTTTTCACAAAATATGATATTTGTTCATTCTTTTGACACTGGAGAAACAATGGAGATAAATGCCTTTTCTGATGACCTGGAAATTCTCAGAATTGCATTTGATGACAACCTTATAGCATATTTTGCATCTGAGGGTCAAGATTATCCTTTAGTGTATCTTTATAATATGGAAACTGGGGTCCATGAACAGATTTCTTCAGGAAATTATGGTGTTGGTTCTATTTCAGTTTCAAATGGAAAGATTGTTTATGGCAAGAAGAGTGGTATTTTTGTTTATGATCCTATAACAGAACAGGAAACTGCTATACTTACAGGTTCTAGCAATATGATACATCAGCCCTCAGTTTCTGGAGACCTTGTTGCATATTCTGTAAGTGGGGATGATTGTTTTGATCATCTTGTAATTCATAATATTGAAAGCGGAGAAACAAGAGAGCTAAACCCTCCTGATGTGGGCCCTGTCTTAGATATGAAAGGGAATAAGATTCTATATGTTGATTGTAGTAAATCCGAAATGGATCGTCAATGGCGGAGTTACCACCTTTATGACATAGAAACTCAAGAAGCTATCCCAATATCATTCTATTCTGCTGAAGAAGATTCAGGTAGTGACATAAACATAGAATCTTATGCTGTCACATCAAATATAAATAAAGGAACAATTGGAGGTGATGTTGTATTCTTTTCAAAAGATGTAAACAGCGCCAATAAGATTATAGCATATGACCTTAATTTAGACCAGTATGTCCTGATTAATCTGCGTATGTCTGCAGGCCATGTTCGCGCTCAAGGAAATAAAGTTTGCTTTGTTTCAAGTGATAGTCAGGTCTATTGTCATGATTATAATCCTTCAAATGATTATACTGCTCCTGAACAAGGTTTTAATGATAAAGTAATTGGAGGTTATGATTTCTTTAATCAAGATGATGACCCTATGGATGATAATGGTCATGGAACTCATTGCGCGGGAACTGCAGCTGGAAACGGAGTTTTAAATGGTATTGCACCTGATGCAAAAATATATGCTTACAAAGTCTTAAGTGATGGTGGAAGCGGTTATTGGGATGATATTATTGCAGCAATTGAAAGATCAGTTGATCCAAATCAGGACGGTGATTTCTCTGATCATCTAGATATCATCAGCCTAAGTCTTGGCGGATCTGGAGATCCTGATGATCCAATGTCAATTGCTATTGACAATGCATTTGATGCGGGTGTTGTTGCAGTTGTTGCTGCTGGAAATAGTGGAAGCAGTCCTGAAACTATTGGTTCTCCAGGAACAGCTAGAAAAGCAATTACTGTTGGTGCTACTTATAAAACAGATTATGATGGAGACTACTGGAGAGATTCTGATCCAAGGCAGGATCAGATAACATCCTTCAGTTCCCGCGGTCCTGTTGTCTGGGATGGTGGTTATATGATGAAGCCAGATATTGTTGCTCCAGGAGCAATTATTTGTGCTGCACGATATGGCGCTATTTTCCCAGAAGGAGAGCATCCATATTATAAACCATGTATAGATGAGTTACACGTGCAAATTGCAGGCACTTCAATGGCAACTCCAGTGGTCGCTGGTGCTGCTGCTTTACTTAGACAGGCTCATCCAGACTGGAGCCCTGCGGAAATTAAGACTGCTTTAAAGAATACTGCAGTTGATATTGGATATGATGTAAATACACAGGGGCAGGGAAGAGTTAATATTCTTGAAGCTGTTCAGCTTACCACTCCTCCACCTATAGCTATGATAGAAACCTCTGGAAAGTTCTTAGGATCTTATATTGATATCATAGGAACTGCTACAGCAGATGATTTTGCTGACTATACTCTTTATTATGGTGAAGGTGCTGATTCATCTGCAGTATCCTGGATAGAAATATGCAGTTCAACAGATCAAGTTACAAATGATGTTTTATGTGAGTGGGATATTAGGACTTTTAATGATGGATTCTATTCCTTAAAACTGGTTGTACACAGCACAACTGGAACAAGCAATGCATATGGTTCTATAGATATACAAAACTCAGAGATATCTAGTCCTACAGATTTAAGATCTGGTTTATATTGGGATGTTGGCGAGGCACATCCTACTTGGAAAGAAATAGTGATTAAGGGCTCTTCAGGCGGTTATGGTTTTGATCATTATGAGATTGAATGGAACAAAAAGGACACAACTAGTTGGAGTGTTCAAGGTGTATCTCTAACTGGAGATGGTGATGACCCTGTAACTGATGATGTTATAGGTACAATAGACTTTTCTTTCTTAAGTGATTCTGACCGTTATTTCATCAAGTTGACAACTTATTACACAGATGGAAGAACATCATCAGAAGATATTGAGATCTATGTTGATTCAAAAATACAGGAAGGATGGCCTAGGTTTTTGTATGATAGTGGGCTTTCTTTCATAGACCAACCAGTTATAGCTGATATAAATGGTGATGGTAAGGATGATGTAATAACTGCTTATGGGCAAAGAATTTCTGTGTTTATGCATGATGGTGAACAAGCAAGCGGGTGGCCTAAAACAATTGATACTACTTGGGAGGATGGTGACTATTCAGGGGATTGCGTAATGCAGTATAGTCTTGTTGTAGATGACATGGATAATGATGGTTTTAATGAGATTGCTGTAGGGGATAACTGCGGTTATCTGCATGTTTTAGAGCATAATGGAGAATATGTAACAGGTTGGCCAAGAAAAATATCTGGAAGAGCCACAAAGGGTTTGGCTATTGGAGATATTGATGGTGATTCTGAACCTGAGATACTCATGGGAAGTTATGATTCTTATCTTTTCATTTTAAACCTCGATGGAACTGAGGTTATACAACCTCTTGCACGTACTGAATTTTCAACTGGCAGTTATGCTATTGGAGATATAGATACTGATGGTCAGCAAGAACTGGTGCTTCGCAACAAAAACTTTGTATCGGTTTATGAATATTCAAATGGAGCTCTGGACTTAAAATGGGATAAAAGTATTATGGATTACCAGGCGTTTGTTTTTGTTAGGCCAAATATAATTTTGGCTGATTTGGATGAGGAAAATGAAGGATTGGAAATAGCTACTGTTGATGAAACTAAATTGTATGTTTGGGACAAGGATGGCAATGATATCAACGGCTGGCCAAAGGAGATTGAAGCTTGTAGTCCTTATAGACCCGAACAAAATTTGTTTGGTCTAGCAGCCAGTGATATAAACCATGATGATTTTATAGATTTAATCGTATTTGGAACTGGTTCATGTATTTACGCATTTACACCTGATGGCGAAACATTACCAGGTTCATGGCCGACATCGAGTGATCGTGCAGGTTTTAGTTATGGTGCCAAACCAATAATTGGTAACCTGATTAATGACGCTGACTTGGAAATCTCTTTCTCTATAGGAGGTATAGGTGCAGTACCAGGACGTCTTGTACCTTTCAATATTATAGATTCATCAGGAGAGCAGCATCAAATAGCTGAACTTGAAGATGGCTTATTTATGGATGGCATACCTATAGCAGATCTTGATGGCGACGGTGATAATGAGTTGATTGTCCTGACACGCAAAGGAAACCTGATTGTATTTGATATGCCTGGTGCAGCAAGCGATGATGGCTGGCCACAATATTATCATGATTCGCAGCATACCAGTTCATATGAAGAATTTGTGCCAAAACCTCAATCAAAAATTGAGAATTTCATGGATATTGAGCTTTCTGGAAAGCTGAACATCAGGATTCAGAAACAGGTTGGTGATATGTTTGTTGATTATGCTGAGGTTGTTTCTGGCCAAGCAGTCACTGTTCCTGCAAATGGCTTGGTAAAGCTGGATCATATCTTTAATCCACTCAATGTTGTGATAAACGAAGCAGGCACTTACAGAGTTTATGCTGAGATGACTGACAATCAAGGACAGGTTATCCAGACTGTATCTGGTGCACTGCAAAACAGCTGGGAGTTTACTGTTTCTTAAGCTTCTTTCTCCAAAGTTTTATAAAGCATTTATGTTCTCTTTTGTGCTATGACACGTATAGCTGTTGTTGAGAAAGGGAAGTGCAATCCTGGAGAGTGCGGATTTATCTGCCAGCGTTTCTGTCCAATGAACCGCTCTGGGAAAGAATGCATAATCAAAGGCGAAGATGGCAAGCCTGTAATAGATGAAGCTATATGCTCTGGCTGCGGAATCTGCCCAAATAAGTGTCCGTTTAAAGCAATACATATTATTAATCTTCCTGAGGAATTAACAGAGAAGCCAATCCACCAGTATGGACAGAATGGCTTCAGACTTTATAATCTTCCAATACCCATCTTTGGAAAGGTTGTTGGAATACTTGGAAAGAACGGAATTGGAAAGAGCACTGCACTTGAGGTATTAGCTGGTGTTCTAAAGCCAAACATGGGAGAACCAGACAAAGAATCAAATGCAAAAGAGCTGATTGAATATTTCAAAGGCAGTGAAGCACAGATATTCTTTGAAAAGGTACTGAACAAGGAAATCAAGATCTCATATAAGCCGCAGGCAGTTGATTTGATACCCAGGAAATACAAGGGAACTGTCAAAGAATTGCTTGAAAAGGTTGATGAAAAGAAGCAATTAAAGAAGATTGTAAAGGAGCTTGAGATAGAAGAGGTCCTTGATACTAAAGTTAATGAGGTTTCTGGCGGAGAACTGCAAAGGGTTGCAATTGCAGCATGTGTGCTGAAAAAAGCAAACCTGTATGTCTTTGACGAGCCTTCATCTTATCTTGATATAAAGCAGCGTATAAAAGTAAGCAGGTTCATAAGGAAACTTGCTGATGAAAAGACAGCTGTACTGGTTGTTGAGCACGACTTAATAATTCTTGATTACATGACTGACTTGATACACTTGATGTATGGACAAGAAAGTTGCTATGGAATCTCAAGTATGCCAAAAACAACAAGAGCAGGCATAAATGTCTATCTTTCCGGATTCCTAAAGGATGAGAACGTAAGATTCAGGCCTTATGAGATAAAGTTCCTTTCAAAGCCGCCTGTTGACAACAAGCAGCTTCAATCAATTGTTTCATGGAAGAATGTTGAGAAAAAGCTTGGCAAGTTCAATTTGACTGCAAAAGAAGGTTCATTGTACAAACACAATGTTGTTGGAGTCCTTGGAGCAAACGGCATAGGAAAAACAAGCTTTGTAAAGATACTTGCAGGAGAACTTAAGCAGGACAAAGGAGAGATTGATGAGAAAATAAAGGTTGCTTACAAGCCGCAGTACATCAATGCAGATTCTGAAGAACTTGTTGCTGCTGTGCTGAAAGAAGCAATACAAAAGCATGAGGTGCAGCTGATAAGGCCTCTTGATATCAAGCCATTGATGATGAAGAAGCTTAACGAGCTTTCTGGCGGAGAACTTCAAAGAGTTATGGTTGCTTTGTGCCTTTCAAGGGATGCTGAGTTATTCCTTCTTGACGAGCCATCTGCATACCTCGATGTTGAGCAGAGATTAAATGTTTCAAAGGTTATAAAAGAGAGAGCAGAGATATCTGGGAAAAGCATTCTTGTTGTTGACCACGATTTACTGTTTATTGACTATCTTTCTGATAATTTAACTGTATTTTCTGGAAAGCCAGCTGTAAAGGGTGAGGTAAAAGGGCCTTTTACAATGGAAGCAGGAATGAATAATTTTCTTACAGACCTTGGCATAACACTAAGAAGGGATCAGGAGAGCAGAAGACCAAGAATAAACAAGACTGGCTCAAGAATGGACCGAGAACAGAAAGAAAAGAGCAAGTTGTATTATGGTTAGTGCACAAGTCTGTATATAGCAAGTCCTGCGATGATTATTGTTAAACTGATTAAAGGTCCTGAGATTTTGCTTCTTGTGATTGTTATTGCTGCTTTTACTGCAGTGCCTAGCTGAATTGATAACTTATCATTTGGTGTGAAAAAATTGATGTGTATGCTTTCTGTGTAATCACCATTTCTTGTACTAGAAGGAGGTTTTGCTTTTACAATGATCTTCTTGCTGCTCTCTGCAGCTATTTCCCCGTTTTGTTCGCTGAAATGGAACCAATCGCTGGCACTAATGTTAAAGCTGGTGTTTTCATGGTTAGGATTATAGATGATAATCTGCTTTTTATCAAATCTCTCTGTTATCTGGAAGTCTACACTGTTTGGAGAGACACCAATGCCCTGAGCGCAAGCTGTTTCTGAAAGAATTAATACAAAAATAAAAATTAATAATGGTTTCATGGTGAAACAGCTGTTAACAAGACACTGCCTGTGTAGTTTCCTGGCATGGTTGCTGTTGGAACATTAAGCTTGAATGTAAGCTCTTTTAGCGTTCCTGGCTGAAGATTCACATTTTTTGTTTCACCTGCAGAAGAGAGCTGTCCTGCCAGTGCGTTTGTGTAGTCAGTTCCAGAAAATGTGTATTGCATGCTGCTTACATCAATTGTCCTGCTTTCTGTTGAGAGGTCTGTTCCTGCTATTGTTATGTCAATAACAGAATTTCCTGTGTTGTGTATTGTTGCACTATCGGATGTGCCTGTATTCAAATCTCCTATTACTTCTGCAGAGCTGCCAGGGGTTGCTGCAAACGCTAAGGTTCCTGTGTCAAGCTCTATTGATATCAAGCTGAGGTATTCAAATTGTCGGGATGCGCTTGTTGAACTACCAGTATCTTCTGCTGTCAATTGAATGGTATAGGTTCCTGCTGCATCATAGCAATTCATTTCAAATGAGCCTTCATAGGTTGCTGTTGTGGGGTTTATTGATTCAACCATGCTTAGTGCATATTCTGTTGAGTCAACCTCCACAACAACAGCTGTTATGTCATCATAACCATTTGTATCTGATATTGTTGCCTGGATATTTACTGTTTTGTTTTGGCCAGGGACTGGGCTTATTTGAATCCCGTCAGATGTTTCATCATCATCTGTTATGCTTATTTCTTCTATTATTGGCGCAGAAGATGTGATTATTGCATTGATTATTATTTCATTATCACTCTGTATGCTTTGTTGGAATAATGGGCTTGCATTTGTAAAATCTGCGATGTTATTGTCAGTGTCTCCATCTCTTACTAATGCCTGGCCTTCTAAGGCATATGCTGCAGGTGTTCCTTCGTATAAACCAGATTCTATTCCTGAAGCATCACCCCAGCCAACTGCATCTATTGTTGTTCCATTAATAACTGCAACTCCTGCGTCTGTATTTGAAAGAGTAAGGGCTTCTTCATGATTAGCATCAGGCCAGTTTGGATTGTCTTTATCTTCTGACCATCCAGTGTCTGCTATAAGGTAATAACTTCCTGGGGAAAGAATTGTGCTTTCAGGTATAGTTGCATCTGTTGCTGATGTCTCTGTTGCAATAATCCACCCACTTATGTCTATGCTATTCTCTGTTGGATTATATAGCTGTACAGCCTCTCCCCCGCTGTCTGTGTTGACTGGGTCGTAGATTACCTGTGATATTACAATGTTGTCTGCTGCTGCAGTTGTTATGCAAAGCAGGAAAATAAGGGTTGTTGCAAGAAATTTCATTTGAATCACCTCATAAAATAAAGAAAGGAACGTCTTAATTAAATCGAGCCAACAATTTCCGGATCATTTTCATCTTTTTTGCAGTTTGTTTTTTTCTCTCGGAATAATTTTTTAAGCTAATCAAAAACTTGAGAATTCTTCAGAAATTCCGTCTATGGCTTGCCCCTGCTTTCACCATATGTGACTCCAGAAGCGATAATGTGGGCGGTTCTTACAGGCTCTGGAAGGAATGACCGTGTACAAGCAACATCAAGGAATGCTTTTGCCTTTTTTTCATCAATTCCTGTCAGCTGAACATAGACATTATTGATTTTTTTTATCTTTCCTGCTCGTTCTATAAGCTTTATCCTGCTCTTTTTTCCCAACTTTATGAGAACCTTTTTTATTCTGTCCAAATCAGGAGCATGTCTTACAACTACTATCACAGGAATCTTTGTTGTCTTGTTTAAACGCTGCACATCGATTATGTTGAAGCCTCCAACTGCAATGCCATCCAGCATTATAGCCTGCAGTTGCGGATAGAAGCGGCATTTTTTAACCATTTTAATGATTTTATTTGTAGAATCTGTTCCATCAATAGTGACTGGTGATGAAAGAACACCATCCAGGAAGCTTCCTCCGCGAAAAAAGGTTCCTACTATGAGCGTCTTCTTGTCCTTAAACTTGTCAAACGGAGCATCATCTATCCCCAGAATGCGTATCTCTTTCTTTGCCATGAAAATGTAGAAGCTGTTAGGGTTTATTAGGTTTTTGTTAGTGTGTTTGTGATGCTCTTATTTTATGGAGAATAAGGAATAACACCTAGTTCTGTTCTGAATATCGGCCTTTCTGCGTTGAAAGGCTCCAGCATATCCTGCAGTGTTTCTCTCAGCTGCTGGTTTGGTTCAAATCTTATTTTGTGCAGGGCAGCACTATTTTCATCTGGTCCATACAAAACCTGCTCAGTTTGGAGGCACCAGTCCATCTCAGCAAACCCATCCAGCAGCCCGTCTTCATCCTTGAGAGCAATGGCCACATCTAGAATATCTGAATCTCTAATCGCAGGAAAAATCACTCTAGGGTGCCCGACTATAATGGTGGAATAGCCGTTTTTGCCCTCTATTGTTGCTGAATTATCAATACCCATCACTGCACGAACAATCTCTCTTGCAATCCTGTCTCCCTCCAGTCTTTGCTGCGCTTTCCCTTCTTCGAGACCCTTCATTGCCTGCTCATAGGAAGGACTATTGTTTTTATGAAATCTGTTGATCTGAGCTTCCTTAAGCGGGTGAATGATTGAGAACAAATCAGCAGGAACAAGTTTGGCATCAACTGTGTCAAAAAAGTCATACTTTCCCATAGTCTCTACTTCAAGATCAAATGGCAAGACAAGCTCTGCCTCTCTTTTTTCTGTAGGCATTATTTCGATTTGCACTGGTTCTCCTTTTTCAAATGCATTGCGAATTTGTTCATAATAGCCTCTTTCAGCCCTTAATATTGGCTCGCTAATAAAATAGAACTCTTCTTTTCCTGGTCCCTTTACAAACAGATCATTCGGATTTGTTATTCCAAAATCAATGACTGTTGCTGTTATGGTTTCAGGTACCATTGGGTGTGGGGTTAATTATCTGTTTTTAATGTTTGTCTCACAAAGCGTCTGTATTATAAATTAATTTATAACGGTATTACTATTTTTTTAATAATCTTTAAATACTAGCCTTCTAATATGGGGTGTATGTGCGGAATAATTGCTTACAAGGGGAAGAATGATGCTGTAGACTTTATCCTGGAAGGCTTGAAGAAGCTGGAATACAGGGGATATGATTCGTGGGGTATTGCTGTTAAGGATAATTCTACGCTTAATGTAGCAAAGAAGACAGGCAAAATAGGGCTTGTTTCTAAGAAAGAGGTAGGGCTTAAGAAGAGCAGCATGGGAATGGGTCATACTCGCTGGGCAACACACGGTGGTGTAACAATAAAGAATGCTCATCCTCATCTTGATTGTGAAAAAAAGATAGCTGTTGTTCATAACGGCATAATTGAGAACTATCAGGAGCTGAAAAAGAAGCTAAAAGGACATACATTTGTTTCTGAGAGTGATACAGAGGTTCTTCCACACTTAATAGAAGAGAACATAAAGCTTGGATTAAAGGATGCACTGAGAAAAGCTGTAAAGAAGATTGACGGAAGGTCTGCTGTTGTTGCTATGAATGTTGATTCTGATGAGATAATTGCTGTAAGAAAGGGTTCTCCTTTGATTGTTGGGGTAGCTGATGATGGCTACTTTATTGCATCTGATGTTCCTGCATTCCTAAAGCACACAAACAAGGTCATGTATATTGATGACGGCGAAATGGTTGTGATAAACAAGAAGCCAACATTCTACAGGGTTGACACAGGCGAAGAGATAAAGAAAAGGGTTATTGAGATTGACTGGGAAGCAGAGCAGGCAGAGAAAAAGGGCTATGAGCACTTCCTGATAAAAGAGATCATGGAGCAAAAAGAGACACTGATTAAGGCCATTAACCAGCCAGAAGACAAGATCATGAAGATTGCAGATGAGATAAACAAAGCAAAAGGAACATTCTTTGTTGGCTGCGGAACAGCAGGGAAGGTCTGCCTTGCTTCAGAGTATTTCTTCTCAAAGATTGCGCACAAGCACGTTAACGCATGCTTTGCATCAGAGTTTCCTAATTATCATCACTTTTTGACAGACAAAACATTAATGATAACAATTTCCCAGAGCGGAGAGACAGCAGATGTTCTCGAGGCAATAGAGGCAGCAAAAAAAGAGAATGTAAAGATTGTTTCTTTACTCAATGTATTCGGCAGCTCAATGATGAGGTGCTCTGATGACTATCTTATGATTAACGCAGGTGTTGAGCAGGCTGTTGCATCAACAAAAGCAACAACTGCGCAGATGGCTGTTGTAATGCTGCTTGCGTATGCATCTGTAGGCAAGCTGAAAGAAGGAAAGAGAGTGCTGATGAATGCAGCATCCTCAGTAAACGACATGCTTAACCCTCGTTATGAGGGCTACATAAAGAAGCTTGCACAAAAGGTATACAAGCGCAATGACATGTTCATAATTGGCAGAGCTTTGAACTATCCAATGGCACTGGAGTCAGCAATAAAGATACAGGAAGTAAGCTATATCAATGCACAGGGATTTGCAGGAGGAGAGCTAAAGCATGGACCTATTGCACTTATTAGCGAGGGGACGCCGTGCATAGCACTTGTTCCAAATGACGAGACAAAAAAGGATATGCTGAGCAATGCAATAGAGATAAAAGCCAGAGGAGGCTACATAATAGGTATATCTCCTGAGAACAACGAAATATTCGATTACTGGATAAAGGTGCCTGATGCAGGGGATGCATCACCAATTGTCAACCTGGTTCCTGTTCAGCTTTTGGCATATCACCTTGCAATGCTTCTTGGTAGAGATCCAGACAAACCAAGGAATCTGGCCAAAAGCGTGACAGTGAAATGAAAACTACAAAAGCGAAAGCTTTTGTGTTCCTATAAATTCAAATGAATTTATAGAAACCTTTTTAATATCATCATAATCCATAATTTTTGCATTAGGGGGTGCTAATAAAATGAAATTTTTTTTGGACACAGCAGATATTGAGGAAATAAAGAAAGCAAACGACATGGGTCTAATAGATGGTGTAACAACCAACCCAAGCCTTGTTGCCAAGACTGGCAAGGACTTCAAGACAGTAGCAGATGAGATCTGTGCGGTTGTTGACGGACCTATAAGCCTAGAGGTATTAAGTGTCGATGCAGAAGGAATGATCAGCGAAGCAAGAGAGCTTGCAAAGATAAACAAGAATGTTGTTATCAAGATTCCAATGACTCTTGACGGTCTAAAGGCAATCAAGACACTTTCAAAAGAAGGCATAAAGACAAATTGCACACTTCTTTTCTCTTCAAACCAGGCTCTGATGGCTGCAAAAGCCGGAGCAACATACGTAAGCCCATTTGTAGGAAGGCTTGATGATATTGGCCAAGAAGGAATGGAACTGATTGGATCGATAAAAGAGATCTATGACAATTATGGCTTCAAGACAGAGATACTTGTTGCAAGCATAAGAAGCCCTATGCATGTAGTTATTTCAGCAGAAATAGGCGCAGATGTTGCAACAATACCTTTCAGCGTGCTAGAACAGATGTCAAAGCATCCGCTGACTGACTCTGGTCTGAAGAAATTCCTAGAAGACTGGGAAAAGGTACCTAAAAAATAAGATGCAAGCAATAATCTTTGCAGGTGGAAAGTCCACCAGGACTCTTCCACTAACTGTAAACAAGCCAAAGCCGCTTCTGAAAGTGGCTAATAGAACAATACTTGAGCACAACCTCGCTCAGCTAAAGGGCATTGCAAGCGAGGTAATTGTTATTTCTGGGTTTAGGGGGGATTTAATAACAAAGTATAATGTCAAGTTTGTTAAGCAGGCAAAACCACTTGGAACAGCCAATGCTTTGTTGCAGGCAGAGAGCATTGCAAAGGAACGCTTTATTGTGCTGAACGGCGATGACCTTTACAGCAGAAATGACCTGAAGAAATGCATAAAGCACAAATATTGTGTTCTTACAAGAAAGGTAACCAATCCAGAGAGCTTCGGAATTGTAAGTGTGAACAACCACGTTCTGAAAATAACAGAAAAGCCAAAGGGTTCTGAGTCCAATCTGGCAAATACAGGCTGCTATGTTCTTGGAAAAGAGATATTCAGCATAATCAAAGGCCTGAAGAAGTCAGTTCGCGGAGAATACGAGCTAACAGACGCTGTTAATCTTCTGGCAAAACAAGAAAGGATTGCAGTAGAGAAATCACAGACATGGATACCAATAACACATCCCTGGTCTTTACTGGATGCAAACGAGGCGCTTCTCAAGGGAATAAAAAATCATATAAGAGGCAAAGTAGAGAAGAATACTACGCTGAAAGGGGCTGTTGTTGTTGGAAAGAACACAATCATTAAATCCGGAGCATACATTGAAGGGCCGGTTATAATAGGAGAAAACTGCACAATAGGACCAAACTGTTTTATTCGCGCATCAACAACCATTGGAAACAACTGCAGAGTTGGAAATGGCGTTGAAGTGAAAAACTCAGTAATCATGGATAACACATGCATTGGTCATCTTACTTATATCGGAGATTCTGTAATAGGAGAGAATGTGAATTTTGGAGCAGGAACAGTTGTTGCGAATCTAAGGCACGACAAAGAGGATGTTAAGTCAACTGTCAATGGAAAGCTGATTCATACTGGCAGAAGAAAACTTGGAACAATAGTTGGAGATAATGTAAGCCTGGGCATACATACAACAATATTCCCAGGAAGAAAGATCTGGCCTAACAAGACAACTCATCCTGCAGAGATAGTAAGAAAGGATATTAACTGATTCTTCTAAAAAATGTAAGAAAACCTGAATGACCTATTGATGCTGATTTTGGTCTTACTTTTCGTTCATTCACTTCCCACTCTCTTTCCATAATCTCTATTGTTTTGATGTGCATGAACTTTTCGTTCTTGTTCATCTCATTAACAAAATCAGCCACCTGCGGTGTTGTAGGAGAATAAGAAACAATGAATCCGCCAACTTTTAATGCTTTTTCAGCAGAGGCAATTGCTTTCCACGGCTCTGGAAGGTCAAAGCAGATTAGATCGACGTTTGACTCATCAATGCCAAGGTATATGTCCTTATTCTTAATCTTGATATTCTTTAATCCTAAAAGCTCTATGTTTTTCTGCGCAACCTTTGCAAAATCCTCTCTAAGCTCATAGGTTGTTACTTCTTTTGCAATATTCGCAAGGAAACAAGCTAGCGCGCCACTACCAGTTCCAGAGTCTATTACCTTGCTCTTGTTATTTATGCCAGTCTCTGTCAGTATGCTGCCAATGTCCTTTGCAGGGATTATCTGCGGAGAACGCTTGATTTTCCTGTAAACATCAATAAATGAAGGTGTTACTACAAAAAACTTCTTCCCAGTATTGGATTCTAAGATGTCACCATCCTTTGCCTTCTCAATCTGCTCTTTCTTGATATATCCATACTGAGTATGCAAATCCTGCCCACGGTAGAAGAACTTTCTACCTGCGCTGATAAGTATTCGTTTAATCATAAAACTAAGGAAAAGAAAACTGTATAAAAGCTTTGCGTTTATTAAAAATTAATAAAAAAGAAGAAAAGAACTACATGAAATTACCAATCATCATCATCGTTTTTATCTTCGCTGACATCGCCTTCTCCGCCGGCGTCTTCGTCACCTTCTTCCCAATTCATTACCCACACCTCCCAGTTTATATTTGCTAGGCTTTAATGACAACTATTTAAAGGTTTTGTTTTAGCTCTTTTTTTCGCCTTTGCAGGCCCTTGTTGAACATTATTGTTGAGAGCATACTGACATAAATCCAGTTCTTTAATCCAAGCAGCCTAAAAACAGGAACAATCATCTTGAAAACAGTGGCTTTTGCGTTTATAAGGCTAGGCGCTGGCCATATCTGCGTAAAATGATAACCATAATTTTCTTGTCTGCGCCTGAAAGCAGCCTCATCGTAATAATGGTCATGATAAACATATTCAGTTCCCAGGCCCAGATTCATTTCTTTGAGCCTGTAGCCAAGCTCTGTATCTTCCAGGCAGGCACTCCTGAAGCGCTCGTCAAACTTTTTGAAGATATTTCTCTTAATTGAAACGCACGCTGTGCAGAACTGTTCATGAGGCAGACCTTTTTTCCCTCTAAGCTTGCGGTCGCTCTTATAATCAATAGTAAAATCATTGAATATGCTCTTTGTAGTGTATTTTTGCGGTGACATCAATGCAAGATTAGGTATCTTGGCATGTTCAGCAAGGTGCTCTTCAATCACCTTTCTGCTGATAAGAATATCATCACCAATAAACATGATAATCTTTCCGCTACTTTCTGCAACGCCTCTGTTTCTTGCCCTTGCAGGGCCGCTGTTTTTTTGCCTGACAAGCTTTGTCTTTATTTTTACTTTTTTCAGCTTGACAGCCGGATCAGAGCCATCATCAACTATTATTATTTCTTTGATAAGATCAGAAGAATTCTCCAGCTCCTTTAATGTTCTATCTAGTTTTTGCTGGTTTTTGTATGTTGGAAGAATAATGCTTAAGTCCATAGTACATCCCGCTTTTTAGATATTGAATCCACCTGTTGCTCTTCATGCTTCGTCCCATGGCAACACAGTGAGTGCAGTCGCACTCATGCCTTCTCATCATGGCCAGCTGCTTTTGTGCTTCTTTGTCCTTCATAATTTCCTCAGGTGTTGACTTAAGCAGATTGCCAACTGTAGGCAGGAACTCACAGAGTTTCATGTCGCCGTTTGCATCAATAATAGCAAATTCTTTTCCTGCCTGGCACAAAAATTTCCATTTTTTCCCTTTCATAACATCTCTCTGTAGATTGTAGAAGCGTTCATAGCCCGCTGTTTCAAGCCAATTATTACCTGTGGCATAATAGTTGAGTATCTGCTTGTGCACTGCTTCCAGGTTCTTCATTGTGCTTATGTCCTTGTTCCACTCAAACTCCCTTATGACCTCAAAGAAGTGCCTGTCAAAGCCGCTATTCCTTACAAAGAAAAATAATGGTTTGAACTTGTCCTGATTAATTGAATTAATAGTTGTTGTAGCAATGACCTCAAGATTCTTATGCTTTTTCTTCAGCCTAACAAGCTCTTCTACTGTTTTGACAATACGGTCCCAGCACTTAATGCCGCGAATATTTTCATGAACCTCACCAACACCATCTAAACTAACAGAAATTGAAACCCTGGGAATGTTCTTGCACAAGCATTCAACAGCATCAAAGTTGACCATTGTCCCGTTTGTTGGTATAATCACCTGTTTAGGCTTGAAAAGGAGGGATAGCTCTGCAATGTCCTTCCTTGCAAAAGGCTCGCCTCCGCTTAACAGCAGCATATTGCAGCTAATCTTTTTTGATATGCCTTTCCACTGCTCAAGCGAAAGATCCTTAGACTTGTTAAGGCTATTGCGATAGAAACAAGTTCTACACTTCATATTACATCTGGTTGTAATAAACGCGGTTATGAAATCAAAATGCATAGTGCCCCTCACTTTTCTCTCATTTAACTCTGCTTATAAATTTTTTGTTTAATCTCATTTACCTTTTTATAGGGTATATTCAGCTCTTCTAGGAGGCTGGTCACCTTTTGTTTGTATGTACTGAGACCTTTCCAGTCAAGAATAGCAAGCTCTGCTTTTTTTGTGCTTTTTTCTACTGCTTGTTCGATGAGCTCTTTGCTTAGTTCCTCAAGGAGGTACTTTGGGCAAATATGTCCTATTGCAATGTCAGAATCGAGGATTATTTTCTTGAAGTTTGGAGTGTGATGCAAGCCGCCAATGCCAATTGCAACCTTGCACCCTTCCTGTTCTTTTGTTAATGTTTCCATTATTGTTTTTGCAATGATGTCAGCTGCTTTTTTGTCCTTCCACTGCTCTAAACTGCTTCCAATCTCAATAAACATGCAAGGTTTTTCTAGGAATGGTCCGTGATGAGTGCATTCCTGAACAACATCATAGTTTAGGTTATTTAGTTCTTCAAGCTTTTTTAGTGCAGCTTTAAGATGGAATTCAGGGGCAATGCACAGCTGCTTTTCTTTTCCACCATACTTTGCTTCACCCCAATTACCAGGGCTATGAACACTTAGAGAATTAACCTTTGATGCGCTTTCATGCTTTGTTGCAAAGATAAAGAGGTCTGCATCTATTTCTTTGTCAATGTCTTCGCAGTAGATGGATTCTTTTTCTACTGTGTAGAGTTTTATATTTCCTAAGCTATGAAATCCATTTTCTTCCTTGAAATCATATGCTAGCAAAGAATCTCTGATATTCATCCCTGCTTCATCCTTTTTTGAAACTATGATTGCTATATTCATGAGAAGAAGTGTTTTATTCTGCTTTATATACTTTGGTGTTGTGCAACACTTATCATGTCAAGAATGTCGATTTTTCCGTCTTTTATGACATCTTCTCTTATCCAGCCATTGCTTCCTGTGTGTCCCATGCGTTGACCAATCATGATTAAATCAAGGATATCAATCTTGTTGTCCTGGTTGATATCTTCAGGCTGAAATTCAGGTTGCGGTTCGCTGCCAGTATATTGAAAAGCACCAATGTCACTTCCATCTGAAGCAGCACCTCTGCATGGACTGTCTTCTCTTAATCTAAGAAAGTCTGGCGAATTAGGATCTGTACTTTTGAATTTCGGGTCAGTTATTTCAAGATTCCAATTATTGTTATGCTGTATTAATTTTTCTGGGTGAGTGTTATATATACGACTATCACCGATATTGTTGCTATATGTGTTTGTTTCTGGAGTATTTAAATTATCAGTCCAGTAATACTCATGCGCAAAAGGATATTTATCATTATTATATGCTGTACAGTGATCTATAATATTATTGACACCGCCATTGTTACCAAATCCATATCTATTATTATAAGCAATGCATCTTCTTACAGTGTTACCGCCTTTTTTTCCTAACTTAAACCCGACACCATCTCCTCTAGGACCGTACCCATGATTGCCGTAAGCAATACAATCTTCAATTATATTCCCAGTTGATGTCCACGTATCAATTCCGTCGTCTGAGTTCTCATATAATACACAGTTACGAACAATATTTTTTCCACCTGAGTCCAATGATATTCCATCGGCATTCTCTCCCTCAAATCTAGGATCATTGACATCAGAGTTATGATGGGCTACAATATCAAGAAATTGATTTGAGTAACCAGTACACATGATACCGCTACCCTCATTATAATAAGACTTAACATTACGTATAATATTATTGTTAGAATCAACAGCACTCCAACCAGCATGTAAGCGGATTCCTTGTGATTTAGATTTTGTTACTTCAAAATTTTCAAAGACCAACCACTGGGCCATAACCATCAATAGCCCCTTACCGTCAACCTGATCTTTGGGAGCATTAGATCCGTCAATAATAACTCTTTCATTTTGGTATCCTGAAAAAGTTATCGGTTTACTTTCAGTACCAGAAGTTCTGAATCTTATGGCAGAAGTTGGATAGTACGTTCCGCCTCTGATGTATGCAGTGTCTCCTGCTTTTAGTGTGTTGGCTGCTTTATTGATTGTTTTCCATGGCCGCTCTTTTGTTCCTGGATTATTATCATTTCCATTAGTAGAAACATAATAAACATCTTCTACTGGATCGGGTGGCGGTGTGCTGCCTGCATATTCAAAAGCTCCTATGTCCGGAGAAGAGTCACGCTGCTTTCCATCAAAGTCTGTACTCGATGCAAGAGCTGAAGTACCAGCATTTCTTGCAGGAGAATCTGACTTGAGCCTGTAACTGCTTGCTTTAGTCCAGTCACCACCTACAAATTTTGGATCTGCAGTTATGTGCGGGTTCCATGAACTCTCTTGTTGTTGGAAAAGATTGTGAGAAAATTCAAACTCATCAAGGCCACCAGTCACCTTAATCATATTATCAGGAGTCTGCCCCCACAGTATGTTGTTAAATATCTTGACATTCTCATAATATGGCTCATATTTTTGATTCATCAATAGGCTACTTTGTGGGCCAACATTTCTATCATCATCATATTCTTTGTAAGCCATCCCTTCATTAATCACATTGTTGTAAATGTTGATATCTGAAACTACAACAGGGTCTCCACTTGGTTGAACAGTAAAACGAATGCCTCCATCAGAACACTCATATCCCAAGATGTTGTTGTAGACATCGATATTCCTCAATGTTCCGCCTTGCCCTTCCATGTTGAAGAAAATTGCAGAGGACATTGTATAGCCCCACCATCGCTCGCAATCATGGAAACAATCTGGCTGAATATGGTGGATATTGTTGTTGTAAATCTCAATATGTTCATTGAGCTTATCGCCTTGTCCTGCCATTCCAAGATAAATTCCAGCTCCAGGAATGTGATGTAAATGAGAATCATGTACTGAAATGTGTGAACATATTCCCTTAATATCAAGCCCTTCTTTATGAACATCATGCATATGAAGATTTGATATTTCGCAGTAATTGCAATGAACTATGCTCAAAGACTCCTGGCTGATGAAGTAATTAGTGTCATATATCTCACACCCATCAACTAAGATATGCTCCACTAAAGCATTATAATCCCCTTCCATCCCAATAGCAATGCCAGATGATCCTGTCCCATGAACTACACAATCCCTTATCTCAATATGAGATGAAGAGTCTTGTGCCACATATTTACCCTGTCCATTATCTACAAAAGTCCTGCCAGCTACCATTATTCCATTATTAAAGCGATGATGATGATAATTTCTTATTTCAAAACCCTGGAACACTACATAAGTGGCTCCTCGAAAATCAACCAAACCCCACCAGCCAGTATCTGTCCGGCCTTCTCCATCAATAATAGGAGCCTCATTCTGATAGTTCTTAATTGTAATGTAATTATTTGCAGTTCCATCACAAGAAATCGTTACCCTCTCTTTGTAAACACCACCACGAACATAAACAGTATCTCCTGCAGAGACATGGTCTACTGCATAGTCTATGTGCCGCCAGGGTCTTTCCTTTGTTCCAGAGTAAGTATCACTGCCTGATGTTGAGACGTAATATTCTGTAGCGTATACTGTGCTTGTCAAGAATAATGCGAGAATTATGAATATACCTATCTTAACCTCTTTCATAGAGTGTTCTTGAGAATATAGCTATTTAAACCTTTGTTTATACCATAGAAAACTTTAAAAGCAACCTCTTTTTCAGCAAACTTTAAAAACAGCTCGGCTTTTCTCCAAAGCATGACAGAATATTCATACGAAATCAAGATACCAAAGGAAAGAGTGGCTGTACTCATTGGTAAGAAAGGAGAAATTAAGCAGAAGCTTGAAAAGGCAACAAAGACTAAGATTCAGGTTGACTCCAATGAAGGAGATGTTATCCTTACAGGAGAGGATGCCTTAGGTCTTTACACAGGCATGGAGCTTGTAACTGCTGTTGGCCGCGGATTTAATCCAGAGGTTGCGCAGCTTTTGCTAAAAGGAGATTATGTTTTTGAACAGATAAACCTTGGAGATCTTACCAAGAACAAGAACCACTTCATAAGGCTGAAAGGAAGGCTTATTGGTTCAGAAGGCAAATGCAGAAAGCTCATGGAAGAGCTTACAGAAACATATATCTGCGTTTACGGAAAAACAATAGGCATAATCGGCGAGTCAGAGAACGTTGTGATTGCAAAGCGGGCTGTACAGTCAATTATCAGCGGAAGTCCGCATTCATCTGTTTATAGATGGCTTGAACAAAAAAGAAGAGATATAAAAAAGAGAGCAATGGGTATTAATGAGTGAATCAAAAGCACACGAGATGGCAAAGAAGCAGCGAGACATTTCAATCGCTGAGTTCTTCGAAAAAAACAGACACCTTTTAGGATTTGACAACAAAAGAAAAGCACTTCTTACAACAATCAAAGAGGCAGTTGACAATTCATTAGATGCCTGCGAAGAGGCAAGAATACTCCCAGAGATAACTATAGAGGTTCTTGAGCTGAGTGAAGACCGCTTCAGAATAACTGTTGAGGACAATGGTCCAGGAATTCTAAAAACACAGGTCCCAAAGACCTTTGCAAAGCTGCTCTATGGAAGCAAATTCCACAAGCTATCGCAAACAAGAGGTCAACAGGGAATCGGAATCTCTGCAGCAGTGCTGTATGCACAACTTACAACAGGAAGACCTGCAAGGATTACTTCAAGAATATCACCAACAGAGCCTGCACATTACTACGAGCTTCATATTGATACACAGAAAAACAAGCCAGAGATAGTAAAAGAATCAACAGTTGAATGGAATAAAGAAAGAGGAACAATGGTTGAGATGGACATGGAAGCTGCTTATCTCAAAGGCGTGCAGTCAATTGATGAATACATAAAAGAGACTGCAATCATTAATCCTCATGCTACGATTATTTACACCAATCCAAAGGCAGAACAGTTCGTATTTTCAAGAGTATCAGAAGAGCTTCCACCACATCCAGTTGAGATCAAGCCGCACCCATATGGTGTTGAGCTTGGATTTATGATAAGGATGCTTATGAATACAGAATCAAGGACACTGCAGGCCTTTTTAACTTCAGAATTCTCAAGAGTTGGAGCAGGAACTGCAAAGGATATTTGCGAGAATTCTTCTTTGCTTCCTACTACAAAGCCAAAGAGCATAAGCAGACAGCAGGCAGAACAGCTGATGGCTGGGATAAAAAATACAAAATTGATTGCGCCTCCAACAAACTGCATATCTCCAATAGGAGAAGCAGCTGTTGAAAAAGGGCTGAAGAAGGAAATTAATGCAGAGTTTTACTGTTCATCAACAAGGCCGCCTGCAGTATACAGAGGAAATCCATTTGTAATAGAAGCAGGAATTGCATATGGAGGAACACTGCCAGGAGATAAATCAGCAGGAGTTCTGAGATTTGCTAATCGTGTTCCACTTCTTTACCAACAAGGAGCGTGCGCAATATCAGAGGCAATCTGCAAGACAAACTGGAGACAGTATGGTCTGCAGCAGAGCAGCCGTTCAGTTCCTATAGGGCCAATTGTGGTTTTAGTACACATGGCATCAGTATGGGTGCCATTCACTTCAGAAGCAAAAGAGGCTTTAGCACACTATCCTGAGATAATGAAAGAGATTCGGCTTGCATTGCAGGAATGCGGAAGAAAACTCTCTATGTACATAAACAAGAAAAAAAGAGTAAGTGATGAACTAAAGAAAAGAAGTTATATTGAAACATATATCCCACATATCAGTGAGGCTTTGAAAGAACTTGTCGGAGCAAAAGACTTTGACAAAGCAAAGGTTGATAAGTTGCTCAAGGAACTCCTTGAACAGCACAGAGGCGAAGTAGCTGATATGAAGTTTGATCCTGCTAAAAACAAGGAGTTCGATGAAGAGCTTGCGCGTGATGTAAAAGGAAAACAAGATGACAAAAGTACTGAAGGAGATAAAGGAAAAAGCAAATGAGATCTATAAGAGCGTGCTGAAGAAAAAACAGCCAAAGCTCGAGATGCCTCTTAGATCTCTCAATAATGTAAAGTATGATCCTAAAGAAGGCTTCTTTGAAATGATTGGAAAGATGAAGAGCAGAACACTGACTGCTTCAACAGCAAAGACATTTGCACAGACACTAAGAATGATGTCTTTGTCAAAAGACATTGTTGAAAAGGATGATATGGCAACAAAGAGAGAAGCATACTATGTTTCAAAGAACTGGGCTGAAGCCCGCTTTAAAGAGCAGCCAGAATCAGACACTGTGATGGATGACATCGAAGCAATGATGATGGTCAACAGGGAACAGCTTGGTTTCATACCCGAAGAAAAAGGCGGGGATATTGCAGGAAAGCTGATAGTTGTTGACAAGGATCCTGACACTGGAAAGGTAATAAAGATTGACTGTACAAAGATGGGAACAGGAGCATATTCAATCCCAATCTCAGTAGAACACTTGAAATTTGAGACAAATGCAAAGTTCATACTTGCAATAGAAACAGCGGGTATGTTCCAAAGACTTGTTAAGCACAATTACTGGAAAAAATCCAATTGCATACTGATTGCAATGGGAGGCGTTCCAACAAGAGCATGCAGAAGATTTATTCGAAGGCTTTCTGATGATAAGAAGCTGCCTGTTTACGTGTTCTGCGACTCAGACTTTTACGGATATTTTAACATATACAGAACTCTAAAGGTTGGATCTGGAAATGCTGCACATATCAATGAGTTCTTCTGCGTTCCAAAAGCCCAATTTATAGGAGTTACAGCGCAGGACATAATAGATTACAAACTGCCAACACACCCTATGAAGGAAATAGATATCAAGCGAGGCAGGGATGCATTGAAAAATGATCCTTTTGTACAGCATCACAAGGAGTGGCAGAAGACAATAAAGCAGCAGATACAGATGAAGACCAGAGCAGAGCAGCAAGCTCTTGCAAAGTGGGGATTAAACTTTGTAATGGAGAAATACCTGCCTCAGAAGCTCAAAAACCCCAAAACCTGGCTACCTTAGTATTATCACCTATCAGTAGTAACAAAATAGAAAGGTTTAAATACTAGTTCTTTCTTAGAAGCTATATTATGATAATGGGAGGTAATGAAAAATGGATGGATACAATAAAGCATGTTTAGCAATAGCAGGTCTTGGTTTTGCTAGTATACTTGGGGGTTCTGCTCTTACAGCTGATACACCCAATGTGTCTGTTGAGCAAGACATAACACCGCCTGCAATAGAGAGGACATTAGAACAGGTACTGCCTGATGCAATGTACAATCTTAATGTAGGCCCTGCACTGGACTACGTAAAAGCTCCAATGGAGTAAATTTTTTATTCTTTACCAATTTTCTAGGTGAATATATGCAACTCGAAAAGACCTTGGGACGTGTAACATTGAGACCAGCATCAATAGAAGTAAAACTAAATGGTGGAGAAAAGTCTTTTGACTTTGGATTGGGTCGCTTTAGTCCAGGTTCTGTTGGCTTGAAAATTATGTATTTAAGTTTTCCTCATCCTCAAAAGGCAGGCCGTATTGAATTAGGCGTTCTTTGTGATCAAAATGAGGGTGAAAGGGAGGGTATTCATGCTTATGCTGTTAATTTTGGTAATGTGTCAAATGGGCTTGATTTTGGAATTATAAATAGTTCTAAAAGGGTCAATGGCAAACAATTTGCATTACTTGGTTGTGATGCGAGTGAGGGAGATTTTGAACAGTATGCTCCGATTACTGCAATAGATGGCATAAAATTAAGGCCATTCTACAGCAGACATAAAGAACAGGTGGATAAATAATGAGCCCAGAAAGAGATCTGGCAAGCATGGAACATTTTGTTAGTCATTACATGCTGAGAGCACGATTTTCTCTTGAGGACGATGAGACTGGAGTTGCAGAAACAGAAAGAACAGGATTGATTAATAGATTACATGAATTTTCTAAGGATCCGGTTGTTGCAGAGTGCATCAAACTGGTCAGATCAAGTGATTGGTCTTCTTATGATGGTATAGACGCTTTTAAAACAGGATATGATAAGTTGAATCATGCGGGTCAAGATATGAGTGATGCAGTTAATAAGCTATTTGGGCAGGGTCCAACGGAGTAAAAATGCAAGTGAGTGAGACCCTGGATAATGTTGTAAACAAGATTGATCATACAATTCTATCCTTTGGTGTTTTTGCTGCATCAAGGGTCGGCGATACCATGTCAACCTATTATTGTGCAGAGGAATTTGGTACAGAAGGTGAGATGAATCCTGTTCCAAGATTTCTAATGGAACAATTTGGTAATGATGGAGGCGCTATTGTACGTGAGGGAGCGGGTCTATTACTTTTAGCAGGTGCATATTCTCTGTTGAATAAGCTGGGCAGCCCAAAGGCTGCAAATACTGTTCTTTATTCTGCAGGTGCAGTAGGAATATACTGCATGGTTAGCAATTCAATGACACTTTGTCAATAAACTGGCGGATATTATAGCAAAGATTAATTTTTTTTATTGTTCAGTAGTAACATAATCGAAAGATTTATAAAGGCACTATTTTTTCTGTCTTATTATGTACAACGCAATCAACAGTTTATATCATACAATTAAAGATCATCCTAGAGAGACAGTTTTAGTTGGTTTAACCGCTCTTGCTATTGGAACTTCTGGGTGCAAAGCTACTGATCCGGTTCACTATAATTTTACTATTGATGAACTTCTTCAGGAATCAATTATGAATCATGGAGACCATGTGATTGTTGAAGGTTATCCTTATGTTTCAATTGAGGTATCTGCAGATGGAACTGAGCAAGAAGTAATGGGTATTAAGACTTGGGATAGTAGAAAGAAGGTGACCATTGAAAGAGGAGAACGAAAGGGATCTATCCTAAATTGTAATTCTGTTGAAGGAGATTATGGAGCAGCAAAAGAGGCTTTCAAAAATGAAGCTACTGATGGTGATAAACAGCAAGTAACTGTTATTGGAACATATTTAGGTTCTGATGGCATAAGTTCTGATCGCATTGAAGCAACAAGTATGATAATTGAGAGTGATTATTATCCTATGTTCAAGAAGGATTGATTATAATTACAAAATCTACAAAAATCTTCCTTTTATATAGCAAAAGTTTATAAATTGCCTATTTCTCCTTTTGATTTGTGGACCTGTAGCCTAGCTTGGATAAGGCGACAGCCTTCTAAGCTGTAGATCCTGGGTTCGAAACAAATCTTTTCAAAAAAAGATCGACGAAAATCCCAGCAGGTCCGTATTATCATAAATGCGTGGGTAGCCAAGTGGCCTAAGGCGATCGCCTGCAGAGCGATTATTCGGGGGTTCAAATCCCTCCCCGCGCTTTCATTTTCTTTAGAATTGTTTATCCCATTATCCCTGTAGCTATTCCAAATAAAGCGCTTGCAATAAATATTATCAAAAAATATACAAAAAGACGGGCAATGCTAAGGACAATTGCAAAAATTATAGCTTTAATGAGATCAAGTTCAGTTATCATCATAAGTGCAATAACAAGGCCTATTGTTCCGAATATCGCTGAAAAGGTAAGTATCACGCCCGTACCTATGCAACTATTGAAACTTGTGGGTCTTCCTGTTGAAATAGGGTACATTGTTTCTATAAAGAAAGCTGCACCTGTATTAATTGCAATATCGATTGTAAGAATCGTTATTATCACAGCAATTAGCTGGCCTACGGGTCCCAGAAACAGCAAAATAATTATAATGGGTACTAGAACTGCAAGGGCAACAAGAAATGGATGTTTGAATAAAAAGCCGATGAAACCTTCTCTGGAATTTTCATCGCTTTTAACACTATGCGGTTTTTTTCCAGTAGCTGCAATCATCGCTTGACCAACTAATACTGCATCATATCCTGCGTGAAAGAGAGAATCTCTTATCTTATCTTCAGGTACCCCTTTTTCGAGGTTCGCTTTGATGTATTCAACCAGTTTTTCATCAGCGATTCAAGTCACCTACTTTTTTCTTAGTCTTGGTAATGCAACATAAGCAAAGATTGCTGCAATAATTATTGTAACCCAGAACTGCAATACGTTTACCATGTGAAAAATCAGCAGAAGGAAATTCAAGATTACTATAATAACAATCACCACTGCTATTATTTTTAGTGTTAAAGGGTTCATACACTATACTTTGATGTAGTGTTATATAAATCTTGCTTTAGAAACCGTATCTGGATTTAACTTGCTATGTAAAGATAATTTTTTCTTCGCGGATAATTTGCGTTGTCTTCAGAAACATCAAGTTCTTCTTCAAAATCGTCATACTCCTCAACAGGCTCATGTTCTTCTAGTGGGAGGAATCGACGATCTTTTATCATTAACGTTTTATGATGGATTAACTTATATATAAAGATTGTGATTTGCTTTATATATCTCTAATTTAGATGTTTACTGTTATAAAAAACTGAATTTGTTTAAAACTCTCTATTTTTGGTGAAATTTTTGTTATAAAAAATACAAAGCTTTATAAACAATCCAAAATTCAACTTTTTAGTATGGGTAGAATAAAAACACAATTAGTTAAGAGGACAACTCAGCAGCTTATGGATAGACATGGCACTGAGATGACTGCTGACTTTGATAAGAACAAAGAGCTAGTTAGCAAATTCCTTAAGACTTCTTCAAAGAAAACAAGAAATGTTATTGCAGGCTATGCTACAAGGCTTGTTAACCTGAAAAAGAAAAAAGATTAGTTCTTGATTTATCATTTTCTTGAATTTAAACACTGAGAAATTCCTATTGCGCAATCTCATTGCTTCATTTCGGAATTTCTTGTGTGCTCAAGAACCCTCTGGTTCTTGACAACTGAATAAAATAGAAAAATTACTTCTTCTTTTCTTCTTTTGCAGGCTCTTCTTTACCAGCTTCTTCTTTCTTCTCTTCGCCAGGTTTCTCTGCTTCTTCAGCAGGTAGAAGTTCGTTTACTATCTGAGCAGGTATTCCTTCTTGAGTTAGTTTGCCCTTTATTTCGCTTCTTTCCTTGCCCTTCATACCTTCAATCAGTTCCTTTGCCTTTGTGACAAACTCTTCTCTACGTTGTTCAATCTCTTCTGCAAGGCGCTTCTTCTCTACCTCAAGCTCCTTTAGCTCTGCTGCTGAAAGCTCAGTCTTTTCGTCTGCTATCTTCTGTGCGAAAGAACCATTTTTAATGTCTTCAATTGTTTCGACTGCTGGCTTTCCTTCAACAAGAATTCCCATAGAATTACAAGTTCCGATTATCTCCTTTACCTTTTCTTTCATACCCTTTCCAAGTAAGGAGTCTTCTTTCATCTTTGCGATCTTGATTACCTGCTCTATCTTCAGGTCTGCAACCTTGTCCTGAAGTGGATTTGATGAGCCTTTTTTAACACCAGCTTCCTTTAGAATCAATGAACTTGCTGGTGGTGTACCAATAGAAATTTCATATTCTTTTGTATCAGAATCTACTACAACCTTAACTGGGACCTGCATTCCCTTGAATGATGCAGTCTTTTTGTTTATGTCTGCAACTACTTGGCCAATGTTTACGCCTAGAGGTCCAAGTGCTGGTCCTAGTGGAGGTGCTGCTGTTGCTTTTCCCCCTTCAATAAGTGATTCTACTGTTTGTTTAGGCATTTTTGATCGTTATGTGTTATGAGGAATTTCGGATTCGTTTATAAAAGTTACGTTATTTCTCCTTTTTTCCAGAAGAAGGCATTTTCATGGTTCCTGATGCCTCAATTTCTTCATCGGTCTTCTCTTCTCCCCCATCATCTGTTTCTTCTTCAGAGTCTCTTCTTATTACCTTTACAGCATCAAGTTTAAGTGTAATTGGAATAGGAACAGCTGCTTCAAGCAATTCAACAACAAGCTCTTCCTTTGACTTGTCTATTCTTGAAATCTTTGCCTGTTCTCTCTTGAATGGACCACTGATTATCTCAACAACGTCACTCTTTCTTACATCCATCTCAATCTTCTTTGCTGGTTCGAGCATGTGCTCTATTTCGTTATAGGCAATCTCCTTTGGAAGGATGCCTCTAGCATAAGGAACCTTGAATGCAGCTTGTTCTGCATCAATTCTGTTAAGTGCTTCAATGAAAATGTAGCCACGCATGCCATGAGGTCTCATCACTGCGTAGACCTCTAGCTCCTTTTTTCGGCTAGCATTAGAAGTAACAAAGTCCATAACCTGATCTTCTCTGTTTGCTGTTGTTCTCAAAGCAAATATGTGTGATTCTTTATTTTCTTCTGCCATTTTATCCTGTTATCAGGTTCTTAACTAAGTAAAGTATGAACCCTACTAAGCCTATTAACACTATTCCGAGTGCAGATACCTTTACTATAGTCTTGAACTCGAAGTTCGTAGGCTTCTTTGTAACCCTGAGTACTCTTTTGCATTCAATAGCAAAACCTTTAAGCTTAGTTAGAAGCTGCATATATAAAAAAAGAAATTGTCTTGCTTTTTAAATCTTACGTTTTTAGTCAATGAACTCTATGCCGAGCTCGCTTTCTATGTCCTTTTTCCTTGCATCAGAGGAGAATTCTGAGCTTCCCTTGATTTGGGAAGATTTGACCCCTGTTACTATCAGCATCGCCCTTATTGTCTTGGCAAGATCATCATATATCTGGGCTCCCCAGATGATTTTTGCGTCGTCATCCAGCTTTTCAGAGACAGCTTCAACCACTTTTCTTGCTTCATCAAGAGTCATATCAGGGCCACCAGCAACATTGATAAGAGCTCCTTGAGCGCCTCCTATGTCAACGTCAAGAAGAGGATTTTGTATTGCTTTTTCAACAGCCTCAACTGCTCTGTTTTCTGAGTCGCTCTCGCCAACTCCAATCAGAGCAACACCTGCTTCTCCCATTACTGCTCTTATGTCAGCAAAATCAAGATTAATCAATCCTGCTTTTGTAACCATTTCTGCAATGCCTTTTACAGCATTTGTAAGAATCTCGTCTGCAACCTTGAATGCAGTATGCAATGGCAGGTCAGGAGCAAGCTCAATAAGCTTGTCATTTGGTATCACAATAAGGGTATCAACAACATTTTCCAGCCTTTCAAGGCCTCCAACAGCGTTCTCATACCTCTTGTTTCCTTCCATCATAAATGGCAAGGTGACGATGCCAACTACAAGGGCACCCATCTTCTTTGCAACGTCTGCAACAACTGGTGCAGAACCTGTTCCTGTGCCTCCACCTAATCCACAAGTAACAAAGACCATGTCTGCATTCTGTAACGCTTGCTTGATGTCATGTTCACTCTCTCTTGCAGCTTCTTCACCAATCTTTGGGTTAGAACCTGCACCAAGACCTTGTGTGAGTTCACGTCCTATGAGAATTTTCTTGTCAGATGAAGTGTAAAGTAGATCCTGAGCATCTGTGTTTATGCCAAGGGTTTCAGCGCCAACAACACCAACCTCTGTTATTCTGTTGATTGTGTTGTTTCCTGCTCCGCCAGCACCAACAACTTTAATTGTTGCCTTGTGCTTTGAAAGCAGTTCAGCAAGCTCTGCGTCAATTGCATGGGCCTGCCTAGGCTTTTGAGAATTATCAATATGAGAATTTTCCATTGCGTCTCTAATCATGCTTTCCAATTTGCAACCCCTCCTTATTTCACTATCTTTTATTTGACTGCTTCTATATAAAGTTTGTGCAAAGCGTTGCTATTCTCGAGGGATTTCTTAAAAATTACTTTTTCTTTCCCATGTTTTCTACAGCTCTGAGCACTTCGATTGGCAGAGCCAGGATCACTGTGTTGCTCTTATCAGAACTCAAGTCGTTCAGAGTGTGAAGTGTTCTCAGATGCAGAGCTCCTGTAGAGTCTGAAAGAGTCTTTGCAGCCTTGCTTATGTTCTGCGCAGCAATAACCTCTCCACCTGCTTTGATAATAACAGCTCTCTTTTCTCTTTCTGCTTCTGCCTGCTTTGCCATTACTCTAACCATGTCTGGCGGAAGCTCTATATCTTTTAATTCAACACTCTCAACCTTTATTCCCCAAGGGTCTGTTGCCTTGTCAACAAGATCCCTTATCTTGTTTGAAATTGTCTCTCTGTTGCTTAGTAAGTCATCCAGTGAAACACTTCCAACAACATCTCTCATTGTTGTCTGCGCAAGCTGACTTACAGCAAACTGGTAATGCTCAACTTTTATAACAGCAGTTTCAGCATTCATGACCTTGTAATACAAAACAGCATTCACCTTTACTGTTACGTTATCCTTTGTGATAGCATCCTGATGCGGCACGTCAGTGACTATTATTCTCATGTCAACCCTTCTCCAGGTTTGGAATATTGGAATAACAATCTTCAGGCCAGGATGCATTATGCCGCTGAACTTACCAAGTGTGAACTTAACTCCCAGCTCATATTGATTAACAACCTTTAATCCAGAAAGAATGAATACAACAATTCCTACACCAATGGTACCTAATAATATTTCCATGCTATCACCAGAATGAATTCTGGTGTTTTGTGTTTAAATATCTTTTGCTAAATAGCAGAAAGCTGATACAATAGGTTTGCGTGAAGATGTGCTCCTTTGTGCGCATCTTCTTGCCTAATTGCTTCTTCTACGCAGTGGCTCTTTCCTTCAATACACTGAATAAATTGTGCACCTGTAGGTATGAAAAGACCGTTGCTGTGCTTTTGCTTAGAAACAACTGCAAAATCATGGCCTGCTCCGCTTGGCATGACTTCATACGAATAACCAAGTTTATCGCATTCCTGCTTGGTTAGCTCAATTATCTGTTCATCCAGTTTTTCAACAGGGTCTTCTGAGCTTTGACTTAATATGTTGCGTTGGAAACCAAAGAAACCTGCAACATTCTTGATTATTTCCATTGCGTTTTGTGTGTATTCATCTTTGAAAACTTTTTCAGTGCTTCTTATGTCAACAATGAAATGCGGGTTTGTCCCTTTTGGATAATTGATCTGAGCAGTTGTAATCTGGCCAGCGTCATAAGCATCACTAATAATGTATGCTGCAGCAAGGTTTGCATCCTTTCTGAATTCAGGTCCCATTGGTGTTGCGCCTGAATGGTCAAAGTTTCCTCTAATTTCATAGAAAGGATCTCCGCAATTAGGATTGGGTGTAATTTCTACTTTCAATCTTTCAGCAACATCATCAATTATTCTCTTAACATATTCATGGCTGGTATCCATCCTTACTTCACAGTATCCAGATACCTTAGTCATTGCATTTGTTTTTATTGGACCCTTAGGAGCTTTTTCAGTGTTGATTACTCCAATTGTCTGAACAAGGTCATTATCTTTACTTTGAGCAAGCCTGTCCAGTTGAACCAATATCTTTGCAGTGCAGATGTCTCCGCAGTAATTATCACCAGCCAATTCAATGCTTGCTCTTGAAGGATTTCTAACAGCATTAACAATGCCTATGTCTAAACCCTTTGTTTCAAGCAGATTTCCCTGTTCAATGTGCTGCTCTAAAAGCGCAGCAATCATGTCAACATATTCTTGTGTTAAGGTTGGCTTTTGCTCACGGAAAAATGACGGGTCAAAGCCTTCACTCTTTATTGCATCCTCAAGTGTTTGCCCTTTGTATTCTTTTTGTAGGATGTCAAATCCAAAGCTCTCACCAAAAGCACCTTTGCTTCCTTTGTAAGCCTGATTAAATGTTCCGGATTCCTCTCCACGCCAGACAACAAGGCCTAAACCTTTCTTTAATGGCAATCCAGATTCCTTTATTGATACTAATGATTCAATGCCTGCAACAATACCTACTGCTCCATCAAAGTTTCCACCTTCAGGAACTGTGTCAAGGTGTGAACCAGTCATAACCATTTCTTCTGTTTCTCCTGGAAGCATTACAAGAAGATTTCCTATGCCATCATAGGTAGTGATAAGACCTGCTTTCTCTGCTCTGCCTTTGATATATTCGAAAGCTATGCTTTCTTCTACAGACCAAGATGCTCTTGTGAAACCACCGTATGGCAGATTACCTATTAAAGAAAGTTCATTGAAATGTTTATCTATTCGATTGTTTGATACTTTTATACCTGTCATTCATTAAGTCAACGAATAACCCTTTTTAAATCTTTCGTTTGTAACTACTTAATGTTAGTGAATATCTCCTTTTTTAGGATTCACAAAGAACTTGCTCACTTCCATCATTACAAAGCCAAGGCTTGAAATAACCAGTATCATAAGCCAATCTGAAAGTGAAATTGCAACTGTTCCAAAGATTTTTTGCAGTGGAGTCCAGTAGATTACAATTACCTGTATTGTCAATGAAAGGCAGACTGCTCCCAATAACCAAAGGTTTGAGAATGGATTAAGAGACTTGAATGAGTGAAAGAGTGTTCTGCTACTCATCACAGCAAACATCTGGAACATAACCAGCGTTGTGAATGCAATGGTTCTTGATAAAGCTAGAAGGACTTCTTTCTTTGCTTCAATTATCGCATTAACTGCTTCATTTCCTGTTAAAGGATTGCTTTCTACAAACGCATTGTAAGAGCCGGCATAGTTCCAGTCACCGATTATTTCATGTCCCTGAATATTTACAGTCTGCATCATACCTTTGCTGCTTGCAAACATGAATAGCGTTCCTAGACCCATTATCAGTCCAAACAAAACTATTGATGCAAAGATTCTCCTTGTGATAGGTTTTGCCTTTGGATCCCTTGGAGGCCTACTCATAACACCTTTTTCACTTTTTTCAAAGCCAAGCCCTAAAGCAGGGAAATCATCTGTAAGAAGATTCATCAAAAGAATCTGAAGTGGAAGAAGTGGCAGTGGGAATCTTAACATTATTGCCATGAAAACAGCTGTTATCTCGCCTGCATTGCAGGAAAGAAGATACTTTGCAGACTTGATCATCTTATCATAAATATTCCTTCCTTCACCAACTGCTTTTACAATTGTTGTGAAATTATCATCAACAAGAATTGCCTTTGAAACCTCTTTTGAAACATCAGTTCCAGTGATACCCATTGCAATCCCAATATCTGCTTTTTTCAAAGCAGGAGCATCATTAACACCATCACCAGTCATTGCAACAATGTGGCCGTGCTTTTTCAAAGCATCAACAACCCTTGATTTCTGTATTGGTAATGCACGGGCAATAATCCTTACATTGTCAATCTTTTTTGTCAGCTGCTCATCAGTGAGCTTTTCAACCTCATCTCCTGTAAGAACAACATCCCCTTCTTTGAATAAGCCGATTTGTTCTCCAACAGCACGTGTTGTTATTGCGTGGTCTCCAGTTATGATCATTACCCTGATTCCTGCTTCACTGCACTGCGTTATTGCCTCTTTAACACCCTCTCTTGGAGGGTCAATCATTCCAACAAGGCCAATAAATATCAGGTTTCGCTCAACAGACTTGATGCTGAACTTCTTTGTTGCAGGAACCTCTCTATAAGCAAGAGAAAGAACACGTAGCGCTTTATTAGCAAAGGAATCATTCATCTTTAGAATGTTCTTCCTGTCTTTTGGAGTTAGCTTCTTGACTTTTCCATTGATTATTATTCTATCGCATGCTTTTAGCAGCAAATCAGGAGCACCTTTTACATAGGCCTCTGTTTTTCTGCTTGAATTATTCTTATAGATAGATGACATGCACTTTCTGTCAGAATCAAATGGAAGCTCTTCAACAAAAGTGAATTTTGCTTTTAATGAGTTTTCAGTAAGATTCCCTTTTCTTCCAAGAACAATCAGCGAGCCTTCTGTAGGATCTCCAATGATGCTGAACTTGTTTTTATCTTCTACAAGCTTTGCATTGTTACAGAGAAAACCTGTTCTTAATAAAAGCTCGATGTGCTTTGAATCAACATCTTTGTTATTTAGATGGAAGCTTCCTTTTGGCTCATAGCCAGTTCCGCTAACTTTAAGTATCTCATTATTTGTGAAAATATCCGTGACAGTCATCTGGTTCTTTGTTATTGTTCCTGTCTTGTCAGAGCAGATCATTGTTACAGCGCCAAGGCTTTCTGCAGCAGGCAGTTTCTTGACAAGCATATTCTTTTTTGTTAGCCTCTTGGAACCCATTGAAAGGCTTACTGTAACTATAATTGGCAGCGAGTTTGGAACAGTTGAAACTGTTAAAGCAACTGCAACCAGAAGCATTTTACTGAAGGCTGTTCCCTGGAGTGTTCCAGCCACAAGAACCGCTATTATGAGAACAATTGCAATAACACCAATCTGTTTTGCAAGCTGTGCAAACTTTCTTTGCAGCGGTGTTTGCACTTCACCTGTTTCCTGGATCGATGTTGCAATCTTTCCAAGCTCTGTGTGCATTCCAGTTCCTGTAACAACGCTTGTGCCTTTTCCATAGGTTACAATTGTTCCCATGAAAGCCATGTTTTCCTGGTCTGCAATAGAAGTGCCTATCTTGAAAGGTTCTGTAACCTTTCCTGAAGGAACAGACTCTCCTGTTAATGATGCTTCATCAATCTGAAGGCTTGATTGGGTGATAATCCTTGAATCCGCAGCAACAATATCACCAGCTTCAAGAACAAGAATATCTCCAGGAACTATGTTTTTAGCAGGAATCTTCTCTGCCTTTCCATCGCGCATTACTGTTGCCTGCGGAGCTGATAATTGCTCCAATGCTTCGATTGCTTTTTCTGCCCTGAATTCCTGTATAAAGCCAAGGATAGTATTTAATAGAATAATGACAAAGATTGCAATTGCCTCAATGTCTTCTCCAAGAAACATAGAGAGCATTCCAGCGAAAACAAGGAGAAGAATTAATGCATTCTTGAATTGGCTTAGGAAAATACCTATTGCAGTGGCTTTTTTTCCCTTTGGCAGCTCATTAAAGCCATGGTGTTCCAGCCTATCTTCTACCTCTTTTTTTGACAAGCCTGCCTCAGAGCTCTTTAAGGACTTAAGAGCCTCCTCAGGGCTTACAGCATAAACCTCTGTGGTCATCTATACTAATCTTTGAGGTTTGAATTTATAAATATTTGTGTTTTAGAATAAGAAAAAGAAAGAAAAATTATTTAGACTCATCATCTGATCCGCCACCGCCGCATCCGCCGCAGTCTCCGTCTCCGCATCCCATTTTGGCACCTCCTTGATTATATATTATGGGCCCAACGGGATTTGAACCCGCAACCCCTTGGTTAAGAGCCAAGTGCTCTAGCCAGGTTGAGCTATGGGCCCATATAAATGTCAGAATAAAAGAACTATTTAAAAACTTTGCTGTGGTGTTTAACTAGAACTAGAAATTGTCTCATCAATGACCTTTTTGTAGGATTCGCGGAGTTCTTTGATTCTGTCTTCGGTCTTTGCTTCTATTACTAAGCAGACCTCAGGCATGTTGTTGCTCTTTCTTATCATAATCCACTCAATTTCATTCAGGAAGAACTTAACACCGTCTCTTGTAAGTGTTGCGTTTTCCTGCTCTGCTTTGTATTTGTCAATCAGAGCTGTTATCACAACCTCTTTCTGCTCGTGGCTCTTGCATGTAACATATTCCTTGTGCATTGGAGCAAACTCGATCTCATCAACAAGCTCAGACATCTTTCTTCCTGTTCTTGCAAGTATCTCTGCCATTTTAATACCTGTTAAGAAACCATCTGAGAATGGATATAATTCAAACCACATGTGAGAGCTCATCTCTCCGCCATAAAGAGCATTATTCTCATGAACAACCTTACCAATAAAGCCATGTCCTACCTCTGACCAGAACAATTGACCACCAAGCTCTTCTGAGAGTTGCTTCAACTCAGAATTGCAGTCAACTGTAACAACAACATTTCCTTTTTGTCTTGTTAAAATATCCTTAATGAATATTGCAGATGCAACACTGCCATTAATCTCTCTACCTTTGTCATCAATAAGAACAGATCTATCACAATCACCATCTAAAGCAACGCCAAAGTTTGCATTCTCCTTAACTACCATTGCTCCTGCTTCTTTCAGATTCTCCCCTTTTGGCTCTGGTCTTTCATTATTGAAGTTTGGCATTGGTTCCTGGTGGGAAACAATAACATCCATTCCAAATTCTTCGTAGAACTTTGGAACCAAAAGACCACCTGAAGCGTGCAGGCATTCAACAACAATCTTTACCTTTTTCTCAATCTTGACTTTTGAAAGAATGAAATCTGTGTAAGGCTTTATTCCATCAATTGTTTTCAAAGAACCTTCGCCAGAAATAAAATCTCCGCTGTCGTATATCTTTCTCAGGTCCTTGTATTCATCAACATATGAGCAGCCATTCTGCTTAACAAATTTGAATCCATTGTATTGATAAGGATTGTGTGAAGAGGTAATTATTCCGCCATCCATCTTAAGCAGCATACAATTGTAGAACAATACTGGAGAAGGAACATTGCCAATGCTTGTTACCTTGCATCCACAGCTCATTAATCCTTCAACAAAGTTGTCATGCACCCATTTTGATGATTCCCTAACATCATAGCCGACAACAAAGTCTGCCCCTTTTGTGAAAGTGCCAACTGCTTGGCCAACTCTTTTTGCTGCAGCTTCATCAAGCTCTTCCCCAACAAGAGCCCTTATGTCATATTCTCTAAAGAAACTCATGGTTCAATATCCTTCCACTTCTTAATTGCTTCTTCATAATGAGGAAGTGTTCCTG
>JAAGZO010000793.1 GCA_024206195.1 bacterium | reverse complement strand
ATATTAATTTTATTATTAATTCGTACTACCACTTATAATACCATACTACCTCTTACAATACCCTATTAATTAGCCCAACAGTTACCATTTGTACGTCTAACATTAACCCAGTATCTTTGTCTATAAGGCACATTACCATATCCTCTAACATTCCATCTACCTCTTCTCGCAAGATCCCATCTCCATTGGTTACCAACATATACAGTAGAGCTCATACCATTAATCCACCATCCATCATCGAAATTAAGAACTCTAAATCCACATCCGAAACTTCTTTTGCAGAAATCATTTACTTGACTAACATTTGTAAAAGCACATCCTCTTACACGTCTTGTTTGTCTAATGAAACTACCAGTCCAGCCTTGATAAAAAGCATCTGGTCTTGGACCAGGAACAGACCATACGGGATAAGATGGTCTGTTAAGTTTAATATTGGGGTTATGGCAGAGTACTCTTCTTCTTCTCCAGCAGAAAGTATCTCCTGTCCATGGGTTACAGAAGAAAGAATTGTTATCGTTGCGAACTGGTCCCCAGCAGTTAATGTAGTCTACGAATGTTCGGCAGTCATGTCTGACTTTTACCCATGTATTACCTTTTCTGAAGCATCTATGTGGGAGGCCGACGCCGTTCTTTCTTTGATTATCGGCAGAAGTGAGTGGTCCTTGCTCTTCTTTAGATAAATTTTCAGGTTCGGTGAGATTGATGCTGCCTTCTACGTTGTTTCCTGGGCCGTCGTTGGTTTCTGCGTGTTCGGTTCCGTTGTCCATGCCATTATCGGAGCCGTTGTCAAAGCCATTATCGAAGCCGTTGTCTTTATCATCGAAACCATTGGAGTCTCCATTAGTGAACCCGTTGGTTCCGGAAGATCCATTGGAGTCTCCATTAGTGAACCCGTTAGTAGATCCATTAGTAGATCCATTAGTAGTGGAGCCATTAGTGGAGCCATTATCGTCATTAAATAAACTACCTCCGAATGCATCGTCACTTGAGACTCCACTTTGACCATTCTGGGCATTCTGGACATTCTGGACATCTTGGCCATTTTGTTTATGCACATAATTACCTTCTAAATTGATTACATCACCCACTAGGAGAGCGAGTAGTAAAATTGCGAAATATTTGTTGATGTTCATGTTCTTTCTTGTTTAATAATAAGTGATTCGTCGCTTTAAAAAGTACTCATGTTAACAGTTAGT
>JAAGZO010000792.1 GCA_024206195.1 bacterium | reverse complement strand
GTAAAGTTTGTATGGAGTGGTCGTCTCCAACAGTTTCTCTGCTACAACTTTCTTGTTTGGCCTCATCTTCGGACATCACGCGCCACCTCAAAGCCTCAGTACTTCAACTACTTCCTTGGAGCCAAACCCGCCATTACACATCGATCATTTCAAAATAGAATGAAATGGCACCTAGATGCAGCGTGATCATTCTGGCTGGTTATTGTCATTCTGTAACGATTCAGAGAGGTTGGCCAAGCCAATTCTCTGTCATAAGTAGTAGCAGTAAAGGGTAAGAAACGGAGGAGAAGAAAAACTAGTGCTGCTAAACAAGGGTCTATTAGATGAGGAAGAGTGACTAAATGTAAATGTAAAATGGCAAAGAGGAAGGGACTTAAGAAGAACAAGAAAAGGGCTGTGGCTAGAACGAAGTGAGTCATAAGAAAAAGGGTGAAAAAGGTTTGAAGATGATGGATGACATGCCATTTCATCGCTTCAATTATGCCTCTTGTAAAGATGTAGTCAAGCTCAATTATTCTAACCTGTCTATGGTGATCAACTTTTCCAAGAATACGGAGTTGAAATTTACAATTCCGAGCATCCACAGTTTATGGATGTATCCGGTCTACAGTTTAGGTAAGTTGAGAAAATGATATTTGTTAGGACGGCTAATACTGTGATAGAGTTTCCAGATTGCAAAT
>JAAGZO010000791.1 GCA_024206195.1 bacterium | reverse complement strand
TTCTTATATGATTGCATTATTTTTACCACTGATCTCAAGTTCCATATAATAATACAGTGTATTCCATAACCTAACTTTTCTCTTTTATATTTCCAACTGGATAAAACATTATATATGGGTACTGATTATGCGGGAACCATAGCTATTACTGCAAAATAATAAATCAAGGATATTTTGCTTAAAATAATAAAAAATCGTTTTTTCAATAATAAAACGGGGGCGAAAAAAATGGGGTTATATAAAAATTTTAGTAGGTTTATTCTAGTTAGTGCTATGCTGATATTACTGAGCGTGAGTCTTGTTGCTGCTGGCAGCACAGTTAATTCTGTAACACTCAACGGTGGAAGCAGTGTTTCTGTTGCACCAGGAGAATCAATAACAGTTGAGATGTTTGTTACAACAGAAGGAGCTCCTTATAATGATTGGAGAACAACACAGTATTCTTTTGGAGGAACTCCAGTGTGTATTGGGGATCCTGAACCGGACTTTGAATCTCCAGGAACTTATGATGATTCCTTTGTTATACCCGCTCCAGCATCCCCAGGAACATACAGTTTAAGTTTCTGGTCAGCTAATAGCATTGGTTGTGATTACCTAAGCGGAGAATACATGATGGCTGATGCTGTAACAGTTGAGGATGCTTCAGCATGTGGTGATGGTGTTTTAGATTCTGGCGAAGAGTGTGATGATGGAAATACCAATAATAATGATGGCTGTGATGATTCTTGCGACATAGAAACTGGCTGGTCTTGTGATGATGAGCCAAGTGTTTGCGAGGAAGTATGTGGTGATGGAATAGAAACAGCTGGCGAAGAGTGTGATGATGGTAACTATTATAATCATGATTCTTGCGTAGACTGCATGGATGCTGAGTGCGGAGATGGTTTTGTATATTGGTTAGGCCCAGAAGAGTGTGATGATGGTGACACATCTAGTGGAGATGGCTGTGATAGCACATGTCATTTTGAAGAAGCATATGTTTGTGAAGCAGATCTCGATGTAATGCTTGTTATTGACAAGTCAGGAACAATGGCTGCAGTAGATAATGGTCATACAAGATTATACAATGCACAGGAAGCAGCAAAAACCTTTGTAGGTTTAATGGATGATTCAAAAGATTATGTAGGTTTGGTAAGCTTTGCAACTTTAGCTGATGAAGACAGCGGGTTAAGCAATAGTTTCCCAACTGTAATTTCTAAAATAAATGGAATAACAATTCCTGGAGCAGTAGCTGATGCAAGAACAAATATTGCAGAAGGTCTGAGAAAGGCTCAGGTAGAAATAGATGCTAACGGAAGAGGCGATAATGCAATAATCTTGCTTTCTGACGGAGCACCTAATGAACATGGTGAACCAGCTATCTCTTGTGCAGATTATACAGGCACACCTACTGATTGTACAACTGCAGCGCTTGCTGAAGCAACATATGCAAAATCACAGAACACTGAAATCTTTGTAATTGGTCTTGGTGTTACTTCAGTTACAGAAACTTTCCTGGAGCAGATAGCAACTGATTCAGCACATTATTATCCTGCATTAACATCTGGGGAGTTAGAAGAAATTTATACTATTATTTCACAGGAAATATGTCCTTGTGAAGGATTTGACTGCAGCATAAATACTGCTGAATGTAATCTTGGTTTCTGTAATCACATATCAGATGAATGTGATTTCGAGCCAGAGGATTATAGCACACCGTGCACAGCAGATGATGATTTGTGTACAACAGATCACTGCGATGGATTAGGAAGCTGTGTAGTTCTTGGAGACACAGAGTGCCCTGAACCAGGAGAGTGTGAAGATGCTAATGAATGTAATCCGCTAAATGGACAATGTGAAATAACTTACTCACAATTAAGCACACCATGCGAAGCAGATGCTGATTTGTGTACAATTGATCACTGTGATGGATCTGGTTATTGTGTAACATTTGATGGTGTTGACTGTACATCATATGATTTATCTATCATAGATGAGTGTTTTTATAACCCAGATCTTATTGATTTTACATGGGATTATTTCGGAGGATTCACTTCACAATGTATCCCTGCATCAGGTGATTGCACAACAGGAGTAGTTGATTTAACTCACGTGTGCAGTGTTGCAGAATGTAATGCAGACTGTGATCAATATAACCCTTGCGAAGACAACACATGTTCTGAAACACACAATGATTACTGTGTTGGTTTGCAACTTGCAGATTACAATGGTGATCAAGTAGAAAACTCACTCCTTGTTACAGATAACTGCGGCAGAGACTGCTTAGCAGATTGTACCTGCACAGACTGCAGTGTTGACTGTAGTGCAACACCAACAATAGAGTGTGTTGCAGGAGAGTGTAGTGCAGAGTGTGATTCATCTGATGATTGTGATGACAGCATAGGAAGCACAATAGACACTTGCCTTGGTGACTGTTCTTGTGATCATAGATATGTTGAGTTGATAGAAAAAGACAGCAAAGTTGCACAGGCACTTCCAACATCAAACTTTGGATTGGGTAGATACATGATTATTAACCCAAAGACTGCTGGTATAGACAGAGGTTATATCAGAATTGATTTAACTCCTTTGCCAGGAGATCCTGTATCAAGCGCAGACCTTAAACTTGCACTTTATTATACTGGAAGAGAGGTTGCTGGAACACAGATAGAAGCTTGGTACTGTCCTGACCATGACTTTGGTGAAACAACAATAAACTGGGAGAACCAGCCAATGGATGGTGACTGTACACTGGCAGATACTTTTACAGTTCCAGCAAGAGTCATCGCAGGAATACCAGAAACATGGCACACATATGATATTGCAGAGGAGATTAATGAAGAACTTGCAAATGGTGATGGGCTCTTTACAGTAGTCCTGAAATCAAATGAAGAGCACACAGGAGTAAGCAACAACCAGAAGTTTGTGCAGTATCTTACAATGGACTACTCTGAAGCAGAGTTCAGGCCAAAGATAGAAATAGCATAATTATTTTTTTTCATTTTAATTTAAATCTAATTTATTGACAAAAACGGGGGGGTTTCACGTGAAAACGAATATTTTATTACTTGTAGTTATAGCATTAATTCTATTATCAGTAGGTTCTACTATGTCTGTTCAATCGGATGTAGACACCACGCTGCCCGGCGGAGTCGATTCTGATGATAACCTGATACTCTATACTTCTGAACAAAGTTCTGAAGAGGAAACCACCCCTGTTGAAGTTGTAGAAGAAGAGCCTGAAGAAGAACAAGAAGAAACAGAGACTGAAGAAAAAGTTGCTACTGTAGCCACAACATCTGGCGGAAGCAGCGGCGGCGGATCCAGTGGTTCATCTAGTGCAGTATCCAGCACAGTAACAAGTACAGAACAAGCCATAGCATGTTCATGTGGTGATGGAACTGTAGATTCTGGTGAAGAATGTGATGATGGAAATCTTATCGATGGTGATGGCTGCTCTGCAAACTGCGACCTTGAAGTTCCAGATTGTGTTGATGCTGATTTAGAATTTGATGTTGATTTGATGGTTATTGGTATAGATTGTTTAGACGGATGGGACAAGCCGCAGGATCAGGTAGCAATTGATATTCCTGTGGGTGCTCGTTATGAGGTTGAAGGTCAGGCTTGGAGAGGTCATCCTGGTCAGTGCCAGACAAACGAGGACTTTTTCATGGAAATTAATGGAGATATTGGTTATGAAACCAATGATGATGCTGACTCTTGTAAAATTTCAGTTAGAATGGATCCTTTGGGAACATTTGATTTTAATACAGGACTAAATGATGTTATAATGCACACAGCGGCACAGTGTCCTCCTGATGTTCATCCTAATAGTGTTGAGGTAAAGAAGCTTTGCTTGTTTTATGTTGAAGAATGTGGAAATGGAATTCTAGACCCTGATGAGGATTGTGATGATGGTAATGATGTAGATGATGATGAGTGCAGGAATGATTGCACTGCTCCTTTTTGTGGTGATGGTATTTTGGATCCTAGTGAGGATTGTGATGATGGTAATAATGTTGATGGTGATGGTTGTAGTGCGTTATGTTTGAATGAGGTTTGTGGTGATGGTGTGTTGCAGCCTGATGAGGAGTGTGAGTTTGATTCTGATTGTGATGATTCTGATGAGTATACCTCTGATAGTTGCGTGGATTGTTCATGTGCGTATGAGCGTATTCCTTTTTGTGGGGATTGGGTTTTGGATCCTGGTGAGGAGTGTGATAATGGGCCTAATAATTCTGATATAGTTCCTGATGCGTGTCGTGAGGACTGTTCGCTTCCTTGTTGTGGGGATTTTGTTGTGGATTCTTGGGAGGAGTGTGATGATGGTAATGATGTTAGTGGTGATGGTTGTCAGGCGAATTGTA
>JAAGZO010000790.1 GCA_024206195.1 bacterium | reverse complement strand
GAGTCGGGATAAATGAAACCCAGGTGATTTGGAGAAACTTCTGCTCTCAAGGTAGGTAGGTTAGAACAAACCAAGCTTCATTATGTTAGAAAAACAACTACCATATATTATCTAATAATCCCCAAGGGGGGATGCTATTGACAGCCCAGGTAGTGATACCGGCAGCCCATATAATCATCAACTAGCTAGGAGGTAAAACAGTAACACGATTTTCTACCATATTCCCTCCATTAAACTAGCAGGAAACACCTTAATCGGGGCTAGCAGGCAAGTAGATGTCCATGCTCATAAAAACTAGATGTCCGTGATTCTACATCCCTATGTTTTGAGACTGGAAGCTCGGAGGTCTCTATACTACTGGAGGGGGAAGGAGGGAGGGAGGGAAAGAGATTGAAAATTATTTCTTTTAAAAAATTATTCACTTGCAAAGAAGCATCGGGCGAGCATCGAATACCTTTTGATAATTGTCTGAAGAAGTGGGCGAATCGACATGATGTTTACTAGGTCAAATCCACATGGTGTAAGATGCTAGGCTAGCAATACGCATTCGGTATATTTACCCAGTATAAAGGGTATGCATTTGCTGTAAAACAGCAATCTACGCAGGAGGAGCTAGATAAACATACAAACAGATAGACTACTATGCGCAATGCGTGCATCATCATTGTTAAACATAAATGGTTGCTTGCCGAGTATATTAGGCTAAGTAAAAATTAAAAATATTCACTTCTAAGAATGCAAGAAGATTTTGCAACATTGGATACCTTGTTGAGAATTGTC
>JAAGZO010000789.1 GCA_024206195.1 bacterium | reverse complement strand
TGATAAGAAAATATATGAGACTACTGATGATGAGAAGGGGGATAATCTTTATAATTTAGTTGAATTTCCGTATCCTTCGGGCAACTTACACACCGGTCACTGGTATGCTTTTTCTGTACCTGATATTTATGTACGTATGAAGCGTATGCAGGGGTACAATGTTATGTTCCCTATTGGTTTTGATGCTTTTGGGCTTCCAGCAGAGAATGCTGCTATAAAGAATGGAATAAATCCTCGTAAGTGGACTGAAGAGAACATGGAGACCATGCGTGCACAGTTACGTTCCATGGGTACTGCTTTTGATTGGTCCAGAGAGGTGGTTACGTGTGATCCAGCATACTATAAATGGACACAGTGGTTGTTTGTGCAGTTTTTGAAGAACGATTTGGCATATCAGAAGGACGCTTCTGTTAACTGGTGTCCTGGGTGTAAGACGGTGCTAGCTAACGAGCAGGTTGTACAGGGGAAGTGTGAGAGGTGTGATAGTGTTGTTGAGGAAAAGAAGATGAAGCAGTGGATGCTTGGCATTACTAAATATGCTGATAAATTGATTGAGGGTTTGGACAAGTTGGAGTGGAAGGATGATATTAAGGAGTCTCAGAAGAATTGGATTGGTAGAAGTGAAGGGGCGAAGATTAAGTTCAAGGTTCAGGATATAGAAGTTGAGGTATTTACAACTCGCCCTGATACTCTTTTTGGTGCTACATATCTTGTACTTGGTCCAGAGTATTCACTTGATGGTTTGAAAATCGAGAACATAGATGAGGTGAATGATTATATTGAGAAGGCTAAAAAGAAGA
>JAAGZO010000788.1 GCA_024206195.1 bacterium | reverse complement strand
ACTTTGAAAAAAGTAAAATTTGTTTGCTAGCATTAGCAAATGTGAAAGAATGTGAAGCTGCTTGGTGTGTAGGTTCAATTTCTTTTACGTTTGTTTATGTTAGCAGAGAAATTTTACTTTTTTCAAGGTGACCAAAGTTAGGCACACGTGGCCAAAGTTAGGCACTTTACTGGTACCACCATGGATTTGTTTTAGTATAACATTTCTCTTTTTCATGTTTGAACTGAAGATAACTTAGATTATTCGTCGATTGAGTTTATTTAGACCTTGTGCGTGATGACGAGCGTATTTCTACATTACTTTTTCACTGTGAATTTTTCATTCATGGTTCTGGAAGCTCTTCAATCCTATTGTCTTATGACAAACGTTATTTCGAAGCTTCTGCCTCACTTCATGGGCTTTGGACTGACCTTTGACATCGTTACTTACTTGATCATTGGCTGGGGTATGTTGGTCTGCTCCTTTCCTTATTGTGCAGAGAATATAATGACAGTGTTTCGATCAATTCTAGGACTTCCAGCTGTAATTACATCATCTACAGCAGTTTCCCTCTACAGTGACTACCCTTCGACATACTCGTAATATATACCTTACCTAGATTATTTGCAGTATAGCCACTGGTTGAGGGCGGCAGAGGAGACTTCCTGTAGACAAAGGAGAGAGCTTTTTGCTAGGGAGACCTCTCGTGATATAGTAGGCCCGGGAAGGATATAATTATCACTGTGAAGGGGAACCCAGAGGATAGGAGTTGGACCCTAAAGCCCGGTTCACACCATGGAATAAGGAATAAGGAATATGGAATAAGGAATAAGGAATAAGTTGAGCGTTCACACCATGGAATAAGGAATAAGGATATTTCCAGAATTACACACAGGGCTATGTACAAAATTCCACTTTCTAACATAAATTTGGCTGCAATTGCTTCGGCAATATTCAACTCGCTTCAGCCTAAAATTGAAAAGCAGAAAATTTT
>JAAGZO010000787.1 GCA_024206195.1 bacterium | reverse complement strand
TGCACATGCAAGAACTTCACTCAGAAATGAGAAGAATGAAAAGGAGTTGGAATGCCAAATAAACATTTTTGCCAAGGACCAACGTGCCATGAACAGACAACACAAGATAGATTTCTAAAATCTCGTGGTGTGGTTCGAGGTAGATATGCAAGCTTAACAATGAACCATGACGCAACTTATTATAAACGAAGTAGATATTTTTGTAGTCAACGTTGTGAAAGTCAATGGTTGAATGAGCATATGGAAAACATCGAACAAGGTCGACCGATAGAGTTTATCAGACACAGACGAGAGAGTGGGGGTTATGCCAAAGTAGTTGAAACAAGTGAATACAACCCAGACTATAAATGGAGTACAATTAAAAGGGTTGACAATAGGACCGAAATAGACTAGGATAATCCTATTAACAAAGAAAGGTATAATATGACAAAAGAAAACACAGACAACAAAACAGAAGAACGTAAGAATAGATTTACAGGCGAGTCTATTATGTTAACCAAGGAAGAGTCCATCATTCATGATAGATTATTCATCAATGAGTTAGCAGCTACACTAGAGGACAAAGCAGCAGGCGTTGACGGTACTTCAAAGCTTTGGGACAAAGTACGTAAAGACATTAACTACTTCAGACAACACAATGCTGAGGCATACATGGTTCTACTA
>JAAGZO010000786.1 GCA_024206195.1 bacterium | reverse complement strand
ATGGGGATTTCCTGATGACGAATATTGTGGACTTTTGCCCTATGTCGATCGATATAATCATTTGGTCCATCATTTGGTCATCCGATCATTTGGTCGAATTTTCATTCTGTACCACGCTGTACTATAAGCAAATGCTTGTGCGACGCGCACGTGTCCATGACAATGGAAGCCTGTTCTAGCTTTGTAGAGATTGGTTGGTCCATGAACTATATAGCAAACATGAAAACTTGGAACAATAGAACATAGTGTAGATTTTACTTGAGCACCACAAGGAATTTAGTAGCTAGTATTTGCACTTTTATTATTGCCTCTGTGATGTTACTATTCCTTTACTGCCGTGTGCATTTTAGTAGTACTATTTAACACAGGGAAAGTAAGTAACTTTGGCACCAATGTGCTCTTTTCACAGATCCGTGATCCGTGTATTTTAGTAGCCCTTCACCAACAAATACATACTCAGGGCTACGCGAACTTTTGCCTTACCAGGCAAAACTGGAAATACAAGCACTTTGACAGCCTAGTGCTGTTTATACAAAACACCACTAAATACCAGAACTTAAGGCCTTACCAAATAACATTCATTTTTAGGCCTTACATCTTTTCTTGGCCCACAAAAACTCTTTAAGCTCTAATATACGACTTTATTATTAGAGAAACACAAGAGCAATAGACTGAGCAATAAATGTTGCCAGAGCATGTCTTTTTACTCTAGTGCACAATCTTGTACCCTTCTTTTCCATCTTTTACTTTTTGCACAATCTAGTACCCTTCTTTTCCATCTTTCACTACATGGGGGAGAAACATATTAGGTTTTTCTTGCCCGAAGGGCATTTTTCAATCTGGTAAGTAAAGTAGAATGGCTGGGTATGAGTTGAGTGGAGTGTTCTTGTAGAGGACAGCGAGTATTAGGGGAGTAAAGAGACCCTTCCATTGCCTCTGACAACTGAATTATTGGCCTAAGCATGTCTTAGTGGAGTTCCAGAAATGTTAGCCAGTGCTGGTTTTGGGGGCTTAGTTCCCACTCACAGTGTGCGAATGCACGGCTCATCAAGAATTCATGGGAAATACATCAAACAACATTGATACATTTACCATTAAATGTATTGTTTATTGTTATAACATTCTCCTTTAATTCAATGGTTGTAAACCAAAGTTCTCCTCATGAACAGTCGTGTCT
>JAAGZO010000785.1 GCA_024206195.1 bacterium | reverse complement strand
GGGATATCTGGGGATTTTGTCTAACATCCCTCTTACCAAAGAAAGCTGGTCTCCAGCGTACACTTAAAGTGACAACTGAGAGGGCTCTCAAAGGCAGAATAGACAAGTCCAGATGACTAACTATACAGACAATCAAAAGCTTAATAGCTTACTGCTCATCTTCATCTTGCATCTGGGTATTGTCCGGATTCTCTGCTTGCTTGTCGTCCTGTTCCGTCGCTTGTCCAGCGTCTTGATCCTTTGCTTGTATGGCGGCTTGGTCCCTCGCTTGTTTGGCGGCTTGATCCTTAACCGCCTGCAGATTAGCTTGGTAGGTCTTGTCCACTTTCTTTGCCCATTCCAATTCTTTCACTTTGTTTCTGTACCTTCTATCTTCAACTCCATATTGGTATAGGAGATTAGAAACGTCGTGTGCTAACTTTTCTATTATACTTTCATCTGGTTCCCATTGATCTTTAGTGAGAGAGCCAAATGATTTATCAGCTCGAGAAGAAGTTTTGGCAGATTCTGTAACAGTAGCTGCCACAACAGTAGAAACAGGTTCAGTTATTATAGATCTCGGGGTTTTGCGGTTTAAAACCATATATTGCCCCATGGTAGTATCTTTTGCACAGTATTGATTTTCAGTTATGAATATATGAGCAGGAGCTTCAACTTCCACAAAATTTTTGTATGGATCTTCTTTTTGTTGAACTTGAACTGCTCTTTTTTCTGGAGTAGCCGTTACTATAAAGCTAACAGCTTCTTTAGCTTTCGGAGTAGCAGGAATTTTTAAAACTTTCTCTGAAGATGTTGAAGTTTCAATAACGATATCTGGATCCAAAGATCCAGAAGTAGTTAAAGTCGAAATCCTCTTGGCAGACAGTGACTGTCGCGCAATAGGAGGTCTTATGAGAGAAGTTCCATAAAATGTTCGAGGAGTTCCAGTATGTAATTTTTGTTTTGAAATAGTTGCAGCCCTTGCAGCTTCTTGAAGCTTATAGGTCCGCAAAACTTCTCCAAAACTTCCTTGTTGATGGGATTCTTCCTTTTTACATTTGACAGAAGCTTGTCGAACTCTTTTCCGTACTGATTCTTGAGTTAAATCTTCAACAGGTATTGATTTCTTAGTTTCAGATTTCTTTTCAGAAGGAGCGATTTGCTTGTCTAAAGATGTCAAATCAAAGCGACCTTCTTTAGTAAGCTTTGCAAACCTTGTAGTTAACTGCCCAGGGACGGATAATTCTATCCCG
>JAAGZO010000784.1 GCA_024206195.1 bacterium | reverse complement strand
GGCATTCCTATAGAGAACTGAAACCTTCCTAGGTAAACTACAAGGAAGCAACCTAAGCAATTTCCGATCTTTGAGAACTGTATGAAATTGTATAAGCTCAATACCCTTGTTAGGAAATCTAACTGGCCAACGGTACCATTTTTCTTTAACTTTTACCTGTTTTGCTTTTCTAAAATAGCCAGAGAGATATGCAAGCAAGGCAACATATAATTCTTTGTCATTACTGTGTATTTGCACAGAGCGTAACTCATTAAAGCATTTCTTAAGTGTGACCTTAGGCAAGGATCTCAAATGGATATACAGCTTGTGCATAGAACCACCTGCAATGTTCCGAAACTACCCTTTTATATCATTAAAAGAGTATTCTGGTGCAACATGTCTGGTTCTTCGTTTCTTACCATGGCTCCTTTTCCTTCTGGGAAGTTGAACAATGAGGTAAGGGTTATTACGATGCAAAGAAGGATCAACTATGTCAGTAGCAATTCCATAACCCTTAACTTTCTCATTTAAACCAAATGGATATACAGAACACAAAGTACGAATCCAAAAATCTTCAACTTGCAAGAGCAAAGCTGAACTTTTGTTACTAGGTAACTGCTGAAGAATTCTAACCTGCATATCACACAAAGTATGATCATTTGTGTTGAAATGTCTAACAAAACTGGTTCTCTTCTGATTGTGTAAAATATCCAACCGATGTTCACTGATTCTTTTCCTAAGTGATCTTTTGGTCTGACTGACATACTGTACACCACATTTTGCGCATTGTATCAAATAAACTAAATTTGCCATACTACAGTCCATACGATCACTGGAACCTCCGGAGACAAATTTCTGCTGTGTTAGGTATGACACAACAACCAAATCCATGGATATAAAAGGACAGACAACACAACTGCGATCACATTTGACAGTCCTGGGAAAACTGT
>JAAGZO010000783.1 GCA_024206195.1 bacterium | reverse complement strand
CGGATATGAAGTAGCGGAGAGCTAAGTCCATGACAGTATGAACATAGACTCGGCCTCCGATACTTAAGATCATCATTATTAAAAAGGTAGGTCGTCTTCGTCTTCAACATCACTAGGGAACATTTCCTCTTTTGGCAATTCTTCTTTAGGGTCAGCATTTTCTTTAGTAGCTGTAGAGCCATAGGCTTTCCAACCATTACCAAAGTCATCTTTTATTTCTAAATAACCCTTCTCGCCAACGACTAGTTCGCCTTCTACTTTTTTGCCCAGAAGTTCATCAGTGTTTTTCATTGATGCTACTCCCATTGCATTAAGCATTTTCATTAATGACTCTCTGCCTATCTCAACAGGCTTGTCATTATTATGTGCCATAGTGAAAGCATGACTAACTTTTATTATCTCGCCTTCTACTTCAAAGTGAATCTTCAAAGCCTTCCAACCATTCCTACCCTCAATCATTTCTGATCCAGCGTATTCAAAGTTATATCTTCCAGGCTTTACCCTATCTCCACCGCCAGAGCTTTCTCCAGCTTCTATTTTATCCAAACCAAATTCTGTTAAATCCATGTTGTTACCTCCGTAAAAATTTAACAATTAATAATTGACTACCCAGGATCATATTCCTCGTAATCATCTGCTCTATCTATTTCTTCTTCTAGTGCTTCAGCTATTTCTGATAGAACTCTGTTTGCACCTAACGGGAGAATAAGATCATCATCTCCGTTTTTATCCATACAATCTTCCACTAATATTTTTGCTTTACGCATAAAGAAGATTAATTTTTCGTGTTCTGTTGCCATTACTTCGCAATCAGTTTACCAATTTCAGTCCACGTCTTTTCAGCTCTAACTATAAAGTCATCGCCTTCTTCTACGACTGATATTTGTTCTGGTAATCCGTATCTGTTTTTGGCTACACAAGCTGGCGATTCAGTTGTCACTAATATCCTTCCAGATTGAACAGTCTTACTTGTTAGTCCTTTACTACCTTGAACTTTTACAGTTCCTTTTTTGTAGTTTAAGAATAAACACATATCACTTGCTTCAAGCACCAAGGCACTTGCTGCTTTGTGCATTTTAAGTTCATGCCTATCGTATGCTTCTGTAGATGGATCGTGAAATGCTTTAATTTGGTTATGAGCAATCATAACGATACGCATTTTCTTTTCGTTTCTTAATATATTTACTAAATCAAGAACCTCTCTCCAATACTTCAACGCTTCTGCATAACCACGACCATAACCAAAAGATTCTATTGATGGTTGTTTATGTGCTTCACAAGTCTTTGCATGAATAAGTGGCTCTAACCAATCTAAACTATCAATAACTAAAGTGTTGTATTCAAGTTCATCTGCATCAACTAAAGATTTTAAATACCCGTGAAAAGTATCGTAGTCTTTTGATAATGGAAAGTGAGGTATATCTCTGTTGTTAGTTAAGATTCCCAAACCTTCTTCAGTTTGCAAGACAACAGGATTTTTACTTCCTACTGCCAGTGTTGTTTTACCTAGCCCAGATGGACCATAGATAATTACAATACTTGGTTTCGCTTTTGCTTTCTTTTGTATTGCTGCTAATGACATTAGTTAATCTCCTTAGTAACGCCCTCTATCTTGATAGGCTTTTTGTAAGGCGGTAATTCTTTTTCTAACTTCTCTAAAGTGTTAGCTACATTTTTTCTTACCGCTTCCATGTGATGCACAGTTTTAGTCGCTAATTGATATGCTTCACTCAACTGTTGCTCCGCTTGTAAGTCTCTGCTGATTTCTTCTACCAAAGGCGCAGTTGCATCAGTCAAGTCTCTCTCAAATATCTCTCTAGGGTTTCCATCTTTATCTTGAAAACTTAAGAGAGGTTGTTCCTTCTTCTTTTCATTTACCATTTTAATTATCCTCCATGGATTTATAGGTTTCGCAAACTTCTTTGTGTGAACAGAATTTGCACCAAGTTCCAGCATTAAAGCTAGGCTCATCACCCATCGCTTCATCACAAGCTGGTTTCAGAATATTCAAGCCCCAGTCAACTAAGTCGACTGCTTGAATATCCCAAGTTCGTATAGGCCCATCTTTATGAAAGGCTCTTTTGTTAGGTTGTATGATTGTCATTTCAATGACTGTATCTTCATTGCCCCATCGTGATAGGCAACCTAGGGCGTAGCACATTAGCTGTTCGTTCATCACAACATCTACTGCCCATGCACCAGACTTTAAATCACCAACGACCATTCTATTACCTTCGCCAAGGATAACTGCATCAGCAGTTCCCCAAAGGTCATCATTTATATCTGGAGCATTTACTTTTTCTTCTACAAGTAATTTACCGTTAAGTTCTTCAGTTCTTTTATTAATGTAATCAACATAGATTTCTGCCATGTCGATATCATCTTGCGTGATATCAAAACTAAAACCATCTACATCTACTGTTCTACCAAGATAATAGTCAGCTAAAGAAATACCATCTAATCTATTTTTAAGTAAGGCTTCTACCATTTCATGGGTAGAAGTACCTCT
>JAAGZO010000782.1 GCA_024206195.1 bacterium | reverse complement strand
GAACCGATCTACATTTGATTCCTTCAAATATGATCACTTTTCTGGACTCTATTTTATCGGTTTTACAGAAAACTAGTGTGAATAGAAACTTTATTAATTCTCTTATCGTATTAATTACTAAGGAAGTGTTTCGCCAATGTAAAGTGTCGGAACCAAGTTCTGTGTTGCCGTTTTATTGGCATCCAAATTTTCATCCAGCAGCGGACACTTCATGGGAATCAAGACAAGCAGAATGGGCAAAGTTTTCACAAGAAAATCTGAATCATCCACATGCAGCTCCAGAACGTTATACTAAAGCTATTTCTATTATGCAACTCGGATTCAACATTTTTGGTGTCGTTACAACCGTCTTCGGTGACAGTGTCGTATGTGGCGGCGAAGTTTCTCCTGTGTTTGCCCATTCTGCTTGTTTTGAAATCCAAGTGGTGTCCGCTGCCAGATGAAAATTCGGATGCCAATAAGATGACAACACTGAACCTGGCTCCAACACTTTACATTGGCGAAACACCTCTTTAGTAATTAAGACGATAAGAGAATTCATAAGACTCCTTTCTGCATTAGTTTTCTGCAACACGGATAAAATAGAGTCCAGAAAAGTGACCGCACTGTAGGGATCAGATGCAAATCAGTTTTCTGAATAAGTTCGATAAGAGATTGTGCCTTAGCAACAGTCTGATCAGGTAATAATTCTCTCAAATTCTTCTCAACATCATTCAGATCTTCAAGTGAATCGAGAGGATAATATAAATGTAAAGAGCATTTTAAAATAGGTGGAATCAGAGATCTTGTAGAACCCTGATCTAAAATAGCAG
>JAAGZO010000781.1 GCA_024206195.1 bacterium | reverse complement strand
GGTGACTCAGGTGACTCAGGTGACTCAGGTGACTCAGGTGACTCAGGTGACTCAGGTGACTCAGGTGACTCAGGTGACTCAGGATTATGAAAGATATAATAAAAATAACGATGACTTATAAGGATAATGGAGTTACGTACCTAATTGGTTATTTTATAGGAACTCCATATAAGGGTTATAATAAGGTAGAGGCTCCAAAAGATGAAAAACTTAAACGTATGCTAACTCAATATAATTATATGAGTGAACAAATGCTAAACGATTATAGACAAATGTCACAATTTAATGTAGAATATATAGATCATGATGATTGGTTTATGGAAATGATATGAAATACTATAAAGACATAAAGAATACTGTATACATCTTTAGAAATCCTGGTAAACACTTGGTTAATGGAAAGTACCCACCACAATGTATAAATAAAATACACCACCCTGACGAATGGTTAACGTGTGAATGGATTTTTGGAGATTCCAAGCGTAGTGGTACACTAAGAGAATTGACCGACGACGAGGTATTTACGGAGATGTTATGAAATACAAATATTTCAGATCAAAAGGTGGGCTTTATTTGTATAGGTACTGGATGGCGAAATCTTCATGGAAATAATGTGATTTTTCTACAGAAAAAATTTTTTTAGAAATGGGTTGTGGAAGAAAAGGTTGGGAAAAGGTTGGGAAGGGGAAATCTTTGTTTAGGTGAAAAAAGATTTTTTCTGCTTCGCCCCTAGGCCGGTTCCGGTATATACCCCTATAGTATAAATTTCAACGCTAGCCTTCGCTTTATTATATATAAAAGTTTTTTCCAAGTCAAGACAAATATTAAACAAAGTTTTCTAGTATTAACCTTGACATGGAAAAGTCTATATGATACTATCCTCTCCGCCTGTACCTCTGCCTACCTACTACCCCTGCCGTATAACCTCTGAGGATGCCCCACACGCCCCGACCTCTGCCAGCCTGTGTCTAGACATAGGAAAGCCCCTGCTATCTCTAACAGGGGGCTTGTAGTCCGCTAGGGTGTTAGCCCTGTATCTCTGTTCCTAATATCCTTATTGTTGTAACATTAGCAATGTCAAGTGTTCGCCACATAACCTGCTCTGAACGATCAAGCCCTTTGTCTGCCTGCCTGCTTGCTTCTTTCTTTACTGGCTTGTACAGGTCAATTGCACTTGTGATATCTTTACCATTAAGTACATATTTAACTTCCATATTCTTTGTGGACATTGGCATATAACGAATATAAGTCTTTGTTCCGGTCTTTGCATCCTGACACAAGAGCTTGTGTGAGTCTGTATGTTCAACCTTACCATTCATTGGCTTTGCTGTGAAGTCTGCATCAACATCACCTTTCTTTGTGATACGTCCATTAACAGCCTGTTCATACTTAACACCTAAGTTGATAAGGCTGTTTGTTACAACCTTGCGAATGTCTGCTTTATCTGCCCAGAATGGATTGATTGAACCATCTACCTTTGAAGTTTTGAGAAGACTGTGATTAGGTGTTGAATAGTCTACTGTTGCGAATGTTGCACCGTTGATCTTGCGTACTGCTGATTCGATGTTATTCATGTTGTTTTTGCTCCTGCTGTGCCAGTGCCATTACCAGCTTGATTAATAATATAAGGTAAAGTCTTTTCCAAGTCAATGATTAATTCCCCGCCTTGCTAGGGCGGGGTGTTAGATTTATTTGAGTGCTTTAATTATATCATCAGCAACTTTGATTACCTTTGATGACCTTATATCATCAATGCCAGCCTTGTAGCTTGCAACATATGCTTCGGTCAGTTCGTAATCAAGTCCCATGTAAGAATTAACAAGATGAGCAACCGACTCCGCCTCAACTTCAAGAGTTGCCTTGCTAAGTCCTTTCTTGCTTCCTTCGTTACCAGTATGCAAGATATGATGAGCAGTTTCATGGATGAGAGTCTTTGCCTTGTCTACATCGTTACTCATACTTGATACAGTGAGGTCTTTACCATCAGACCAACCTCTGGCTGTGCCTGTGATCTGTTCAACAACTTTAGCACCTGTGAGAGCTTCACAAACTTCTTTAACATTGTTATAGTCAACTGTTCCTGTGCTGTTGTGTTCATATTCCAGAGCTTTGCCCTCTGTCTGTTCTGCTCTGTACAGTCCAACATTACGGAAGAACTTAAGAACAGATTCTTTCTTTCCTGTGGATGGATCGATCTCATCTCTGAATACTGGCATAAAGATAATAATGTTGTTGCGTCTTTTCTCTTCTGGTGTTACTTCTCTGCCGAACTGTCCCCACTTGGTTTTGCTCATTGCGATAGTACCGTGACCACCCTGCATCATAATCATTATCTGATTACGGAAGCTATAAGCATAAAGCCCTGCTATCTTGTAATGGCTTGTGAGCTTATCAATGTCTACCTTGCTTGTCAGGGCACCTTTGAGGAATGTATCAAGCTTTGCTTCCAGACCTTTACGTTCAGCGACCTTGTTGGCTTTCCAGTTTTTCTTATCGTAGGACATGTGCT
>JAAGZO010000780.1 GCA_024206195.1 bacterium | reverse complement strand
GGGATATGCGTGATGGACTTCTGTCCTTATATAATGTAGTAGAGTCCATTGTTATGGACGATAACTATGGACTCTTGCTATCAGTCGATCATAAGGCTGCTTTTGATGTCATAGAATGGCAATATGTATTCAATACTTTAAAAGCATATGGTTTTGGCCCAATTTTTTTCTCAGTGGATAAAAATAATATATAGCACAGGGAATGTACAGTCTTCAGTTCAAATAAATGGCTTTGTTTCGGCCCCTTTTAAAGTTACAGCAGGGATCCGTCAGGGTTGCCCTCTTTCAGCCCTACTGTATGTTTTGGTCTCTGAAACTGTGGTAAATTTTGTAAGGCAAGACCCACATGTGCGTGATGTCAAACTGCATGGACAGGAGTATAAAGTGAATTGTTACCAGGATGATACTAATTTCATTCTGAGAGATCCGAAATCGGTAGATAGAGTCTTGTGCATCTATCAATGCTTTAAAAAAGCCTCAGGGGCTACTCTTAAAAGTCAGAAGACTCAACTTCTGCTTTTGGGAGCAGCCAAGAGTTATAAAGTGCCAGAACACCTGAAGGGGTATGTAGTAGAACGCCTAAAAGTTTATGGTTTTTATATAGGTGATGCGAGCTTCGATATACCAGAAAATTGGGAAGAAGTTTTTAATGTGCTTGAAATTTTAGAGTATAAAGTTCCAACAATGGAATTGTCCCTTTATGGGAAAGTTGGAATTTTTATGACCTATTCTTTGTCAAAAATGTGGTACAGAGCAAATCTAATTACTCCACCTCCACAATTGGTATGCAAAGCAGAGGAAG
>JAAGZO010000779.1 GCA_024206195.1 bacterium | reverse complement strand
TACAATTGTAATGCCTTTCTTCCCTCCTATTATCCCATCAGCGTGTATTACGTCACATCAGCGCCCTACGTACAACGTGCTGTAAAAAGTTCTCCTTTCGTTGGTATGGACTGTTCCACATTCTCGAACTTCGAGGTGTAAACGCCATTATAAGGCCATGTCATAAACCGCATCAAGAACCTGAGACCATACATATTAACAAACTCAAACCATGTTACTTCCAAGACATACCAGAAGTACAAAAGGATAAGACTCCATCTGAAGAAATTGACAGTAGTAACAAAGAAAAATCTGATTCAGAAGATTGACTTCTGATACAGTATGCTCCAAAAGCCGAAGAAACAATAGTACAAAAACCGGTATCACAAGAACAGAAAGATGAGGTTAAAAAGCAAATTGACCAGGTGCCAGTCAAAACTTATAACCTCCGAAGTCGAAAAATTTAGTGTTCGTTTGTTGCCAGTATTGGCTAAAATTTATTCCGTTAATTTTGTTGAGAGTTGTTTTTCCGCTTCGTAGAGTGCCAGATTTGGCCACGTTAGGGTTAAAATTATTACCGCTTGAGTTTTCAGTGATTGAGAATTTTCTCGTTTCTGTGCATTTCAACACTTCTTAAACAGATGTGAAAGAAGTTTGAATTACCATAAGGCCTTGCTAGCCTAGGTTTTCTAGTTGAATTCTGAGAAGGGTGTTGACTTAATTACTGTGAATTTTGGTGGAAATATTAATTTCCAGAATTGGACGTTGTACTCCATTTAT
>JAAGZO010000778.1 GCA_024206195.1 bacterium | reverse complement strand
CTAACATAGGCTTAAATCAAGAAGATATTTCACGAAAACTTAACAGAGATTGTGATACTCTCTTCATTAATAGCAAAGAAAAGCATCCTGAAATAGTTTCGGGCTACCTAGACGGTAAGCGAGCGCACAAAGAAAAACTACTAAAAGACATAGAAGATATAGGAGACGACGCTACTGACAATAAGAGACTACAATACGATATAAAGAAATACCAACTAAACGTACTACACAAGACAAGAGAGACTAATAAGCAAGAGGTAGAGGCTAAAGTATCAGGGGATATATCAGTTAATATTATTACAGGTGGTAAGTAGTGAGTAAATACATAATTAACGATGATGATGCCGAATATATCCTAGACTTATTAAAAGAGATAGAAGAGGCAGACGAGACTAACGGTAAGATTTCATATGCTATGCACTTAATAGAGAACGTTATTAAGGTTGGGGAAGAGAAAGAGGATAAGCTAACTAAAAAGGTTAAGGACTATCTTTTATGGCTGGAATCATAAGGAAAGCACATATAGATGGACATAAACCTGCCATTAATAACTCTTAGAGACTACCAACAAGAGATATGGGATAAATGGTTTAAAGAAGGTACACGCAGATTATCACTTGAATGGCACCGTAGAGCTGGGAAGGACTTATTCTCACTTAATATTATGATAGCAGAGGCAATGAGAGTTAAAGGTAACTACTGGTTTGTACTACCAGAGGCACAGCAAGTACGCAATGCCATTTGGGAAGGGATAACAAGCGAAGGCGTTAAATACCTAGACTTCATACCACAAGAGTTAATACATAAGCCTGATAACCAATCAATGAAGATATACCTTAAAGACCCCGATAACTCAGATGTAGCAGGTAGTATCATATCATTCATAGGTGGCGATAGATACGATAAAAGAGTAGGGGCAGGGTTAAAAGGGGTTGTGGTATCTGAACACTCACTACAGAAGCCTAACCTATATGATCTAGCGTTAGAACCTATGCTTAGAGAGACTAAAGGCTGGTGTATATTTAACTACACTCCCAGAGGAGAGAACCACGCAACTAATATGTGGGACTATCTCAACTCTAAAGATGAATATGTAGCCTCAAGGGTTACAATAGACGATACAAGAGATAATAACGGCAACCCAATAGTAACCAAAGAAGACTTACAAGAAGAACGTGAACGCGGTAAACCAGAGGAAGTAATCCAACAAGAGTATTACTGTAGTAGAGAAGGTGCTATCTACGGCTCTTATTACGGTGATATGCTCAAACAGTACAGAGATCATGTAAGTAAATATAGTTATGACGCAGGCTACCCAGTACACACACTATGGGACTTGGGGATAAGTGACTCAATGGCTATCTGGTTCATACAGTTCATAGGACGTGATATATACGTTATAGACTACTACGAGAATACTAACTACGCTCTAGGTCATTACGCATCGATATTAAAGACAAAAGGTTATATGTACGCTATGCACCACCTGCCACATGACGGTAATAAACGTCAGCTAACAACAGAAGAACGGGCTATAACCATCCAACAGCAGTTAAAGAACTTAGATGTACATCCTATTAGAATACATCCTGCTAGAAGCGATATATACGGTGCAATACAACGTGTACGTACATTCTTTAGTAGGTTATACTTTGATAAAGAGAAGACCAAGGAAGGTTACGAAGCATTGAAACAATACAGAAGGGAGTTTGATGAGAACAGACAGGTGTTTAAGAACACTCCTCTACATGATTGGTGTAGCCACGCAGCAGACGCGTTCTCGCTATTACCTATGATAGAGGGTCAAGCTACAAGAAGACCAGGGACAACGAGTAAGAAGTGGTCAGGAAAATTCAGATAAAGGAGAAACAACATGATAACTGAAGACGCGATAAAGGTATGGGTAGATCAGATACATAACGATATAGGCTTAACAGACCCCGAAGTTGTGGAAAACCTGTGTATAAGTATGAAAGACCAGATAGAATTCTTCTGCATAGACTGTACAGGGATATTTGCTTACTTAATCCTGCCAGACTTTAAAGGCGGGACAATGCTAACAGAGCTTATATTCTACATAATCCCTGAGAGTAGAGGAGATATTAAGCTTGTTAAGAAGTATATCCAGAGGGCAGAGAAGATAGCTGTGGATAACGGTTGCAAATCGATTAAAATAGGTGGTAATATAGGGTATAAAGACCAATCGTTCACAAAGTTATTAACAAGGTGGGGATATCTTGTTGATACAGTGTCTAAAGAAGTGGGAGATATAGATGGCAGCGATAACGACAGCATTAGCGACAGCAGCGACAGTATCAACAGCAGTATCGGGAGTCCAACAGGCGAAGACAGCGGAGAAAGCAGCTAAAGAACAGAAAGACCTTATAGAACAAGAACAAAAAGAACAAGCTAAAGAGTTAAAGAAAAAGAAAGCAGCAGCACTAGAGAAGCGTAAGACATCCATAGACCTACAAAGACAACAAACACTAGCAGGGGCAGGGGATATTAACCTTAACCCAACAGGAGAACGAGGGGTAGTCCCAGCGTCTATCACAGGAACGTTGCTAGGATGATATACACAGCACACGATATATTAACTAAATATAATAAATGTACCTCAATTAAATCAACTTGGGATACTGAATACCGACAAGTATTTGAATACTGTATGCCGTCAAGAGATGGCTACCAGAAAGCACAAGGTTCTGAGAAGATAACACCTGACTTCCAAGATAGGCGTGAGAATTTATACAGCTCAGCAGGAGAACAGGCAGCTAACGAGTTTGTTAATAGATTCCAAGGGCTAATGTTCCCACCTCAGTCTAACTGGATTGATATGGAGGCAGGGGCTTTTGTTAAAGATAAAGACGAAGCTAACGAAGAGCTTGCTAAGATGTCAGAAATAGCTAACGAATATAAGAACGCATCTAATTTCGACGTAGCAACCTCTGAGGTGTGTTATGACGTATTTGCAGGGACAGGATGCTTGTTAGTGTTACCAGGTGGTATTGATACCCCTTTAACATTCAAGGCTATCCCGTTAAGAGAGTATTGCATAGAGGAAGGCATTAACGGTGAAGTGTCAGCAGTTTATAGGAACTTCCAGATAAAACGTGAGTTATTACCACACCAATGGTCAGAGCTAAGGGGCATGAAGATACCTTCAGGAGAGGCTCAAAATGACGTAGAGATAATAGAGACTACTTACTACGACTACGACCTATTAATATGGCATTATGTAGTAGTAGATAAAAGTGAAGAGAAGATATTACTTGAGAGAGAATACAAGACAAACCCATTTGTAGTATTGAGATGGAATAAGATGGCAGGAGAGCCTTACGGTCGTGGTCCAGGATTAACGGCATTAAACGATATAAAAACACTTAACTTAGTTAAAGAGTACGGGCTAAGAAACTTAGCTTACGCTATACCACCGCTATTAGTACAAGAGGATGCTATGCTAGATATAGATAGCTTAGAGTTCACACCAATGAGCTTAAGCGTAGTCCCTAGTACTGATAGCAGTGTAGTCCCACTAGCTTTGAGTACGGACTTCTCATTTACAGACTTTAAGGTACAAGAGCTACAGATGGACATAAAGAGAAATACATTAGGCAGTACGTTACCAAACGAGGGTAATAGACAGCTAACAGCTACCGAAGTGTTAGAGCGTAAAGCAGAGCTATCTAACGACCTAACAGGGGTATTTGGTAGGCTAATGGTATTCCAACTAGCGTTAGTTAGAAGGATATTCGATGTCCTTTCACAATCTAATAAGATAAGTAAAGAGTTTGACGTGGGCATGATAGACGGGATTATATATAAACTTAAAATTAACACCCCTATTTCAAAACAACTCCAGGCAAATGAAGCGTTCAGCACTATCAATGCTATATCGTTAGTGTCTCAGTTAGATCCAAGCGGTCAGATGCTACAGTCATTATTAAAGATGAACGATATAGGCGTACATCTAATGGATATCCTAGGAGTGCCTAATAAGTTTATTAACACCCCTGAAGAGGTAGAGACTAAACAGAGACAGATGACAGAGGCAGCACAAGCCCAACAGCAAGGGTTAGTTCAGGAAGATGTAGACGCAGCTAACGCTAAAGAGATGGGCAAAGCACAGGCGGAGATAGTAAAGAATGAGTCATGACACTATTAAGCTCGACCCTAAACAGGTAGAGATACTTAAAGCTAAACAACAAGACAGAGGCAGATATTACGAAGAGGTATTTACTGGTACAGCTGGTGAATATGTCCTTAACGATTTAAAGAGAATGTCTAAACTAAACTTCCCTAACTACGAGAACGTAAACGCTACCTATGCACAGGCAGGGCAGCAAGTAATGGTAGATTATATAGAGAGTATATTAAAATTCATGAAGGAAGGAGGAAGCAAATGATTCCAGATCAAACACACGCAATTAATGATATCCAGAGAAGTAACCTGACTATAGATAAAGGTTTCGTATGCCAAGCTGTCCAAGAGTACTATAAACTCTTACAGCAAGCGCAAGCAATTAAACCTAAGAAGAAGAAGGTTAAGAAAGAGGCTCCTAAAGAAGAAGTAAAAGAAGAGCCTGTAGTTGAGCCAAAGGTAGAGACTAAGATAGAAACTAAGATAGAAACTAAAGTAAACGAACCAAAAACAATAAGGAGATAGAGATGACTGAAGAAAACAACACCGAGGTAGCGGAAACTACCGAAGAAGCACCAGAAGGTAGTGAGTCTGTAGAAACAACAGCTACAGATTCGCTATTAGGTGACGTAGAAGTACAGACCGATAAACTTACAGACGTTCCAGACCATGAAACTAAACCAGTAGATGACTACGACTACCCAGAAGGGTTCTTTGACGATAAAGGGCAGGTTAATAAAGCTGGTATCAAAGAGTTCCTAGGTAAGAACAAAGAAGCTACAGAGAAATATGAAGAGCGATTGCTAGGGATGAGACGTAAAATGTCTGACAACAAAGCTCCTGAAGGTAAAGAAGCTTATTTCCAAGACTTCGCACCTCAAGATAAATATGTTAAATACTTCTCAGAAGAGACGCCACAGGGAACTAAAGACACTATGAAGGGTATCACAGATAGACTAACTGATATGTACCACGATTCAGGGCTAACTACTCGCCAGGCAGATGACGTTAGTAACTCTATTTTAGAGATAATGGAAGAAGTGGGAGTCTTAGATACCAGGTCAGACGAAGAGAAGCACATAGCTAACGCTAAACGAATAGAGGCAGAGAAACGCCAGCTAGGCAGTAACGCAGAGAATATCATTAGAGAGTCTAAAGTATTCGTAGAGAAATCTAATATGTTCAGTGCTAAGGTTAAAAACAAACTGTTAGGCATGATGGAGTCACAAGGGGCAGACTTTATCGATGTAATCTATCAGATGAAAGAATCATCAAGCGGTGCAGCTATCCCTACAAGCGTAGCCAATCTAAGCGGTTTACCGTCAGACGTAGCGTTAAAGATAGAATATCTAAAACCAGAGACTACCGATCTTAGAAGACAAGAGATTATGATGCTAAGAGAACGTGCAGGACGTAGCGGTAGGTTAATGAACGCTGCCGTATAATTATGCCGTATAGTCTTAGTTGACAAGATTCAGATAAATGGTAATCTATAGTAAGTTTAAAATAACCCCTTAACTTGAGCTCTCTGCATCACGCAGCCCTCACTATAGTTATAGGCTCATTAGTTTAATCTAAAGTTTATAATAATATAGGAGGTATACGAAATGGTAATGCAGGTTTCAAACGTATTTATAGATAGTTTCGACGCAGAAGTTAAGTTAGCTTACCAAGCTGATAAGACCGTCAGAGACACAGTAAGAGTAAAGACAGGAGTTGTTGGTTCAACTCACAGATTCCCAAAAGCAGGTAAAGGTGTAGCTACACAGCATAACAGAGGTAACGACGTTGTCGCTATGAATGCAGCTAGAACCAAAGTAACTGTAACATTGGAAGATTGGGACGCATTTGACTATGAAGACATCATGGATATCGAGAAGATTAACTTTGATGACAAGAAGATCATAGCTCAGAACACAGCTAAAGCAATCGGAAGAAGGGAAGACCAGTTAATATTTGACGCACTAGAAACAGGTGGTTTGACTACCACAGTTGGTGACGGTACAGCAGCTTTCAGTTTAGCGTTGGTTCAATCAGCAGCACAGAAATTAGACGCTAACAATGTTCCAGGAGATGACAGAACTATTATTTACACTGCTAAACAAAAAGAGCAGTTCCTATCTAGTACAACTGTAACATCATCTGACTACAACACTGTTAAAGCGTTAGTACAGGGTGAGATTGATACTTTCTATGGCTTTAAGTTCTTAACTATTGGCGATAGAGTAGAAGGTGGATTACCTAGAGCAGCCGGAGTACAGCAATATGCTTTCGCATATCATAAACAAGCTGTAGGCATTGCTATTGGTAAAGAAATGACCAGTATGGTTGATTGGGTTCCACAGAAGACTGCTTGGCAGATCGGTTCTGTATACTCAGCGGGTGCGATTGTAATTGATGACGAAGGTATCGTTGCAATTGATACTGATGATAGTCCATAGAAGGAGGCGTTAATATGGCTTATGATATAAGTGAATTAGCGATTATCACCAACAAGGTGAACAGCGACTCTGTCCCGAATATGTACCTATATTATAATAGTGCAGGGGACACAGTAACTGCCACTGGTTATTTCGATAATGCGAGTTTAGCTGTAGGTGATATTATCCAAGAATTGAGTGCAGACTATACTGTATTAACTTTTTATCGAGTTAGTGCGGTTGCGAGCAATGCGGCTACAGTGTTAGCTTTAACAACTGTAACACCGTAAATAAATAAAAGGAGATGAATTATGGCTTTTGATAGAGAGAATTTAAGCATTATTGTTAATAATGTAAAATCAGGCGAAGTCCCTACAAGTTGGTTGTATTATGATTCTGCTGGTGACACTGTCACAGCAGCAGGTTACATGACCGACTACAGATTAAACGTAGGCGATATGGTAGAAGTTCTAGCTGCTGCGTATACATCAACTGCTCTTTATAGAGTAAGTGCTGTAACTGACGGCGCTGCAACATTGGTTGCTTCTGCTAACTCTACTTACAATCCAGGAGGGCTTCAAGCTTTATCTGGTGCTGGTGCAGTAGATGTAGTAAATGAAGTTACATTATGGACAACTACTGGCGCTAATGCTGGTACGCTAGCTGATGGTACAGCAGGGCAGAGAAAAGTTGTTAAGTGTGTAAGTGACGGAGGAGAGGGAACTCTTACCCCATCTAACTTACTTGACGGCGCGACTCTAACCTTCACTGAAGTTAACGACGTATGTGAGCTAATCTTTGATGGCACTAACTGGAACGTTGTTTCAAATAGTGGCGTTGTAGTAGCGTAGGGGGGTATAATTATGTCTTTTACATTAACAAACCTTACTATTGTTACTAACAACATTAAAGCTGGCGAAGTCCCTTCATTATGGAATTTCTATAATGAGGACAATGATGCTGTTACTGCTACTGACTATTTTACTTGCGAGCGTTTAAGCGTTGGCGATATTATAGACGTTTTCAATGGAGCATCTACAGCACCTATCCGCTACAGAGTAAGTGCAAAGTCTTCAGATACTTTTTCTGCAACAGTTACTGAACTGGCTGCTCAAGACCTTAACGCACAAGCTATTGAACTACAAACTTTTGTTGCTCAGATAGCAGTTGAGGCAAGTACTGATACTTTGCTCACTCAGGTAGTTACGAGTGCTGCTAATACAACTTCAACATTTACAGCAGGTACTGTCGCTGCGCAAAATAGTTATATCACATTAACTAAGGCTGCCGTTGACGGTACTTATGTAATATTGACTACTACTACTACTTTACCAGCAGGATTAGCAGCCGCTACTGCTTACTATATGGTTAATTCAACTAGCAATAAATGTCAGTTGTCTTTAACTCATGGTGGTGCAGCGGTTACTATAACTGACGCTGGTACTGGAACGCATACTGCTACTGCTCAGTCTAACCAAGTTATGCTTGCTGATGGTGTCGAAGGACAACGCAAGATCATAAAGATTAAGACAGACGGCGGTGTTGATTGTGTGGTAGTTCCTGAAAACTTCTTAGATGTTGCTGGAATTGCTACTGGTGCAGATGCCCTTGATTCAATATCATTGTTATTTTCAAATGGTTCTTGGAACGTATTGGAGAACACTGGATATACATTGTCGGCATTTACTGTAACTTAGAGTAACTTAGAATAATTCTAAGAGGCTCTTAGCGGGTTTTGTTGTTTTCCTGTTAGGGGTCTCTTCGGAAGAAGAGGGTAAAAATGGTAACTATTAATGAAATGAAGAACCTGGCACTATTCACAATAGGTGAACCAGATGAAATAGACTTTACTAACACAACTCTCCCGCTAGTCCAGAAGGTTAATAGGATATACGATACATCTAAAGATTTCGTGTTATCTAATTACTTCTGGCGGTTTGCAGAGAAAAGAGTTGAGCTTACTAACCCTATTCAGGTAACAGATACATTCACAGCAGATTCAGGGACAGACTTTATAACAACAAGTGCAACAACTATGAGTAACGGCTTAGAGGTGGAGTTATCCACAACTGGGACATTACCAGCAGGGTTATCCACAGATACAACTTATTATACAATTAGCTCTACGGGGCTAACTAGTCAGTTATCCACAACCTTGGGAGGCACAGAGGTTGATATAACTGATACAGGCACAGGAACACACACAGTTACGTTTATGGCTGTGTATAACTCTCCTTATAAATATTTATTTATAAAACCAACTGATACACTAGTAATGAGGAAAGCTTATATCGATACAGAATGGCAACAGCCAATCCAACGGTTTGAGTTTAATAACTCAGGATTACACGTAGACGACCTATTAAGCACTAACAGTAGTGTCCGGTTCTGGTATATAGCTGATACAGACGAATCACTATTCCCTAACTACTTTGTAGATTACTTTAAATATAAACTAGCTCTTGATTTAACGTTTAACCTAACAGGCGATACAGACCTTATACAGCTATTAGCAGCGCAAGAGAGGCAGATGTTGCTGTCAGCTAAGAACATTGACGCCAAGCAGGTTAGGACTAAATCGGTAAGAACAGCTCCATTCATTCAGATCAGGAATTGACATGAAGACTAAGCAGAAAAAGCTTAAATTTAGCAAGGGAGAAGTCAATCCAAAGCTATTAGAGCGTCAGGATTTAGGGATACTAGACTCTTCAGCTAGTCACATTAAGAACATGATAAGCACCCCCTACGGCTCCGTTAAGACCCGTACAGGCACTACAAAGATAAGTAAAGTAGTTACTAACTTAGAAGAATTAACCCAACCGTGGATAACAAGCTATGCAGGAGAATGGAACCCTGTAACAGAAGTGTTCTCAGATGATTTTGACAGAACAGACGGTGCGCCAGGTAATGATTGGACAGTAACCAGGGAGGCAACCCCTGGAGGCGGTGCTGGCGGTGATTGGCGTATAGTTTCCAATGAACTACAGATGAATTGGTCTACTGGTGGATTGTTTGAGTGTAGGTGTACAAGAGATAACGAAACCTACGGCGCAAATTACGCAGTTCAAGATATAGCTTTTGATTTTACTTTTTATCAGTCACCTGGAGGCACAGGAACGCAAAAACTCAGGATTGTCACCCAGAGCAATGAAGCTACAGAGGGTTCAGATGGAATAGGGTTAGAGATAGATAACGTAGCAGATACAATTAGTGTTATTAGAAAAAATGTTGTGGTGGACTCTACAGCCAAGACCATAACAAACAGCACTACATATAGCTGTAGGCTCTATATTGATGGAGTAGACGCTAAACTGAGGGTGTGGACAGGAGCCGAGCCAGATGTTTGGGATATTGATACCGCAGCTACAGACGCTGGAGATGGTATTTTCTTGAACATATGGGGCGTAATCGGGACTCCAGGAGCAAATTACTATAGGATAAACATAAACGATTTAGTTGTGGAGGCTGGATAATGACGGTAGATTACTTATACGATGCAGTTAACTATTTTTACACGGGTGGTATTGAGAATGTAACAGACTTGATACTTTACGACTGGGTTACAATCTTTTTTGATGATTTCAATAGAGACGATGGAGTTGTGGATAACGGATGGACTACTATTACAGCAAGTTCGCCTGCTCAAGATGCTGTTATTTCTAGTAATAGGCTCGAAATGGAGGCTACTAGTGCAACATCTAATGCTACAGGGATATGGAGGCCTTTAGAGAAAGAAGAGAATTCCACTATTTGTTTTACTTATAACCTAGATTTTGGTGGTGCTGGTGCTACTTCAAGATTTATTCCTTTTGCAGATGATGGCATAGCTCTTGGCTTTTATCCTTATGTTGCTGTGGGAGCATCCGTTGGGGTTAGTAAAGTTTTATGGGTTTATGAAACAGCCGTAATAAATAAGTTTGCGGTTAAACTTGGAATGGGAGAACTTGTCTCCGTAAAGGTAGAAATATCAAGAGGAACCACAACTGCTGGATATAAAGCAAAGATATGGGAAACAGGAGAAGATGAGCCTGTAGGTTGGGATGTAGAAAATACAGGGATAACAATAGGCTATACTGTCCCTGCGGATATTGACGATGTAGCACTAAGAACTGATATTTTTCAGAGCGCAATGTCGATTTATTGGGATAATTTCAGAGCGGAAGAGGTAACTTAATGCCAGCACAAGTAGAATTATATACAGTAGAGATAACTAATATAAGTTTTATGTATGAGCTCGGAACTCTTTCAGCTACATTGGGTGGAGGAGCTATTACAGGCGTTACAATAGATACAGCAGGTATCGGTCAAAATAGTACTTCTATATCAATTTCAGGCGATGGTACTGGAGCAGTTTTAACGCCCACAGTTGATGAATCTGGGATAATTACCTCGGTTGCTATTACTAACGGCGGTGCAGATTATACAACAGCAACTTTAACCGTAGTCGCAACCCAACCTTCAGGGAATATATATTTAAAATGGTCTGCTGATGATGGTGCCACTTGGAATACTGCTGATACATACGCAATAACGACTTCAGAGCAAGATTTTAGTACTTTAATAAACGAGACTGTTGGACAAGTTAAACTAGAATATGACGGAGGGTTAAAGACACGGCTAAAGGTATTCTCGATGATAGGCTACGGTGAAGAGGAAGTTGATAAAGGGGTTAAAATAGTTCCTTTTGTGTTTAACTTAGACCAGAAGTATGTGCTAGTTTTAACAGATGAAGTTATACATATTTACGAAAACGATGTCTTTTTAGAGTCAAAAGCAGCAACAGGGTTACTTTCAACACTATTTGATACATTAAAGGTTACCCAAGCAGAGGATACAATGATATTCACTCATCCTGACCTACAAACTAAACAGCTTGTTAGAAGTCAGCCAGGAGGTACTCTAACGTGGACTTTTGGTAACTTTCCCTGGATAAACATCCCTAAAGATGCTTTTGGTAATGAATCTACAACAAATCCTGCACAAACACTAACGCCTAGCGCAACTGAAGGGGCGGTTAAATTAACAGCAGGTGGCGCAGTTTTTGATACAGACAGCGTAGGACAGCTTATAGACGGCAACGGAGGGCGAGTAAGAATAACTGAATATGTATCTACTACCGTTGTTTTCGGCTATACAACTATTCCATTTTATACAGCCGATGCAATAGGGTCTGGGGAATGGGATTACATAACAGGATTTGAAGATGTATGGAGTTCTGATAGGGGATATCCTAGCTCATGTCTATTCTATCAACAAAGATTATGGTTTGGTGGCTCTCAGAGTAAACCCAACACAATCTGGGCTAGTAGAGTGGGACAATTTAATAACTTTAATAACGTAGGCAATTACGATAACGATGCAATTAATGTAACTATCTCATCTGAACAGATAGATGAAATAATAAATATATACGCAAATAGAGGGATTCAAGTCTTCACAGCAGGTGCAGAATGGCTAATATCAGAAGCTAATTTAACCCCTGATACGATATCTTTAACTAAAAACACATCTAACGGGTCATTAGCTACGGTTGACCCAGTTGATATATCGGGTGTGACCCTATTTGTCGAGAAGAACGGTAAAAGCTTGCTAAGTTTTGTCTATGCTGAAACAGAAGCTGCCTATTCATCATCTTCTATTAGCTTATTAACTGATCTGGTTCAAAACCCTATAAGCATGGCAGTAGACTATAATTCATCTCAAGATATAGGAAACTTTCTATACATGGTAATGAATGACGGCACTATGGCTGTATGGTGTATCATGTTAGATAATTTAATAGTTTCACCTGTCAGATGGGAAGCTGATAGCGGAATTATTACAGATATTATCAATGTAGCAGGCGATAACTATATGCTAGTCATTAGAGGCCACGCTGTCTATTTAGAAAAGATAACTGCTGTAAAGACTGACTTTACAACCATAACAACTACTAGAAACGCTGTTATTTCAGATTTAGACGACTATAACCTAACAACAATTCATGCATATTCAGCTAGTACAGATTACGGCGATTTTACGGTTGAGGATGGGACTATAACATTACCTTCTACCCCTACCGAAGATGTTAATATCGGATACGACTTTGATTATCTACTAACGAGTAACCCTATCGCTATTAACGGTCAGACTAACAATATAGACAAAAGAATAGCTAAGGCAACAGTTGTTACAAGTGATACGCCAGAATTAACCTTTTGCAGCCAGACACTGACCCAAACAGATGATGTTTATGACTTTTATGGGGTTACAGGTTTCAGTCGTGATACAAGATTCAGTATTAGCGGTACGTTTGATACTGTAGAGGTGCTTAGTGTATTATTAAATATTAACTATGGAGAGAAATAATGGCTGATGAATCAATATTAGATAAAGATAACCCGTTTATGCCTAAACTGTTAGGAGGGACAGCACAAGTACTGGAAACATACTATGACTTCAACGCACCCGAAATAGATTACGACATATTAAACCTTCAGGCTGATTTTAAAGACACTCAAGCGGATGCAATAGACTTGCGGGCAACAGAAGAGGCAAACAGGCTTAGAAACGATTTTAGCGAGGCTGTAGGGCAATACACGGCAGGGGCAGCAAGAAGAGGAGTTAAGGTTGATTCAGGAAGCGTCAGAGCTAACATAGAGGGTTCTGCTAAGGCGGTGGGAGAAGATATCCAAACAGTAAAAGAGTCGGCAGAGTTCAAGAAATCACAACTAGAGTTAGAGAAAAAACGCTTAGAGACGGGCGCAGAAGATATAAGAGAAATAAACAGAATGAAACGGTTAAGTAAATTAGTATCAGGTGTTGGTAAAACAGCAGCTTTATTTAAATAAGGAGATAACGATGGCTAGAATTTACAAAGAACAAGCAACAACAGCATTTGACCCAACGGCTCCTGATACAAGGTTGATGGAGGCTTTTACTAAAGAACGAGCTGGTGCTGTTAAACAATTAGGCGATATAGCTGATATCCAATTAAAAAGGGCTGAAACTATAGAGAAAGCAAATCTTAAAGAGGAGAAGTCGTTAGCTGATATGACAAAATCACAAGCGTTACAGGTGTATAAAAATGCACAGATAACCTATCCTAATGACCCACAGAAATACGCTGAAATGGTAGAAAAAGGATTAAAGACAGTTTATGACGCTGTACCTGATTCAGATGCAAAGACAAGAGTGCAGGCAGAGGTTTCTATTTCAGGTTCCGGGTACAACGCTAGAGTAAATAAATCATACCAGGATAAGCTAGAGACAGTAAGAAATGATAGGATTAAGAAGGGTACACTTGATAACGCAGATGCAGCTATTTCTAATTCAGGGTTTGGGCTAGTATCAGCAGATCAGAACCTAACCCCAGAAGCTAAGCTACAACAAGCTCAAGCGTACGAAGACGCTAGATTAACTATGCTAAGTGCTTATAACGCTCGGAATAATAAAGATAATAACGGTAATTTACTGCTGTCACCCTCTCAGATAGCTGATATCGAGGATAAATGGGAGAACTTCGGCTATTACTCAGCTTTAGATTACGCAGGTGACAATATTGCTACAAACCGTAAAGGGGTGGTAGCTTTAAGAAACTTCGCTAAGAACAACCCAGCAGAATATAAAGAGATGTACGGTGTCTCAGATGATACCTACGCTAAAACAATTAGAGATATGGACAAGGTTATAAGTAACCAGACCACAGCTCAAGACCTTTTTATAGCTCAACAGGCTAGAACAGAAAATACAGGAACATTTAAGGCTATGGAAATTAAAGTAGTCGGTGACGAAATAGAAATGAACCAAGAATACAATAATCTAAACGATACTATCGGACTGTTAACTAATATTAAACTAGCAGAAAAGGATGGTTTCTATGCAGAAAAGAGCGAACAGAAGTTAGCTAATAAACAGAAAATTGCTTTATCTAAGGCAATTAACAGACAGGTTGATAGACAGGTAGGAGTGGAAGGACAAAGGAACGCAATCTCTAAGTTCTTTAGGAAACCTGCTAATGTAGGTGAAGTAGCTTATAACCAGGTTAATGAAAATATAACTGAACTATCAGAGATGTTTGCTTTATCAGCTAGTAATGATGATGATATTGAACAGGTTAAGGCTGATTTCTACGTCCAGACGTTAGGGAAACTCCAAGAAGCTGGGATATCATTAACTGACAGAGAAGACCAGAAGAGTAAAGATATAGCACGTAAAGTAGCTAACCAGACAATGATAAGCTATGTAGAAGGTGTAACAGGCGAGAAGGTAGTAGTTTCTGAGGAAGACGCTAATAACCCTCGTATGGTACGGCTTGCTATCCAAGATACAATAAGAGGAGTAAACAACCAACTAGCACAAAGCGTTATAGATGGAGCTTACTAATGCCAGAGTTAATAAAGAGTGCCAATATAGGAGTAGAACTACCTGAGGTTAAAGAACCTACCCAAGAGAAGTTTGCTGTTAAGTTCAAAGAGCCTGATATAGTCCCTCGACCTATCACTTCAGAGCCTGTAACTATCCAAGAGAACCCATATACAGAATATCTATCGTTAGCACCTGAGCAGCGTAAAGTTGATGAGTTTACTAAAACTGTTAATACAAGAGCTTTTTTAGAGGCTAAGACAATGAACGAGATAGACGGTGGCGCACAGATAGTACAGAGCGAAAGCCAGTGGGCGATAGATTTATACGGAGGTAGCCAAGCTAAGATACAGGAGATACAAGACAGAGGAGCTATAGGGTTTGGCGAAGCTTATAGAATGTTAAACAAATGGGAGATGTTACCTTATTTAAACGGGGTAGCGTTAGTAGAAGATGTTAAAATCTTAAGCACACTTAAAAAAATGAACGACAATATAGATTCTGTTAGTGACGAGGATTTAACCCAAGCTTATCAATACCTAGACGAAATGGCACAAATCCAGTTAAGAGGGTTTAGTTTCGGTGGTCAGATGGCTTATTCAGGGCTACGGATGCCAGCTTACGCAGTTGAGTTCGGGGTAGCTTTAGGGTCAGTAGGAGGAGGAGCTGCAGCTACTGTTTCACGTGAAGCAACTGAGGCAGCTACTAAGGCAAGCATTAAAGCCTTTGTTAAGGCAGGAGCTAAGAGAATAGCTGGAATGACACTGACAGGAGCAAAGATAACAGCTAACCCTAGAATGTTACATAGAGTGGCTAAAAGCTACGCTTCACATAGATTAAACGATAGTATTAATATTACAGATAAAGGACAGGTTGTTTATAGGGACGCTGAAGAAAGTCCGGCTAAAACACTAATGAAATCATTCGGCGAGAATTGGATAGAAAACTCATCAGAAGTAGCAGGGGCATACCTATTCAAACCTGTTGTTGGTGCTATAGGGCGGAAAATGCCTAAAGGTTTCGGGTTATTGTTTAGAAAAAGTGCAACGGAAGCCACAGGGATGAACTGGACGCAGTCAGTAGCTAAGTTTGGATATGATGGCATATTAGAAGAAATGGGGGAAGAAAGAGTAGGAGATTTATTAAGAACTGCTTTTGACCTCGACCCAGAAGAAGGATACTCAATGGATCAGTTCGGTAACGCTATGTTCCCAGATTGGGATCAGTTACAGGTAGAATTAGGGCTTATAGGGATATTTGGGGGTGTTAGCTACTCAGGGGCAGCACTTATCAACAAGTTATCCACAAATAAAGATATATCTAAAGAACAAGCGATAGCAACGGTACAGAACTTGTCAGAGGTACAGAAAGAGACTGTTCTAGAGCGTATCAAAGCCTCAGAGACAAGAGAAGACTTAGCTGCATATAACAAAGAAATGACTAAATATAAAAAGACATTATCTGATGTTGGGATGGACAAAGCAGAGATAGACGCTACAACTGCGTTATGGGACGCTTTCGCTACGGTAGCTACTGATAAACTACAGCAAAAGGATGTAATGATAACTCGGTCAGAATGGTTAAAGAATAATGTTCCTAGCGTAGAGGCTAAAGAGCAATTAGATGGCAGAAGAGGCGGGTATGACCCTGTAAGGAATTTAATAACACTTCTCCCTACAGCAGATAGGTCAACTTTTATCCATGAATCAGGACACGCCTTTCTGGAAACTTATCTCAAAGAACTCCCAGAAGAGCTAGAAACAGTGTTTAAATGGGCTGGAGTAAAAGAGATGCCACATAACGGACTAACAGGTCAAGACTACCAGAAACTACAAGAGAAGTTCGCTACTGGCTTTGAATTGTACCTAAGAGAAGGGAAAGCACCTAACTCACGGTTAGCGGAAGTATTTGAGACATTCAAAGATTGGCTGACACAAGTATACAATAGTGTATTGAGTGTTCAGGTACACGCAAAAAGAAGAGTTAGACTAAGTAACGATATAAGAGATTTCTATAGCGAGATGTTAGATGTAGAAAAAGCAACTGTGACTGAAGTAAAAGCAGCTAGAGAAGCTGAACCTCCTACGGAACAGGAGCCACTTGCTCAAGCAGAGCCTAGAGAAGTTGAAGAGAAAGCACGAAGAGAAGAGATTTATAAAACTAATATAGAGATAAACTCTGAAGAGGACGGTTTTGTGTCAGATGTGTTACAGAAATCAGCAAATGTATACCAATCTGGGGCAGAATGGCTAAATAGGACTTTGGTTCCTATCAGTTCAAGGTTAGAGAAAATCAATCCTAAGTTAAAACAAACTCTTAGGCGTTTTGAGTTCAATTCATTACAGGTGAATCAAGAGAGAAATAAACAGATAGTACCTTTCTTAGAGAAATATTCTAAGTTATCAATAGAAGACGCTAGAACGCTAGACTATGCGCTAAAGCTGTCTGATTTGGTTAAGGTGCAAGAGATAGTGGATAAAAATGATATGCAGAAAGAATACGACACTGTTGTTAATATGTTAGAAAACGTTTATGACGATGCAAAGAGTGTTGATCTAGGGGTGAATTATTTAGAGAACTATTTTCCTCGTAGGATAAACGACCCTAAGAAGTTCATGAGTTATATAAAACAAACTGAGCAATGGACACAAATTGAAGAGGAGTTAAAGAGACGTGACCCTGATAACGAATTAACCTTAGAAGAGAGAGCTGAGTTTATAGGGAATATGTTAAGAGGGTTCGGTGGCGACAAAGCGATGCTCTCAAGACCAAGTTTCACTAAAGAGCGACAGATAATAGACTTAACACCAGAGATGAATAGTTACTACAAAGATAGCTCACAGGCTATTATAGACTATGTAAGGGCTATGACAGAAGCTATTGAAGCTCGTAAATTATTTGGTAAAAGCGCAAAAGATATCGAAGGTAGCATAAGCGCAGTTGTAGACGGAATGATTAAACGAGGTCAGATAAGCTTCAAAGAAGAGGCAGAAGCTAAAGAATTACTTATATCTAGGTTCAACTCTAAAGGGTTGAGTGGGATATGGAGCTTATATAGAGACTTTAATTATATGACACTATTAGGTAGCCCTATAAGTGCTGTAACGCAGTTAGAAGATTTAGGGGTTACAATGTACAAAACAGGGCTATTTAATACCACCAAAGGGCTTATAAGCAGCATAGCAGAGCAGCAAGAGGTATCGTTAGATGATTTAGGGCTAGAAACCATTACAGCAGAGTTTATCGATGAAAGAACAGGGCAAAAGGCTATCGAGAAGCTATTTAAAATAACAGGTTTTGCTAGAATGGATAGATTAGGTAAAGAGTCTTTTATAAACGGTACTCTTAATAAATATAAGCAGTTAGCTAAAAAAGGAGACAAGAAATTCTTAGAGAGCCTTAAAGATATATTTGGAGATGAAGCTTTCCAGGTTGGAGTAGACCTAAAAACAGGCAATATAAGTCCTAATGTTAAGTATTTGTTATTTAATGAATTGGCAGAGATACAGCCGTTAACCTTATCAGAGATGCCAGAATACTACGTTAAAGGCGGTAATTTAAGGGTATTGTACAGTTTAAAGTCATTTACTCTTAAAAGACTAGACTTTATGAGAAGGACTATAATAAACGAGATAAGCACTGACCCGATAAAAGGGATGGGTAATCTAGCGAGATTAATTACAAGCCTTTTAGTAATGGGTGCTACAACTGATTACATAAAAGATTTCCTATTAGGGCGCGACCCAGAGCCAGAAGATTACGTTATAAACAATTTATTCAAATCGTTTGGGTTCGGGAAATGGCTGATCTATCAAGCGCGTAGAGAGGGGTTAATGTCAGCGTTATCAAGACAGATGCTGCCACCATTTAAACTATTTGATGATTTATATAAAGATACAATTAATCAAAGAGAGCTACCAGATTGGGATACATGGGCTTCATTCCCAGTAGTGGGCAAGTTCTATTACTGGTGGTTTGGAAGAGGGGCAGAGAAAGCAGCTAAGAGAAGGAAGAAAAAAAAGAAAGGTAAGAAAATCTAATGGTTTTTGACCCAGAGAAATTTAGTACATTAGGCGCGCAGACTAAAAGAGGCTCTACCTACCAACTATTCGGTTATTTTGGTGATGTAGACGGGTTAGCGACAATATCAGCAGATGGTTACTTTAACGTTATTAAAGAGTCTTTAACTAGAAACGATGTAATTACAGTGTTAAATAAGGTAGAAACGGATTCGCCTAAAACGACTTTGTCTATGTACAGTCTTATGATAACTACGCTACCGTTAAATGGTGATATAACAACAACTGTCCTTAATACAGAACCTCCGAATGTATCTATTCGTAATGACAACTGTTATGTTTATATTTGTGGTGACGAGAATACAGACGGCAGTATAAGGTTTAGTACGGATAGCTCTTTTGCAAACGCTGTCTTTGAAATACGGATTGAAGGTATATGGCAGCCAGCGACTATGGAGTTTGGTACTAACTCTGTTTTTATTGGACCAAGGGTAGGATTGTCTGCTATAGGAAATAACCTAGCAAATGAAGACACTATCCCAACTAGCATACAGTTATTTTCACATAATATATTTGACGGAGAAACAACAACTTCAGATGCAAGAATACTAGATGCTTATGATTTTACTGAAAGAGAAATATTTCAATCTGATGAAAGTGGGTTGTTTTCAGGCACATTATTGGAGTTTACTATTACTTCACCTGATAGTTTTATAAGTTCACTAACTTATATTAAAACAGGTGCAGTAGTTTCTACATCTTCTTTTAGAATACAAGTATGGCGTGGTACTGATGATACCGGAGCTATAATTTATGACAGAGAATATCCACCAATAGGTTTTATTCCGTCATCTGAGAATGAACTAGAAATATATGGCTATTTAAAGCTCGATAAAGGACTTGATTATTTCTTTAGGGTAGATAGTGACGATACATTCTCTATAAAAATGGATACTACAAATACAGTCCCTTGGATTGCCTTTGATACTAGCGGAGTGCGAGATGACGATATGTTACAAACTACTGAATGGGTAGATGGTAATACATTTACTAAAGGTGATTGGACTATTCAAGATAGGAAAATATATGAATGTAACACTACTGGTACACAATCAACATCTTTTGCTAGTAACTCAGATTTATGGAATCAATTAACAGCTAATAACTTTTCTTATAATGAAATAACTAGCCCTAAGATAACAATAGATGCAGGGCAACAGATGATAGTTAATGACGGAATAAAGATAGACGGTGAATTAATAATTAACGGCGATTTAAGTTTAATAGCAGTATAAAGGAGAGAAAGATGGCAAGCAATATAAATATAAATAGTGAGAGCGCAAGCAATATAGAAACGCCAAGTTCGGGAAGGAAACGATTATTTCTTAATAGTGATAATTCAGATCATCTAACTAGTAAAGATGAGAACGGGTTATTTCATGACTATGATGATACTACTCAAAGAACATTTAATATTAAAAAATCAACAAGCGGAACTCTAAACATAGGAGAATTAGTTTACTTAGTAGATCAAGACGAAACTAATAATGTTGTGACTGCTGAGTTAGCGAAGGCTGATAGTGAGTCCACTATGGATGCGTTATGTGTAATGATAGGTGATGCTACTGATTTAGTCGCAGCTAGAGCGATAAGCGCAGGCACTATTGGTGGCTTGGACACAAGCGGTTTTAATGCTGGTGATGAGCTTTATGTATCATCTTCTAATGCTGGCGAGTTTGTTAATGTCGCACCGACCGGAACTAATATAACACAACACGTTGGAACAGCAGGTAATATTGATGCTTCCGACGGCACAATAATCGTTAGTGTTTCAGGAAGTGAACACGCTTCATCTGATTTAGCAGAAAGAGTACAAACTACTGGATTGTTAGAGGGTGGAATTGTCTCACAAGATACAAGCACAACCGTTGACTGGACATCAGGAAGAGGACAAATTGCTGATTATAGTGACCCAGAAAACCCCGTGATATCAGACGTAACTTGGAATGCAGTATCAGGACAAAGCATTACTAATATAGCAACTGATGGTGTAACTGCATTTGGATATGATAGCGATGGTAATATAGTAGAAAAATTATCAACTGCTATGACAATAGCTGACGCACATGACGCTATCTGGTTTGCTTCTGTATTTCATTTAAGCGGAGCTATAGTAGGTGTAATAACAATACCAGGGAATCTTGGATATGACGGAGTGGGTAGTTATACAGACTTTATTAACCTTGTAATTGGACCAGCTAATATTAGTGGTAATGTATATTCTGCTAACGGCACTAACTTAAATATTGATGTAGTTGGTGGACCAGCTTATCTGTTGGGTGCTAATTTCAGAAACAATCCTCAAATATCTGATTCAGTTATTTTGGGCAGTGATACAGCACTTTCATTTTATAAAGTATATAAATCAGCGGGTGCAGGGGCAAGCATGGAGTATGACGGTACACCTGTTACTGCTATTGACCCAACACAATACGATGATGGCTCAGGGACATTAGCTTCAGTAACAAGCGGATATTGGACTATCCAAAGAATATTTAGAGGTAGAGATGGTATGACTATTGTAGCTTACGGTCAACAAGAGTTCGCTACAAAAACACTAGCAACAGAAGCGTTAGGAAAAGAATCTTTTACAGAAAAGAGTCCGCTACCTTTCATGTTATATAGATGTTCATTAGTTGTAGACGAAGGCGCAACAGATTTAAGTGATACAGCAGAAGCAGAGTTTTTCGCACAATCAAGTTTTAGGATAACTGGAGCAACAAGTTCAGGCGCTACCATTCCGGGGATTACAAGTCCGGGGGGTGCTGAAGGTTCAATCCAGTTTAATACTAGTAATACATTTAATGGCGTTTCACAACTCCTGGCAGCTACTGGCGCTACAGATACAGATTTGACAATAAAACCAGTTACAACATCAGGTCACGGAACGCTTGATTTTACAAATGTAGCTGGAGCTTCAAGAGGTTCCATTGAATATGGTGAAAATATTAATAAGTTTGGGATTTTTGTTGCTCCTGATACAGCAGCATTTGAAATAGAAAACCTTGCTCCAGACGTAGATACACAGGTATTTCTAACCGATGACGCAACTTTTGCAATATCGGCAACTGGAGCAAATACAAATCCTCCATTAAGTACTGAATCATTTGGAACTAACGGAGCGAAAATAAACTGGTATAACAGTATTGTTGTTCCAGAGGGTGTGATTACAGCTAATCCAGGTGATGTTTGTATTTATAAAAATGGAACAAGTTCTAAAACTTATCAGCATAAATCAGCCAGTGCAGGGAATACAGGATGGAAACCAAGTGTTACAGGCTCAAGTAGTAGCATTAATAATTCAATAGCTATTTTTGACTCAACTTCTGGGGGTTCAATAGACGACTTTCCGTATGCTTTGTTGTCTGTAACTGGAACTACTACGAGGCTTGAATTAATAGCAGGGGCTAGCGGAATAAGTTCTGTATCTTTTTGTGACTCTGGCGGGACTGAGCAAGGTTCAATAGGCTGGCATGATGATACGGTTGATACATTTTTTGTTTCGTCTGATAATTCTAAATTTATGTTCTTGAATGGTCATGGAACATACGTATTCACATCAGGCTCGTCAACTGAGACGGACGTAAGGATTAAGGCTACAGACCTTACAAGTAACTCATCATTGACACTCTCTGATGACCTTGACGCAGACCACCTTGTAATACTTTATAACAACACGACTGGTAAAAGTTCAATAACAGACAGCAGCGGTGATCTTACTATAACCTCGACAGGCAAGGTAAATTTCGGAAGTCCGATTAATTTAACCGATACAGACGATGGATTTCAAATAGACGATACAGTTGTTTTTTATTCTAACGAGGAT
>JAAGZO010000777.1 GCA_024206195.1 bacterium | reverse complement strand
CATTAACCTTGTATTCGTGGGTCACGTAGACCACGGCAAGTCAACAACAGTTGGAAGACTACTTTTCGATTCAGGTACTGTCGATGAACAGACCATGAGAAAGCTTACAGAGAAGGCTAAGGAGCTAGGAAAGTCCGGCTTCGAATTCGCTTTCGTTATGGACAACCTGAAAGAAGAGCAAGAAAGAGGAGTTACAATTGACCTGGCTCACAAGAAATTTGAGACAGACAAATATTACTTCACAATAATTGACGCACCTGGCCACAGGGACTTCGTAAAGAACATGATTACAGGAGCTTCCCAGGCAGACGCTGGTGTTCTTGTTGTTTCAGGCAACAAGAGTGACGGTGTTCAGGCGCAGACAAGAGAGCACATCTTCCTAGCAAAGACCTTGGGAGTTAATCAGCTTATAGTTGGTGTCAACAAGCTTGACATGGTAAACTATGACGAGAAGCGCTTCGGAGAGGTTAAGGAAGAGGTTAGCAAACTTCTAAAGACAGTTGGTTACAACCCTGAGATAATTCAGTTCGTTGCTATGGCTTCTTTGCCAGGCGACAACGTATTCAAGAAATCTGATAAGATGGCTTGGTACCAGGGACCTACACTTATTGAGGCTATTAACGAGCTAAAAGAGCCAGAAAAACCAACAGACCTACCATTAAGACTACCTATCCAGGATGTTTATAACATCACAGGAATAGGTGTTGTACCAGTTGGTAGAGTTGAGACTGGTATTGTTAAGGTTGGTGACAAGATCACAGCTGTACCTGGTAGAGAAGGTACGGGCGTTAACGGAGAGATTAAGACCGTAGAGATGCACCACGAGCAGATGCCACAGGCAGGTCCTGGGGACAACATCGGCTTCAACGTAAGGGGCATTGGAAAGAAAGACATCACAAGAGGAGATGTTATCGGTAAGACCGACAACGTACCTACTGTTGCTACTGAGTTCACAGCTCAAATCGTAGTATTGAATCATCCAAGCGTTGTTACAATCGGATATACACCTGTATTCCACATACACACAGCACAGGTTGCTTGTCAGATTACAGCTATTAAGAAGAAGCTTAATCCAGCAACAGGTGAGGTACTACAGGAGAACCCTGACTTCATCAAGAACGGTGATGCAGCTATTGTACAGGTTAAGCCTGTTACACCACTGGTTATTGAGAAGCAAAGTGAAATTCCACAGCTAGCAAGGTTCGCTGTTAGAGATTCTGGCGCAACTGTTGCAGCTGGAATGTGTATAGACCTAGTCAAGAAAGCATAAACCGCACCCTGAACAAGGGAACATGGTGAGCTTAGCTTATCATGTGGTGGTTGGTAGACAACAAAAATGCCTAAAGCAAGAATAAAATTAGCAAGCACGGAAATCGAGAAGATCAATCAAATTTGTGACTCGATAAGAGACATCGTAGAGAAGACTGGAGTAGACATGCGTGGACCAATTCCGCTACCAACCAAGAAGCTTAAGGTTACTACACGAAAGAGCCCGTGTGGTGATGGCAAGGCAAGTTGGGACCGATTTGAGATGAGGGTTCATAAGCGCCTTGTTGACCTTGGCGTAGACGAGCGTGCACTAAGACTAGTCATGCGCGTCCCTATCCCAGAGGGTCTTAACATAGAAATTGAGATGATCGAATAAATTTCTTATTTTTCAAAACATTTTTATTCTAACCATTACTAGAACCAGCTATGGTTAATTTCCAGTTTTACAGTGATGATATTATCATGAATATAGGGATGGGAGTCTTTTTCATCCTGTTCAGCTTCCTGTTCTTTCTCTTTATTACAGCAATCATAGCAGTATTCAAAAAAAGACCAGCATATGAAGTGCCAGAGAAGTTACCAAAGATTTCTATTATTATCCCTGCTTTTAACGAGGAAAAGAACATTCGCACTTGCCTGAAATCAGTCTTTAATTCTGATTATGACAAAAAGCTAATGGAGGTCATTGTTGTTGATGACGGTTCAAGAGACAACACTGCTGAAATAGCAAAAAAGTTCAAAAACATAAGACTTGTTGAGGGAAAGCATAAAGGGAAATCTGAAGCCTTGAATCTTGGAGTTAAAAAGGCAAAGAATGAGTTAATCGTTGCAATTGATGCTGACATAACCCTGCAAAGAGACACAATAAAGAATCTCGTAGCACCAATTCTGCAAAAGGATGTTGCTGCAACAAATGCAATTGCAGTGATTGGAAGCCCAAAGACAATGATTGGTTATTTTCAGATGGTTGAGTATGCCTTGAACAATGTAATCAGGGTTTCATTTTCAAAGGTCTTTGGAAACACTGTCTGGTTTTTTGGTTTTGTTGCTTGTTACAAAAAGTCTGTTCTAAAACAAATCGGTTATTTCAAGAGAGACACGCTAACAGAAGACATGGATATCTGCCTTGAGATGTATAGGCAGAAATATCGCATTGTAACGGTCAGAGAGGCGATGATATCAACAAAGGAATGTTCCAGTGTTAACAGCCTTATTAAGCAGAGGATGAGATGGTATTATGGCGCTCTGCAATCTTTAGTTAAAAGCAGGAATCTGCTTCAAAGCCAGAAAAAGTCTGTGCCTGTCATGTTCTTATTCGGAAACCAGTTCTGGTGGACCTTTTTTGCATTTGTCTTCTTTCCATTGACAGCATACCAGGTTTATTACTGGATGCCTGACAGCATAATTGAAACCGCATTATACATCTTCAGATGGTTCTCAGTGATTGGTCCTTTTTACGTGCTCTATAAGATCCCTGTTTGGGGAGTAAACTTCCTCAATATCTTTGGTGTTATGTCCGGGATAATCACCCTTCTAATGACCTCAGTAGCTATTGTGAAGTTTAATGGAAAGGTGCATCTTAAAACAGCTTTTGTTCTGTTCTTTTATTTCCCATACACAATAATTTTGGATATTGCAATAGTTGCTGGTGTAATAAAGAACCTGTTCTCAAAGAAGAAATATTTTATCCTGTAAACTGTGCCTGACAAATCGCACTTCCGCAGATTGCGTCGCTCATCAAATAGGCAACATATCCGAAAATAGTCAGTGCAAGACCAGAAACTGCCAGTACAATTGCAATGATTGCAAACCTCAGGCCTCCGAAGCGCTCTGGATCATTAGACTGCTTCTTTAGTGCCTGAACTGCCAGTATGATAGCAGCAATGCATATCCCTATGTTAAACAAAGGTATCCAGAATCCTAAACTAATCCAGAATGCTAGCTTTGCGTGAAAAGAATCCTTTTGTTTCATTGTGCTCTTTTGTTCCCTAGTTTGCTCAGCATGAACCACTGCATGCCTCTTCCAAAGAGTGCCTTGAATATGCCAAGGTTTACATAGAATGTAACAGCAAGTCCAACAGACAGTGATGCTGCAAGCATCTTTGGTATTTCTAATACCTTCTTCCTGCCTATTGCCAAAGCAACAGCACAAGCAACAAGGAATCCGCTTGTTAATAGTATGTTTCTTCCTGTCTCTGAAAGGAACCTAGCCCAGTTTATTGGAGCTGGCTCAGTGCTGATTATAGATAATGTTCCGAAAATAGTCAGTGCAAGTATGAGTATGGAAAACATGTAGCCAGATGAAAATATAGCAACAGAGAACTTGTCTCTTATCCTTGTTCTTTTGCTTGCGAAAACACCAAGAGTGTGGGTTTTCATTGAAGATATAACACCAAAAGCCCATCTCATCTGCTGCTTGCACAAATCATTGAATTTGTGAGGAGCTTCACATTTGCATGTGAGCTCTGGCATGTATACCAGTTTCTTACCCATCTTGTACAAGCGCATTGAGCACTCAACATCCTCTGTCAGGCTGCCCATTCTCCATCCGCCAGCAGCCTCAAGGTCCTTTTTTCTAATGGACTCAGCTGAGCCGCACAAAAAGGTGTTTGCTTTGAGAAGGTGAACAAAAGGAAGCACAATCTGATGCGTGATTAATGTTACTGTGCCTCCTACAATTGTGAAAAAGTTCTGACTGTAATTGATTATATCCCATCTTGATTGTACAACAGCAACGTTCTCATCTTTATAAGGAACAACGATCTTTCTTACGAAATCCTTTTCAGGAAGGAAGTCAGAATCAAATATGATAATTATATCTCCTGTTGTGGACTTTAGCATGTGATTAAGGTTTCCTGGCTTGAAGCCTATGTTGCTTCCTCGCCTTGTAACAAGTATTCTGCTGTTCTTCTTTGCGAAATCATCGATTTGTTTTGATATCTCTTTTTTCGAGCTGTCATCTCCGATTATTATCTGCAGCTTATCCTTTGGATAGTCCATTTTCAGGCATCGCTCTGCACAGTTCAGTGCTGCCAGCTCATTATACGTAGGAATCTGAATTGTTACTTTTGGCTCTTCTCCTTTTTTCAGCAAAAGGTTGTTTCTTCTTTTCTTGAACAGTGCCACGATTGACATGAAAAGGTAGAAAAAAGCAAGAAGGATTGTAAGGATTAAAAAGAACTTGAATGTGCTCTCAAAGAAAAAATTCATCCCATTCAGTATGGTTCGAGAGTAATCTGCGTAAAAAGAATAGATAAATCCGCCTATCTTGTTAAATAAAGAAAAGTAAGTATCAGCGATAGTGGATGATAAGCCATATACTGTCTCTAAAAAAGCCATTTTTTTATTCTCTTTTTACAAATGATTAGTTGGGTCTCTATATTAACACTCGGTTTATAAAGTTTTCTATCTACTTTATAAAATGCAATATATGAATTCTTGTTTTTAAATCTTTCGTTGTTTCAAGAGCAGAGAAACCACAAAAACCAAGAATTATCCAAAAAGAGCCTTTTAGTACTCATGAGTAACTACTAACCGAAAGGTTTATATACTAGTACTGTTTTACTACTACTAAATAACTAATAATCCGAGGTGGAATCAAATGGGAATAAGAAAATTTTTCGGAATGCAATCTAAGGAAGAAATAATTAATGATTATGCTAAACTGAAGGCTGCAGAGGAAAGAGCTAATGCAGAAGCAGAAGCTGATTTCAATGCACAGATAGCCCAACAGGAAGCACACGAAACACAGTATCAGGGAGAGCTTGACAGAGACACTGTAAAGCTATTCGACGCAATTATAAAGACTGCTGAAGGAATAACAGGAACCAGAAAGGCTCCAAAGGTTGACAGCGAAGGAACAAGAACCTTCAAAAGCATGTATGGAACCGACACTCCTGAAGTTTCTTTAAGACCTAATCACAAGATAGATGGCACAGACGACTACAAGATGAATATGACTGCTCCTGACGTATCTGAGGTTCAGGATTATGAATTTAAAACAAGGGGATTCACAAGAAAGGCTATTGAAGAGAACAAGGGAATGCACGATAAATATGTTGCTAATCCACTAGAAAAAGCACAGGCAGAAGCTAAAAAGGACATTACTAAAATTGTCAATGCAATGGATCACGTAAGTGTTGAAAACGCTAAAAACATGAATGACAATGGATACGACGCAGATAGCCAATACGACGTGCTAAGGAAGAACCTTGCAACACTTACAAAAGAAACCGGCATGACATTTGCTCTAAGTCCAGAGGGCCTATATCAGAAAGCACAGAACCAAATAGAACAGCTATCTGATTGGGAAGATGTTGGAGTTAAGGGTGCAAAGAAGCTTAGAATAAGCCTAGAGAAAAGGCTTGAAGCAATTGAACACATTGACGACCTGATGGAAGCAGATGCTAGACAGGTAAAGATAACACCTGGTACAGAAGCACACGGACTCTTGCTACAATACGCAACACACGATTACGAAGTACCAACACAAGGGTGATTTTTTTGACTTTTCTTTCCAAGATTTTAAATCCTGGAGGCAATTTGACTAGGGATACAACTGCCCTGGTTAATGATGCAGCAACATTAGCTGCAGCTTTGAGAGCCACAGAGTACATGAATGTCATACCTAATGACCGCTTGATGAGCTTTTACGGCAAGGATGAAATAAAAAATCTTGAATTCGAAACAGCAGAATACGAAGGAAGACTTCGTGATGGTGCTGATGAAGCTTTCATAGCATTTTTGGAATCTGAATTAGAAAGAAGAGACATAGCAATAGAAGAATATAGAAACGATGCTGAATTAAGGCATCAGTTCAGAGAGGAAGTTCTTTTAGATCTTGAAAAGCATACCCACACATTTGCAACAGAAGCCAGTTATACTACAATAAGGGACGGCCTTGATGCACTTGAAGAAGCATACAGCCTTAGTGCAGTGCACTCTGTTGACACTATTCTTTTAACAAATATTCTAAAGGACGCAGCTGATAATTCAACAGGCAATTTGAAGAAATTTGCAGAAAAGAATCACTGTCTTTCTAGACTGAATAATCTGCTGATTACAACTGAAGATCCAAGGAATATTGCAATAACAGACAAGAATGTAATTACAAATGCTTATCTGAGAGGCGACACTGCAGAGAACAATGTTGAAGCTGCAAGAGTTCTATTCGCAGACAACATGGATGGTGTTGAGGGAACAGCAAACAGAGCAGTTCAGCTTGCACCAGAAAACGTTCTAGGACACGCATACCTTGGAACAGCACATAACATTAATTATCATGAAAAAGGTGGAACTGAAAAAGAATCTGAAAATGAAGCAAGACTTCCAGTTTCTATTGATTCATTACTTTATGCTAGAGATACCTTCAGGCCAGAAGCTGTTAAGGAGAGCAAGAGGCATCCTATAGTAAAAGCAGCAAAAAAGGTCTACCATGCACTTGACAAGAAAAGCAAGAAACCAGAAAACTATGAAGTAGTTAAGGGATATCTTGTTGACAGCATTGCATCAAATGAAGGCGTACTCAGTGAAAGAGCAGAAAAACGAGAAGCTCTAAGACATCCTCTTCCAGACAATAAACTTGAAGGAGATGTTCTGAGAAACCAGGGAGCGCTTGACGAAGCAATTGACCTGTATAAGACTGTTCTTGATAATGATCCTAATAACCTGGATGCACTAAGAGGCATAGGCCTTACATACCTTAAACAAGAGGAGTGGACAAAAGCAAAAGGTGCATTCGAAAGAATGATTGAATACGTAAGTGACTGTTTTCCTGAAGATGAAACAACACTTGCTTTAGCAAAGAATAACCTTGGAGCAGCATATGTTCTTGAAAGCAGGGCACTAGAAGCACCTCTTAAGGAACAACCAGGCAGAGGAAAAAGGGCACTCAACAAAGTAACATCTGCTTTTAATGGTCATGATGAATTTGACCAACTAATGCATAATATTGATGATGCAATTCTCTTTATTTCAGAATTAGCCCAAAAGTCAGGATTAATAGAAAAAGGATACCAAAGAGGGCTTTCATACTTTAGAGAAGCAAGAAGCCTTGACCCAAACGTTGCAGAAACACACACAGGATTAACACTTTGCTTAGAAGGCGTTAAGGTTTAAGGTCTCCACTTTTTATATTTATTTTTAGAAAGCTTTTTTAATATGTTATTTATGTCTTTTTCTACTTTTTCCACATCTTTTTCAACCTTCTGCATATTATTCAAAATTGTTTCTGCATTCCGCATTTCACCTACTGCAGAAGAGAAATGCTGCACAGAATTGCCTGCATTCTGCTTATCAATCTCAGCTATTCCATTATTAACTTCCTTGATATAATTATTTATATGATGCTCTAGCTGTTTATAACCAGCCCATAAGATACCCAAGTCTCCCTTCATCAAATGTTTTACGTCAGTAAATGCCTTTTGAAGTTCTGAGTATAATTTAGTATTTGGCGTCGCTTTTGATAGATCACCCTTAATAGCTTTTATAAGATTATTATAATCAACAAAAATAGCATGAAGATGCACCTTCATTTCTTGTTCAATTTTCTGAACATGATTATTTAGTTCTTGTGTTTTATATGCAGCCTCAGTTTTTAGTTTTTGCAGTGTTGCAGGATCATTCTGATGCGTATTTATCTCAGTTATCAGCATATTCAGAAGGCCAATCTCTTCTTGCAAGTTCTGCATCTCCCAAGCGTCTAATTTTTTTATTTGGACATTTTGAGCATTAGCATTTTGATTTTGATTACCCAACTGATTTGTATTAATTGGTGAGCTACCAGGAGGGCTACCAGGAGGGCTACCAGGGGGGCTATCGCCACCATTTCCCTTATGCGTCCACGGTAACTTAACTATATCGCCTTTGAAGAGTTGTATAAGAACAGAAATTACAGCCAAGAGGAATACCAGATTTATTATTCCCATGATAAGGCTAATTGAAGAGCTTTCATCTGCCATGTCTGATAGCCATGGGCTTGCAATAGCAAAAACAAATGCATAGACTATGATCATTGCAACAGCTGATGCTGTCATTCTATTATCAGTAAGGTTCTTCAGAACACCGTAGACAGATACACCAATGAATATCAGCACAATAATCAGTGCTAGCCCGCCGAGTTGTCCTAGATTAAAGTTAACATTTGTTTCAAACACAGCTGCGCCAATAGCAAGAATAATACCCACCATTACTGGTATGCCCTTATGTTCCTTACCATATCTATTTCCTAAGCCGAATCTTGCTAAATAAATGAACAAGAACATGTAGATAACAAAATCAATGAACATATAGTAATTCTCATAAACAGCAGCTACATCAAAGCCCTCTAAGGGTTCCAGTATGTTTGAGATGATATCATCTGCTGCAACTACGCTCGGCAGCGCAATAAGTAGTAGAAAAAAGGCTATCAAAAGTATTTTCTTATTATTCATCCATGCACCTTTTTTAATAATTAGTATAATTATCGAAAAACCACTATATAAAGTTTTCTATTAGAAGCCCTGTGTTCCGCCATATATCAGAAGAGCGCCTGCAACCACAAACAATCCATCAATTGTTAGCTCTACAAAAGCTGGCAGCACAAATGCTATTGTACCCATCTGATTAAGTATTGGTATTCCACCAACAACAAGAATGATTAAACCTATCACATAGCTGCCAATCATCAGCATTCTGGACATACCCATCATGGCAGTAGCTCCTTCTTTCACTGCATCAATCAAAAGGAATAATCCGCCAATAATGCAGAGTATATGCAACAGTAAAACAGGCAGAGGAGGCAAACTAAAGCCAATAGCCCCAACCAGATTCAAAAGAGGTATTGCACCTAGTATAAGAAGACAAAACCCAAGAATCAAACTGATTATCTTTCTTGGACCCATCATGCCCTGTGCTTTCTTATTCATAGTCTCATCCTTGATGAAGGGAATATATAAACTTTTCTATTATTAAAACCGAAAGATATATATACTATGAGCTATAGAAAAAGAGATTAAAGTATATACCAAAATATACCTCAAATTATGCATAACCATGGTAAAGCTTCAGTTCGACTCAAACGAGCAGTTCAAGATTACTCTGCCTAAGCAGATAGTCCTAGCTAAGAAATGGAAGAAAGGGGATAACATAGTCATTGAGATAGACGACAGGGGTGATATTATATTAAAAAAATAACTAACCTTGAAGACTTTAGAGAGCTTAGGCCTGAAGTGCTGAGACACAAACGGATTATGAAGGCCTTACACAGAAACACACCAAAAAAGGATGAAGCAGAAATCATCCTTGACAAGTTTTTGAAGAAAAAAAGATGATTGTAACAAAAAAGGATTTGAAATTCGGAAAAAGAACCATTGATTCCCACAAAGGACAGAATGGGACTGTTTTGGTAGTTGGAGGCAGCATCGATTATGTTGGTGCTGTTCTGTTAGCAGGGATGTCTGCACTAAGAACAGGCGCAGATCTTGTTGTAATAGCTGCACCAGAAAAAGTGGCATGGGCCATCAATTCATTTTCTCCTGATTTCATAACAAGAAAATTCAAGGGAGAATATTTCACAAAGAAGCATGCAAAGGAAATAATTGAGATGTCAAAAGGATTTAACGTTACACTTATTGGAAATGGAACAGGAACAAAACCAGAAACAAAAGAGTTCATAAGAAAAGTTGTCGAAGGAATTCCAGGACTTAAAGTTATAGACGCTGACGCAATAAAATGTGTTAGACTTCAAAAAACAAAAAACAGCGTAATCACCCCTCACAAAAAAGAGATGGATATTCTGCTGGAAAACAGCAAAACACACAAGCACTATGTAAAAGAACTGATTGGAAATAATGTAATACTCCTCAAAGGCAAGGTTGATGAGATACTCTCAAAAGAGAAAACGGTCTTCAATAAGACAGGTAATGCGGGTATGACAATAGGGGGCACTGGGGACGTCTTGGCAGGGATCACTGCAGGGATACTTTCACAGACAAAAGATCTCTTCAGTGCATCATACTCCGCAGCATTCGTCAATGGCACAATCGGAGATGAACTTTACAAAGAAAAAGGATATGGATTTGTTGCAAGCGAGATGGTTGACAGAATACCAATGCAGATAAAGAAACTACGAGGAAAGAATGGAAAGTGAATTAATTAACCGCATATTTTTTGATATCGGGATTGTAATAGTTGTTGCTACAGTCTTTGCATACTTCGCAAAAATCACAAGGCAGCCAAGAATTCTCGGATACATTATCGCAGGTGTTCTGATAGGCCCCATGGTTTTCAAGCTCATAACAAACCATGAGATCATTTCAACATTGTCAGAAATCGGAATCGCATTCCTGTTATTCATTGTCGGATTGGAGATAGATTTCAGGAGAATGAAGGATGTAGGAACGACTGCATTAGTTGTTGCATTTTTCCAGATGCTCCTAAGCTGTGCATTCGGCTATTTCATTGCAAAGATCTGGTTCGATGGAATGGCTGCATTCTACATTGCTTTAGTTGTTGCATTCAGCAGCACAATGATTGTAATTAAGCTGCTCGCTGACAAAAAGGAACTGGATACTTTGCACGGAAGAATCGTGCTGGGAATACTGCTAATCCAGGACGTTATTGCAATATTCATACTTGCACTGATCCCAAACCTAAACAACCCATCAATTGACGTCATGCTTCGCTCTGTTGGATACGGCGCAGCGTTCTTCATTTTATTATTTATTATAGCAAGATTTCTGCTTCCGCCGTTCTTCAGGAGTGTCGCAAGATCACCAGAACTCTTGTTCCTTTCAGCAGTATCCTGGTGCTTTGTTGTAGCATTATTTGCAGACATTATTAATTACTCAATTGCAATTGGTGCATTCCTTGCAGGTGTAAGCCTTGCTTCATCACCATACTCTCTGGAGATAACCAGCAGGGTGAAGTCCTTAAGAGACTTCTTTGCAACAATATTCTTTGTATCTCTGGGAATGCAGATTGCATTTACCTCAATAGGAAAAATAATATTGCCAATCGTAGTGCTATCTATTATCGCTGTCCTTGGAAAGCCATTCATCATTTTCATCCTGATGAATCTCTTTCAGCACAAGAAGCGAACAGCATTCCTAACATCAATAACACTCGCGCAGGTAAGCGAGTTTTCACTGATCATAGTAGCATTAGGATTCTCAGAAGGTCACATCTCACAGGACATTGTATCCTTGACTGCAATAGTTGCAGTTATTACAATAACCCTGACTTCATATTTCATAAAGTATGACCAAAAAATATACAGTGTGCTGTCAAAACACCTCGCGTTTTTTGAAAGCATCTCCGGCAGCACAACAGACCTTCAGTACTTGCCCAAGGAAAAGCCAGAGGTAGTCATGTGCGGTTACAACCGCATTGGCTACAGTATTTATGACAAATTAAAGAATTTAAAAAAGCAGGTTCTAATTGTTGACTTCAACCCTGAACTGATTAAACGCCTCATAAAAGAACGAGCACCATGTCTTTATGGTGATGTTGGAGACCTGGAGGTAATTGAAAAGCTAAACCTTCAAAAAATAGAGATGCTTATCTCAACTATCCCGACAATTCATGACACCATGCTTTTGATTCAGAAAACAAAAGAAGTAAATAAGAAGGCAATAATCATTGTAACAGCAAATCATGTTGATGAAGCCTTGAGTCTTTATGATGCAGGCGCTGATTATGTCGTCTTGCCACATTTCCTTGGAGGAGAACATGTCTCGTTCCTGCTTGAGGACTTTACAAGCGACTTAAATAAAATTTTAGTAACAAAGCTCAGACACATAGAAGAACTACACAAGAGGAAAGAACTGGGTCATGAGCACCCAGCTCACCACTAATGAACAAAAAAGAACTAAGAAAAAAAGCAGTAACCCTTGAACCTATCGCAAGAATAGGGAAAAGCGGGATTACAGAAGGAACATTGAAAGAGATAAAAAGGCAGTTAAGACAAAAAAAGCTGATCAAGATTAAGCTGCTCAAGGGAGCAATGGAAACCAAGAACAAAAAAACAATTGCAAATGAACTTGTAGAAAAAACAGAGTCAGAACTTGTGCAGCTGACAGGATTTGTAGTAGTACTGTACAAAAATTTAAATACAGCAAAAATTACCCAGAGGTCAAAGAGGTGAAGAATTGGTAGATAGCAAGCTTTTGAAAAAGTACAATTTCCCAGAGGAAAGAGCTGAGCTTAGCTCGCGTATTTGGGGCGGCACAGGCTATCCTCAACCATCGTACAGAGGCAAGATTATTGTAGAAGCTATTAATCTTCCAATTGAGGAATCATACTTTTGGACACTGGACCACTTAAAGTATGACTGGTCATTCACTCATGTTGATAAGATAACTGATGTGTTTGCTGCATCAGAACAATCGGCGTTTTTCGGTGTTTCAGAGCAGCGCCTTGGTTTGCAGCAGGACAAGGTTGCACAATACCTCAAAGGTATCAGCGAGATGGTCAAGGCTTTGTTCCAGATCGTCCGTGAAATAAGAATCATTGACGAGAGATTAAGTTATTATAATGATGTTTCATCAAAAAAAGCGAATGCAAACAGCTCAGAGATAACCCTTAAAGGTGTGTGGGTTGACCAGGTTGAAGGTGGTGTTAAGAACGCAGCATCTGTTTACGGGCTTGCGCAGAATGTTGGATTCGCAATACTTCCTGATTTGTTTTTCAGGGTAAGAGTAGACGACCCGCTTAAGATTGATGATGTTGTTGACAGGCTTGAATTCAATGAAAAAGTAAAAGAGGTTCTCAGAAGAAAGCTCAGGCAGTTTTATGAATGGAAAAAGAGAACCTTTGCAGAGCTTGAAACAAGAAGAAATTTCACAATTAAGTATCTAAGGCAACACTATGATACGATAAAGCTTTACATGGGCTGGATAAAGCCATACCTAAGGAACATAAGAAGGCTTCAGCTCGATCAGAAAAAGATGGACAGTGCTGATATGATAACAGCATTTGAAGGCGCGATGGTTGAGATTGAGGTTTTGGTCAAAAAAATCAATCCAGAAAAAAAGAAGTATTATCCTTGCGTACTGGTTAACCTCCTCTACAGAACAAGGCCTGCAATGAATTATATGCAGGAAGGATACCAAAGAGGACCTGCTCATACAGGAAAATTCGAGATGGTCATAAGAGGCTATGCATGGAGCGATGAGCACTGTGAGAATTACAAGAGAATGAAAGAGGAAGAAGACCTCGAGCTCATGAGCAGCATTAATGATTCAATTAAAGAGGCAATGGATGCCTTAGGAGGAGACCTGAAAGCTTATCTCCTTGAAGCAGGAGAGAAGTTCCCAGAGAACAAACCACTTGAACCAGAAAAAAAGGGGCCAAGCTTAAACCCATTTGTAGGTATTGGCAGCGGCTTCAAGGAGCTGTTTGGCTCGCTTGGTGTAGTCCCACAGCGAAAAAAGAAGGATGATAAGTACGGCAAACATGAAAAGGTTGACCTGGATGACGAAAGAAATAAGGCAGCCGTTGAACTGAAAAAGATTATTTTCGAAACATACAAAAACTACAAAAAAATCCACGGAATGATCACATGGTAATCGACGAAATTGATGAGCTTAAACAACTGCCTCCAGAAGAGAGGCTGAAAAGGCTCAAGGAAATTGAAGAGAAAAGAAAGCAAGAGATAGAAAAAGCTCAAGAGCTTATGAGTGATTCAATGCGTGAGATTGGAGAGGTGGAGGAACAAAAAAACTTTGTTGCACCTGAAACAAGAGCCGCAGATATATCCCAGCTTGTAACAAAAGAATCAAAGACACTCTTCGAAACAAAGAGGTTTGAAAAAGATAAAAGCGTGGCTGCAGATGTTTCTTTGGAATCAACAAAAAGAAGTGACATAGGAAGCCATGTTGAGAAAGAAACAGAAGAGATGAAGGCTGCTGGAAAAGAAACAAAAGGACAAAGCGTGCAATACGGCAGCGCTATCGAGAGTGCAAAAGGAGATAATCCTGTTTATGAATCAAAAGACAAGGAGTTCTACAAGAACCAGATAGAAGAGGCTTATGAAAGCGGTGCAGAAGCTAATCTTAGCTCTCCAGGCGCTAATCATCAACATGAGACTTATCATAAAAAGAAGGAGGATCAAAGCGGCTACTAAAAATGGCTACTTTTAATCAAAGCAACTACGGCGGTTCTTATTCTAATGCAATGGACCGCGGCTATGAAACAATTTCTGAAGATGCTCCTTTAAATAATGAGGTTACAGATATTGGTCTTACACCAAAGGATATTGGTATCTCTGCTCCGCCAATGCAGGATGCACTGCAGGGATTAAAAGCAAAGATTTTCCAGGGTGCATCAAAGGTTGAGCTTGGTTTTATGGGCCGCGGAAAAGGAAGCCTGCAACAAGGAGGCACAACACCTGAGATGTACGGCATGGACGAAAGAAGTGACATGAGAGAGCTTGCTGAATTCAACAAGGTTAAGCTTTCAACCCACGCAACAACTGCTGTCGGAAACTTATCAGGACTTGGTGAAGGCGGCTTCAATGAACAGGCAAGAGAGCAGGCGTTTAATGAAATCAGAAGAGCTGTTGATTTTGCTGCTGATGTAACACCTGGCGGAGCTATTGTTGTTCACACAGGTGAGTATCCACGGGCAGTATCAGAAGAGTTTGCTCCTGATTTTATGGCATATCCTCTTGAACCAAAAAAAGCGCAGCTTCATGTTGTTGACAAAAGAACAGGAGAGGTTTTTCCAATTAAAAAGGATAAGCCTATTGTTGTTCCTGTATGGGAAACAAATGAGCAGGGCGAATATGTTCTCGATGAAAAAGGAAGGAAGATTCCCCAGCTGGACCCCAAGACAGGCAGTTTCATGGCAAAGGAGCGCTACTGGGATTACATTGTTAAGGAAGCAGACCGCTGGAATGGAGAAAATCCAGATAAGAAAAGAACATATGCAGAGCAGTATTATCAGGAACAGCTTGAACTGGAAGAATTGCAGTCAACAGGTTGGGCATGCTATCTTAGCCAGGGATATGAAGAATCTCTTACTCAAAGAGACAAAATCAAGAAAGCAATTGATTATTACCAGCAGATTGAGGATGCGACAAGTGAAGAAGAAAAGTCGCAGCTGAAGATGCAGATGAGTACAGATGGTGTTGGAGGTCTTGTTCCTCCTGACACAATGATGCCTACTGAACTTCTTAAGAACCGACTGAAAAGCATTGAACATCACATAGAGCACAACCGATACGGTGCAGTAAGCTATAATCAGCAAGCTGAAAGAATAAGGGAAATCAAGAACAACATTGTCCCGATAAAAGATTATGCAATATCAAAGACTGCTGACACTGTAGCAAGGTCTGCGATTTTTGCAATGAAGAAAACAGAGCAGATGCATAAGAAAGATCCGTTGTACATTGCTCCTGAAAATCTTTTCCCAGAGCAGTATGGCTCACACCCGCAGGAACTGAAGCATGTTATTTTGCAATCAAGAAAAGCAATGACCGATGAGCTTGTTGGAGGAATGGGCTATGACCGCGAAGAAGCAAAAAAACTTGCAGCGCAGCACATCAAGGCAACCTTTGACATTGGTCATGCATACACCTGGAGAAAGTATTTCATAGGAGACGCTGAGAAGAGTGTTGAAGCAAATGACAAAATGTTCAATAAATGGCTCATAAACCAAGTCAAGGACCTGAATGAATCAGGAATAATCGGGCACGTGCACGTTTCAGACAACTTTGGTTTTGAGGACGAGCACATTGATCCTGGACAGGGAAAAGCGCCAATAAGGGAATTCATCAATCAAATGAAAGAAGCAGGTATAAAGGATGTTATTGTTGAACCTGCACACCAGGACTACAGGGCAATGCTTGGCGGCTGGAAGACCTTTGGTAGCTCTGTCTACGGGCTCTCAAGCCCTGCAGGTGATACATGGGCAGATGTATGGCGCTCATACTTTGGCCAGACAACACCTCCTTATTTCCTTTATGGAGAATCAGCTCCTGATGCAGAACACTGGGTGCTTTGGTCAGGAACAAGAATGGAGTAGAATCGTTTTATCTTCTTCTTATTATCTTTCATTCTTTTGTTAGCTTCATCAATGAGTATCTGAAGAAGTTCATCGCTAACAACAATTTTGCCAGCCTTGGAAACTATGGCTTCTATATGCTCTGCTCCAATAATCTCAACAATTATCTTTCTCTTTGTTGTAGAAATGCCTGACTTCCTAAAACCTGCTGCATCAGCTGAATCTAATAGTTTCTGTGCTGCTTCAATATCCCTGCAAGTGACATGCAGAATAAAGGATTCCTGTTTCAGCCAGACATCATCCTCACAAGTTACTTTCTTAAGTTCTTTCAGAGAAACCGTGCCGTGCTTTGCAAATATTATTTCAGACTCCTTTTTCCTGTCAGCATGACAAACAAGAACTATCCTCCCAGCGCAGGAAGAGGTTGTAAAATATTCCTCCCTTGAGTTTAGCGCTTCAATTATCCCTTTCACGCCCTCATCAACAGATCCCTTTATTGATTTATCCTTCTTGCTAAGAAAGATTTCCTTATGCTGTGTAAAGTCCATAAAAGAATGTAACCAGAAAGCGTTTAAATATTTTGCTTTTGCTGGATGACTGTTTCCATCCTGTTGACAAAGTCTGTTGCAAGCTTGAGGTATTCCTCGTATTGCCTGCCAGAGATGTCCTTTACCTCGCGGTAGAGTATCTTCTTCTGCACTTCGTAGAACTTCCTCATAATATCTGCGTACTTCTTTTCAACCATCTTTGTCTTGACCAGTTTTTCTTCGATCAGGTCTGAAACATGGTTTGGACTCGGCGGTGTTTCACCGAGCTTCATCAGCACAGCGTGTGCTGCATCAATCACTGCCCAATAAAGATCAAGAGTGGCCTGCATAAGATGCCATTTCGAGTTGTGCACGGTCCTTGGCGCTCGGGTGAAGTAAGTCCATACTGCTTCGGGGCTTGGTCTTATCCTTCCTCGAACTAACAGAGAGTGCAACGGATCAAAGAAACCAGTATCCAACAGAGCCACTCCTTCTCTAAGAATATTAATTCCAATCGGGTCTCCTGCCCTAACATATTCCCAGAAGCTGCTCAGCTTAAGGCTTGTTACGTGCAGCCTCGAGGATATCTCTCCCACAGTCTTCTCTATGATTATCCTGTATGTTTCCACTAATTCAGATGAGAATTCAATTGTAACATCATCAACTATGATTAGAATGTCAATATCGCTTTTACCTGCTTTTGAGGTCTTCCTTGCAGTGCTGCCAAAGAGCACTATAGCTTTGACAAATGTGCCAAATTCATCATAGATTCGCGTTGAGAAATTATAAGCAATGGTAAGTTCATCCTTTTGATACTTGTTTATGTTAGGATTCTCTATCTTTCTAACCTTGAACTCCATATTAAGCCAAACCCCTTTTTTTTAATAATACTGTAATATAGCACTATTTAAACCTTTTGATTTATATATAAAAATAAAGAATAAGAAAAGAAAAAAAGAAAAAAGTAATCACTTCCTCATTAGAAGTGTTACTAAGAAGATTCCAGCTACAAGCACTACAACGATTGCAATAACAAGCAATACAATGTATAGTGTTGATCCGCCAACTGCTGGTTCATCATCTGCTGGTGGCTGTGCAATAACAACATCATCTCCTGGTGTTGGTATTACGATAACGTCATCGTCGTCATCATCTACAACAGGTGGTATAACCACAGGTGGAGTTACTGGTGTGTCGTCACCGCATTTTACTGCAAGGTGGGTTGTCTCTGTGTGGCTCAGGTGGTCTGAATCGTAGTACGTCTCAATGGTTGCCCTGTAGTTGCCTGTCTTTGTGTCAGCAGGAACTGGTACATTGAAGGTCTTGGTCATATCATCGCCTTCGTCCATTTCAAGGTAGTTCAATATCTCGCCGAAGTTGATTCCAGGAACATCTATTCTTAGTGTTACCTCGTCCTCATCCCTTCTGCCGATATTTACGATTCTTATCTGAAGCTGGCTTGAGTCTCCACAGTCTACGGATGATGGGCTAAAGTCTGCTCTCTTGATGTCAATCTCGTGACTCTCTTTCTCTACTCTTAGCTCTATTTTCCACATCTCGCCGTGATCTGCGTCGTTCTCATCTTCTCCCTTTACATAAATGAACATTTCGTAGTTGTCAGCCTCTGCATCGTCTTCAACGTCAAAGGTTACGGTTTTTGTCTCTGTGCTCTCAGGGTCTATTGCATCCATGTCTTCTTCTTCATCGATGTCTAGGTCTCCCTGATCAATTATAACCTGTACTTCAACGTTTTCAATGTCAAGGTTTGACTCGTCTCTTAACTTGTTCTCTGCTTCAACCTCAACCTCAACTGTGTCGCCAGGCTTAACGTCTTTTACTTCGTCTCCATCGTCAATCTTGTCTCTTTCGCCGTTAATTATAATGTAAACCTTCTTGATCTCTAGCTTGTTCTCTGCCTGCATTGTAAGTGCTGATGCATCAGATACTGTGCTAGCGTCAGCTGAACTTGTTCCGCTGAAGGTCAATGTAGCAACATTGAATGATGTCTCTGCATAATCATCGTCAATTGATGGAAGATTCTCAGGAATTCTTGCTGTAACAGTTACTGTTGTGCTTTCGCCAGGGTTCAATGTGGTTGTTCCGCCAAAGTCATATGTTAGGTTAAGTAGACTTGAGGAATAACCGCTTGCGTAGCTAGCTGAAGCTCCAAGATCTGTTATTTCAATATCTCCTGTGTTTCTTAATGAAACAGTTCCAGATACGTAATTCTCTTCATCTTCCTCATCATCTGCCTCTGGGTTGCTTCTTTCTGTTGAAGTGCTTCCAAGGTTTAGATCAGTTACTGTAAGAGCTGCATCGTCAAGAACTGATGTTAGTGTTACTGTAACAGCCTGTTCATCATATAGAGCACCAGTATCGGTTACTCTGAATGTAACAGTTGTTGCACCGTTTGCGTTAGCAACAGGTGTGAATGTAACAACATGGGTTGTTGGGTTAATTGAAATACCAACAAGTGATGTGTTGCCTCCTGTAGTTGACCATGTAAGCTGTGTCTGGGTGTCCTCTGCATCTGATGCATAGTTGTCCAGATCAAGTGTCCATGGGTCAGCATCCTCTGCCTTTACCTGTGCAGGTATTGTAGCAGTGAATGCAGGAGCATCGTTAATATTTATTGTAAGTGTTGAGTTAGTTGCTGCCATTGAGGTGTCTGTTGTGTTTGAACATTCAACATTCCACTCAAGAACTGTGTTGTCTGCGATTCCATCAAGCTGGAATGAAGCTGTTTCATTGTTCAAAAGACTAGAATTTGTAGCCTTTACACTCCATCCTGAAACATTTGTGTATAGAACACAGCTATCAGCATTTGGAAAACTTACTGTATCGGTTGTTGCCAAAAAGGTAACATCCCCGTCTGTATCTACTGCGCCGTCTATCGGGCTTGTAAGAACAGTAGAATCAAAAGTTGCTGCTTTAATTGCAACCACGAGCGTAAGACTTAGCATAAGTAATGCTAGTACAAAAAACGCTTTTTTTATTTTTGCCATTTTTGATTTACCCCCAAATATAAGTTTTTATTGATTATTTATTACACAGTAGTCACAGTCTCTATATAAAGATTATCGTTATACAAGATATATATTATAGTATCTATGAAATCGCTGTATGATTACTATATATAGTGTTAGTTCTCTAAAGTAGTATATAAATTTTGTGATAACTGCAAATCCATTCAAAGAAACAGCTATTCCTTCGCCTCTTCCATGAGCTCTTTCAGAGGCTTTTTCTCCTTTGTTATATCATAGTCAGGAGCATCTCGCTCTGACATATCCTCGAGATCATCAACACTAGGCAGTGTTTTCTGTGTTTCTGACTTTTCCTCTTCTTTGTCAAGGCTTTCTTCATCATCATCAAATGGGTCTTTTTCAGGCTCTTGAATAGTGGGCTCTTCTTCAGGCAGCATTTCACCATCAGAAGACTCGTTAATTTCCTCTTTCTCAGGCAGCGGCTCACTGTCAAATTGCTCCTTAGGTATAAAATTAGGCATTTCTGGCTCTTCAACAGAAATAATCTCTTGCTGTTGCTCAGAAGGCGCTTTTTTCTCAATAAAAGAATTCAGTTTCTCATCCTTATTCTCTTCAACAGGATTTTCCTCTGGCTGCCCTTGTTCCTTGGTGATTATCCGCTTGGCGGTTTCTAGCGCATCCTCTGTGCTTGCAGCCAACCCGCTAGCTTTAAGGGTTCCTGCCAATTTGGTTATTTTTTCCTGTTCTTCAGCATCAGCCATATTTTGAAAAGCCTCTACTTTTTGCCGTAATAAAAGATTTTTTCTATGGATACATCCTTTTCTGAAAATCCGTTCTTTTTCTCCTCTTTTGGCTCCTCTTTCTTAGGTTCCTCTTTTGAAGGTTCAGGAGCTGCTGCTTGCTGTGGAGCCTCACACTGTTGCTTCCTCTGCTTCTCTATCTTTACCTCTAATTCATGAATATAGTCTCCAATCTTAACTATTCCGTCTCTAAGACCGCTTACCTCCTGAATAACACCATCTATCCTTAGATTTGTGGATCTTATCTCGCGATTAAAGCCTTCTTCCAAGGTTTTCAATCCATTTGGCTCGGCTTTTCCCTTGACCATCTCCTCTGCTTTTCTAAGCGCCTCATCTGAATTCGACGCGATATTATGTTTTACTAATTCTCTTGCAAGATTGTTTATCTTCTGTATCTCATCTACGCTATCCATGCATATCCCTCGCTCCTTTTTTGTGTATTATCATAAACAGGCCAATTATAAAAACAATTGCAAAAAGTATCAACGGAGCTCCGTAGAGCTTGTATCCAAAACTTAGATTGATTATCTCTATCAATGCCATGATTGTTGTTGAGTAAAGTGCAATCTTGAATATCCTTACAAAATGTGTCTCAAATAGCAGTATTCGCGTGATAACAAAGCCTATGATTGAGAATAACAGCATCAGAATCAAATATTTTAGAGCAAAGAAGCAGTAGAGCACTACAAAAAGCGCAGGGAGTGCAACAATCATTAAGGACTGGACAAGACGTGTTGATGAATCCTGGTTTTCCAGCACATTCTCCCACTGCGATGTTGGGGCGCGTATTTCTTCTCCGCTGATAAGACACATTGGTTTGTATAATAAACATAGCACTGGCTTGCCTATTAGCTCCTCTTTTGTTATGAGTATCTTGTTTCCTTCATATTCTGTTTGGCCTGTTGAATCAACAACAACACCCAGTCTGTCAAAAACAACAGGTTCCTTTGTTTCAATGTCAACATCAATGCTCAGTGTTTCAAACTTTGACAGCTGCGCATTAAGATGACTGCCAAGTGTAAACAGAGCAGGCAGTGAAATCAATAAAGCGATTATTGAAAATACAAAGAGCATTATGAAAAAATATGCAAATGCATCCTTAATGCCCCTATTGCTGAGCTGCTTGTATTTCAAAGGATAAAGACTATGAAGAAATGTCGATATAAATTTTGCACCTGTTTTTTTAAACATAAATCAATTCATTGCTTTATGTTTTAAATATTTTTTGCTATCTGCAGAAGAATATCTCATCTTTTTCTTCTTTAACAGAATCCTCGATTTCAAGATTTTTCTCAATTATCTTCTTTATTTTGCTGAAGTTCCCTGATTTCTTCAGAATACTAATCACAATTTTGCCTTTGCTGACTCTTTTCATCTCTTTAACTGCCTTTTCTGCATCACTGAAGTTGTGTATTGCAGTAACAGATATCACAATATCAAAAGAATTGTCTTTGAAAGGCAGTTTTTCTGCTGCTCCTTTTACAGTTTTTATCTTTGCTTTTTTCAATAGTTTTTCAGCAGGATCTATTCCAGTTACATTCCCAAGAATCTCTGAGAGACCTGTACCGCAACCAACATCAAGAATTTTGTCTGTCTTCTTTGGCTTTAACTTATTCTTTATTATTTCCAGCTTCTTCAGCTGCTCCTCTCCATGCAGCTCGTTATAGCCATCAGATAACGCATCATAGTATGGCATTTTAATCGCATGGTTGTCTCTGGGTTGCATTCTGGGTTCCATTGTTCTCCCAGCCATAGTATGCCAAAGTATTAGCATCCAGTTTAAAGGCAAAGAAATTATCTTGCTCTCTACAAGTGCTTACTCCGCTTACATTATAGAACTGGTGAACTGCAGTAGGTATAGGATCATCTGGAGGACAAAGTAATGTGTACATACACCAGTCAACATATGATTTATCTCTATAACCATAACTAGCAGTCAGGGCTACTGAATTATATCCTAATTTATTTGGATTAATCAATACCTCCATTCCACAGCACTCTGATGGCTCAAATGGCACTACTAAAGGAGACAGTCTTTGTAAGAATGATGGTGCAACATCATAACGGAACATGTAAGTCATGTTTCCTAGTTCCAATATAGATGACATTTTATCATACTCATATTCAGTTAGATTTGAAACAACAATTTTACTTACATTGGATGCATCATGCCACCCGCCAGTTGCACCGCCTTGAAGGGTTCTCGATCTGAGAATCAAAGGATTATGCAGACCTTCTATGCTAAACCTTGTAGAGAGGTTCTGCCTGGTTATTGTCCAGTTTGCAAGTCCTGCCTCAATAGTATAATTTATGTACATTCTTGCTCCAACCTGCCAGGGTCCGGTTGTGTTGTCCTGGAACAGCTCAATCTTAATTGTGTCTTTTTCAAAGACAGTCTCTATCTTAAGGAAGTCACGCGAAGCATTTTCTATCTTTTCAAGAGAATATGTAAGATTTGAATCGATCATAAAGTCTTTTGCTATGCAGGCTTCACAACCTCCAGAGCTATCAACAGACACTCCATCCATAGTTCCCCTTAGTACCAACTCTGAAAAGTTTCTCTGGACATTGGCCTCAGGTATATACCCTGAATAATTAACACGCCACACAAGGGATTTAATAGCATTATGGCTGGCAACACGAAGTGCTCTCTCAAGATAAACCCCCTTTACATTCTCAACATAATTATTTGATGAATCTACTCTGGCTTGTATAACACCTGTCTTTTGCTTTACAGAGACATAAGATTGCGGAGCAAAGGAAAATAGCAGAGCTGAAACTATAAGAACTGCCATGAATGTAAAGAACATCCCTTTTTTCCCCTTCATTTTTGCCAAGCTCTCACCTCAACATTAATCGGACCCCATGTATGCGTTGCGTTGTATCCAATCACAAACATCTTTGATGATGCAAGAAACTTTGAATCAGGATTCTCTGTTGCAGTATCAAATATCAAAAGACCATCAATCCATAATGAAGTCCCGTACTGCTCCTGTTCAACAGATGTCCAGACTTCTCCAACAATAACAGATGCATTCTCCTCTCTGCCAGTTAAACAAAACTCAATTGCCTGTTCAAGAATGGTGTTGTCCATCTGGGTTATGTTACCATTTCGAATAAGAGTATTCAATTCAGACATGTATCCTGAGTTAGCATTAACTTCTTTAATTGTAGGGACTGAAAGGTCCTTCAGGTTGCTGTTTGCTAGAACCGTTGTCTGTTCCTGATAAGGTGTATAAGTATGAGAAAAAAGTACGAGCATTAAACCTATTACCATAACACCCATTGCTATAAATGCATCTATGGTAAAAAAATATCCTCTTTTTTTCATACTAATACCTACTATGTATTAACTCCTTTTTAAGATTATCGCTTAAACAAGAAATCACTCGAATACGTCAATTACCATGTTAATACGCTTGCCCTGATACCACACAGTCTTTGTAACCCTGGCAACAGAACCTGCCTTCTTAACCTCAGTACTGGCAGCAAGATCCTTAGGGAAAGTAGGAGAGCCTTCACAACACTCAACCTTCTGACCTGGACTAGGATCATAATCAACAATAAAACCTCTGGTCTCATCATCACAATAATTAGCAACATCATCAGGATTGAAATCGCAACCATTAAGTCCTTCACATTCCTCATGACAGAAATTATCACCACTAAAAGTACAGTCAGGCTGACAAGTGGAATCACTAGTACTCAAATAAAAGTCCAAACCAGACAAAGTGCCAAATGCAGGAACATACAAATCATAACGAGTAGCATCATAAAAACGCGCACTCTCCTTAGAAGCAACAATATCATAAGAACCAAACAAAACATTAGTAATAAGATAGTCACCAACCGCACCAGGAGGAGCAGAAGCAGTAACAGCACTAAGATCAGTACCCAAAACACTTACAGTAGCACCAGCAAGACGATTTCTATCCCCATCATAAACAGTACCACTAATATTACCCTCAGGAAGAACCCAAACACCAGGATCACAAACTAACAAGTCCTCCGCAATATTAACAGTCTCAGAATAAAAGACCTGACTATCTCTAAAACCATCCCTGTCTCTCTCAATCTGCAAGCTGCTAGCAATATTATTCGCATAATCAAACCTGCCAGCAAACATATCAGCAAGAGTTATAGCATAATACTCATCCTGAGCAACACAATGCCCACCATCCATAACACAACCAATTTTCTCCTCACAATCAGCTTCATTCAAATAATAACACAGCATATATTTTTCACCATCATCCATATTATGCCATCTCTCATCAACCATCTCAGTAGTTCGCTCAAGACTTGGATAACACGTACCTTCAGAAACACAAGAATCCTGACCTCTGCAACAACCTATGTCAGAATCATCAGTCTCGCAAACACAGGTCTCATCCCTGTCACAACAATGCTTAAAATCCATATTATTAGGATCAGGAGTAGAATAATAACCATGATCACCAAGAAGATGCTCACACCTGCCAGGATTACAAACCTTCCAAGAATCAAAACAACAATCTAAAGTATCAAACTGACACTCAGTAGCATGATCTTTAGGATAACAATCCAAGTTACCGCCAGTACCAGATGGACCATACTCAGGATGCGGATCAGTCAAAGAAACACATGTAAAACCACCTAGCTCAGCAAGAGTACAAGAACCATCTGAACCGCAATCACAAGCCTCCCGATATAACGGATCAATCACACCATCACTACAATAAGGCAATATACAAGTAGATCTACAAGCATTAGGGGTAGTATCACTATTCAGATTCCCATCATCGCACGCCTCATTATCATGATAAGGAGAATCATAATCATGTATACCATCACCACAATAAGGCGCTGTACAATCAGGCCTACACATGTTAGGAGCATTACTATTTACACCAGTCCCCAAATCACATTCCTCATTATAAGCAGCATCTCTTGTACCATCGCCACAATAAGGACCAGTTACAGTATCCCAAGTACAGGAAGTAGTACAATACTGACAAGTATTTGGAGGATAAGTAGGACTATATGAAGCAGTACACCTCACACCATTAGTTCCGCCACGAGAAGGGTCGCCATTATCACACTGCTCATTAGGATCTGGACGACCATTTCCACAACATAGTCCACAATCACGCCAACAAGTAGTACATGTTTCACCAGGATCACAGTTACCATCACCGCAGAAAGGACAGGCTCCACAATCCTGAGGGCAATTAGTACAAGATTCGCCACCAGCACATACACCATTAGGACATGTAGCAGGCGGAGGATCAGGAATAGCAGCAACATTACCTACGCAACCACTTCTATCTAAAACACAAGAACCAGTACATCTCATAGAACCGCTATCAAAACCCGCATCTTCACAAGTAATAGGAATATCACTTCCATCACACTCCTCACCAGTTTCTTGAACACCATTACCACAAACAGATGGTTCACAACAACCACAATCAAAACCAGTACAAGGTTCCCTAGGACAACAACCTTCAGCTGAACAATCGCCAACGCTTTGCCAACTATTAGCAGATGCAGCAAAAACACTATTAACTAAAAGAAGCAAAACTGCAAAAAATCCAAGTGTTAATAATATTTTTTTCATCATCAATTCCTCACACAATCATAAGTACAAGATCTAATGCCTTCATAGCCGTCAAAGGACGAAGTAGGAAAATATGGATCCCAATATGTTGGACATAATCTACCCCCAGTGCATCCTGTGAATACAAGTGAATAACCATTAGGACAGTTGAGAGTTCTTTTGAAGTATCCAAGATAACCAGAACCAGTCCAATACCCTATATTTGAATACCTGCAACCAGAGCAACGGGAATCTGAAGGATTAGTATTCAGGCAACAGGTCCTCCGCATGTCCCCCCGGAAATATGCGTCACACTGCCAATAGGATACGCAGGAACTTTCCGGAACACAATAGTCCCACGGACATGAAGAAGAACATGTAGCAGGAGAGTTAGCAACACAACCCATATTTTCACCCTTACCATGAGTAATACCTTCATTACTAGAATCTGAACCTACACCAACACAGTCCCAAGTATATTCATAATATAAGTGAAAGCCTGAACCACGCTGCCAAGCCTGCTCGTTCCATACAATATTTTTATCCAATGTTCCTGCAACAAATCTAACAGGGAACTCAGGTTCAGCAGTTGCTGTAGCAGTTGCTACATATCCTTCTGATACTGAATGTCCACTTGAATCAGTTACTGTAACAGAAGCTGTCTTTGTTCCAGGAGAAGGATACGACATAGTAATACTTTGCCCAGTTCCACTTAAACCATCACTTCCACTCCAGCTATATGAAAAAGGAGAATCTCCTCTAAGACTGTTTACATGAGCAATCCACCTGATTTCTCCCATAGTGCCTGTTTCTTCAGAAGAAACTGTTACCTCGAAATCCATCTGACACTCAAAAAGATTACCATCACCATCACAACACTTCTCTCCTTGATTAGTGCATGGATTATTCCGCTGGCAACTATAAGTGCAAGCAGAAGCATCTACCTGACACTCCCGAGAATGACCATCAGGAAAACAACTCGGAGAACCTCCACCAGAATAACCTAAACCAACACAGGAATTACTAACACAAAAATCAGAACCATCACACTGCTCACCTAAATAAGCATCACAAATATCATTACCACATCCAGGTGCTATACATCTGCTTGTATCTAAAGTACAATCAGAATTGCAACTCCTAGTACCAGTAGAACCCGAACAAGCCTTACTTATACAACTACAACTCTCAGTACAACCTAAAAAAGTATCAAGAGGAAGGCCTTCATACATACCTTGGCAAGAAGGAGGTATTATATTACCATCACACAGCTCACCAGTCTCAACAATACCATTACCACAAACACCAGGCTCATAATAATTAGCAACAGAAACAGTCACTGCTCTTGAATCAAACCCATGGTTTATTCTACCAATAGAAAAAGTTGCAGGATAAGAACCAGGAGCTACGCCTGCTGAAGAGACACGAGTAGTAAGGGTTGCACTTAAACCAGGATGAATATCTATTACAGTTCCACCTGTGCAAGAAACACCAGAATTACAAGCAGACCAAATAATAAAACTTCCAACACCACAAGTTGGTCCAGCAGGGTTATGAAACCTGACACTAACAAATTTCTCAGAGTTAGGCGGCATGCCAAATCCACCAGTAATAACCCGCCCATCAACCATCATATATATAATCTCAGGAGCAACATCGCAGCAATTAACACCGCAAGCAGGCCCACAATCAATTCCATCTTCACCAGGATCTTGTCTGCCGTTATCACACAGATCCTGTTGCAGTGCGCATATACCATTAATACCCCCATCACAATAAGCAATACGAGAACCATCACTTAATGATGCAGGGCAACAACTATAAACTGGATTATCATCCAGGCAGGTTTCAACACAATCTCTATTAGAACAAACACCTAATCCTGACATTCCAGTTGCCGGATTACATCCTGAAGTGCATACATTACCACATGTGCCGCAATTGTCCGGATCAGAATCAAGGTCAGTACAGCCAGAAGAGCATTGAGTATAATCCGGATCTAGCTCCTTGCAACATTCATCAGTGTAAGGAGTAGCGGGTGATGCAGTACAAGCTACATCAGGTCTTGAATCATCGCAAAAAAAGCTTGTTTTTCTTCCATAAGAACAGAAGTTCATTGTTTCGCAGTTTATACCAGTGCCAGGTGAAAATCTGCATTCAGCAGTACCATCATTATTATAATCACAACCAACCCCATACATTGTATGTGTTTCATCCAAACAACTACTTGCTCTAGCACAATCTGTAACACGCGCTCTAGTGCTTGTCCTTTCAGAACAATCGCCAACACTAGCGGTCTGACAAGCAACCTGCCAAATATCAGAGCCATCACAGTATTGTGCATAAGTACGGCAACTTCCGTGAGAATAATAATAATCCTCACAAGCATCTCCCAAAACAGACAGGGGCAAGATAACTAGAAACAACAATAAAATAAAGCCGAATAAATTAAAACGCAAATAACATGCACCTCTTCTTTGTATTACAATATAAACTCTTACATTAGTAATATATAAATCTTTCTAATTTAAGAATTTACTCGCCAAAAACACTCATGGTAAAAATCGTTTCAACAGCAAGAGGATTAGGTGCGTGCTTCATCATGAATTCCTGAAGCTCTTTTTCTTTGATAACCGGACCCTGAAGAAGAGGCCCGTCATAGTTATCCTTGTATTCATACATCTCTCCCCTTGCTGCAGAGTATGCCTCAGCTCCCATTGCATTGCGAACATCATTAAGCACCATGAACCATTTTAGATAATGAGTACCCAATCTTTGATTATCAAATCGCGGACTTGTTGCTGGCTCACTCAATAAGCCCAGTCCATTAAGCTTGTTAACTGCATAAGTAAAACGTTCCTCAACAGTGTATTCCTTGCTCAATAAATCAGGATTTGTTTTTGATAATTCCTCTAACACAACATAAGCGCATAATTCCGCATCACCTTCAGACTGCTCCATGTCTTCTGTTCTTCCCATCCTACCTTCACTATCAGTATGCCACATTGCGTGCTTTATTTCACGGACAACAGCCCGTTCAGGAAAAAAATCAGCGTCAGGCTTAACAACAATCGCTGTTGCATTGACTCCAAAATCCCCTCCCTCACTCCTGACATAAACAGTCAGTGTGTCCCTTGGAAATTCCATTCCAAGATAATCCTCTACACGCGGTGCTGCTGCAAGAGCAAGGTTCATGACTGGATCAAGCATGTGATCCTCCTCATACATAACAAGAACATTCTTTTCACCGCCATTAAGCTGTACTTTTTCTATTTTATACTGCTCGTTTTCAACAATTTTCATTAAAACATCATTACGAGAATCAGATGGTCCAACACCCTGCGCACTCGGCTTCCTGCCTAAACCATCAAGAATGAATATGCTTTCTTCTTCATTGATTCCATCAAGATACCATGGCTGTTCTCTAAGAAAGTCAACTAATTTGGGATTGTAATCGCTAAGAACATCCAAGTTGTGACTCACATCCTCTGGTACGTCTGGCAGAGGTGTTGGTGTCTCAGTTGACGTCGGTGTCTCTGGCGTTGGCATAACAGTAGGATCGGGTGTAACAGTTGGTGTTGGTGGATACGTCGGCTCAACAGTCACTATTGGTGTTATTGGTGGCGGAGTTGAATCATTGTTTGATTCGCAGCTTTTGTAAGCAATAACAGATCCAGCTGCAATAGCAGCAACAGTGAAAAGTGTTAGAAGGGTTGTAAGGGTTTTGTTCCTAACGCAGCCTGCAGAATCATTAACAATCTCCTCGAGAAGATTTCCTTTCATATTTTGCAGCACAGTGCTGCCTCTATGATTAGCTCTACTGCGTTCTTCCCAATAAGGCAACCTAAGGTCCTCTAGTGCCATAATAGAAAAAAGACAAGCAACAACCCTATAAAAACCTTTCGGTTTGTTGTCATGACAAAGTGGTGATAAATACTTGGTTTTGTTCAGAGTATTAACTAAGTCAAAATCATAAAAAAGAAATCTAACCGCAATTGATTCCGCCGACCTTTGCTCGTGGGCTTCCAATGCAAATCTTTTCACCAATTGGAATAACTGCGCCTTCAGAGTCTGTAAAGAATATAGCAAAATCCTTTTCCATGCCTAACTCATCCTTTAGTTCGTCGTAATTCATGTTTGCAAATGCAGAAAGCTTTTGCGGGTCTACTTGGTCATGAATAATAAATGCCAGTTCATCATCTGCATTGTTTGCAGCAATTATTTCACCAATCAATCTATCTTTCTCAGAAGAAATTATTTGACTATTGTCATCAGAAAAATAGTCGACAAAATAAAGCACAACAAGCAAACCTACTATCAGAATAACAATCAACCAGCCTCCTACTTTGCTTTGAGGTTGAGGTGAAGGACGTGTATGAACAGGATGTTTATGATGAATACTCCTAGATTTAGCTCTTTTCCCTCTTTTTTTTACCATCTAAAACACCTCATTGGCGATTCTTATTTATATATCTTTTGTTTTAGCCGCAGGCTATTCCGCCAATAGTAACCCTCGGACTACCTATGCCTACCTTATCATCTTCTCCAATAAAGACTACGTTTCCATCTTCATCTTCAAAGTGAATGCAAAATTCTCCCTGCAATCCGAACTGCCCCTTCAGAGTATCATAATCCATTTTTGCAAACTCATCAAGCTTGTCAGGATCAACAACAGTCCCTTTGATAAAAGCGATGCTTGAGTTATCATAAGATGAAAGCATGTCAGGTATTTTTGATCCTTCTTCAGCGAGAACTTTTACTCGCTCTGATTGTGCTTTGCCAGTTAGCACAGAAAAAAATGTTATTATTATGACAAGAAAAACCACAGTTGCAATTATTGCATCTGTTGACCATGTCTGCGATTTTCTTTTCATCATTTACCTCTTTTTTTATTTATGTTTAAATACATTTCGATTAAGGACAATCACTACCACAATTGTCTGGCCGCTCTCCCTGGCCAGGTTCACAAATAGTATCACCATCGCAGCAACAATAAATGAAATGATCTGCGCAACAAGCATCCGAATAAGCTGGATCAAGATCATCACATGCTCCAGCATCAGCAGCTACCGCACATTTAGTAAATTCTGTGGTGCAGGAACCCGCATCGCAATAACCCACAGGTGTAATAGCAATTATCCCATAATCTTTTATTATTATAAACTCCCTTGAAAATCCACCAGCCCCCTCGTTCTCATTAATAGTACCAGTTATGTTAAAGGGTAAAACACGGGAAGTCTCGTACTCCTCAATAAGGGTTTGATCCTCACCTTCCTGAGTTACTTCCTCAACATATTGTATAAATAATTCTGATTTTGTATCATCCGGAATCGGAGGAATTGCCCACCTTCTGGCTATATTGCTAACACGCAACTTCACAGCATATGAATGTCCAGAAAGTTTATCAGGCAGCGTAAATATTCTTGAATAGCCATCCTGTGCTGATGAAGCCAAGCCTATCTCATACTGAACAACATCTGCAATTTCTTCTATTGCAACCCTTTCATTTTGTTTTTCTATTTCTACCATGCTTGTTGTAACAACAGCAACAAAACCAAGAACTATTACGGACATTACAGCTATTAAAACTGCTGCTTCAATAGATGACTGCGCTTTTTTCATTAAAAAACCTTATCTTAAGTACAATCGCCAGACCCGTCGCTATTAACCATGCAATCACCATTCAGATCATATTGCTGGCAATGATTAAACCAGTGATCCCAGCTTATTCCCTGTCTGCTTGTATTCTGTAGTGTACCCAACAAATTTGTGCAATCGGGTTGCATATTACCAATAAATACCCCACAAGCTTGCACGACTCCGCCATTATATGTACCTACAGGACATCTCTCCCCAAAATCCACTAACACAAACGGCTCTGAAAGATCATTTACACCTGGCCATGCCTCAAGCCATATCTTTTTGTTACCTTCAGCAGACGCTTCTTCAGGAAGCTTGTCTTCAGCAGGATCTAACTCACTTGAATCAGTTATTTTAATTCTTGAAAGAAATGAGTTTTCTGATGGCTTTCCATGGAATCTCGCATAAACAATAAACTCACTAACAGGAGGATCCATTGTCCAGTCTTTGAAAAAAGACATGTTTTGAACGCCAGATGGCAGGCTCTCCTCTATTTGTATTCTTGCCGGAGCACCCATATAATAAATAGTCTCTGCATGGGTTACAATGTCAAGTCCAGCCTGTTGAACCTGGGCAGCCTGCATCTCTTCTGTTGCACCCTGAGTATATTTCTGAAAGATAAAGCCAACTGGAATTATTACCATAGCAACGAGTGCTGCGACAAGTATATATTCAGTTGCAGCCTGTGCTTTTTTCATTTTACCTCTTTTTTAGTTAACATTATATTTTTTAATATATAAATCTTTAGTTTATGTAGTCAACTTTTTTGTTCTCTTTACAATCTGCACAGTATTTGTCCTTTGATTTTTTGTGTGAGTGCTTATCACAAACAAACCTTGTGCATGAAATGCAGAAATCATTTGTTATTTTGTTGCACTTATGGCAGCGTCCTCCACGAACCGCAATGCTTTTTGTTTCATCAATAGGATAATACTTGTAGACAGCCTGCCTCGTGTTGCGGGCATCAGAAGTTCTGATCTTCTTTTCAAGTCTTTTTTTTCGGTTTTTCATTTGTCAAGAACCGCCTGCTAAAAACAGGCGGCGTATCATGTACAAATCAAGACATCCTGCGGTTCTTGATCACACAAGAAATTTACAAAGTAAATTTCTTAGTGTTAAAAAAATGAATATGAGCCCGGAGGGACTTTCGACAAATTCTTACCATAGTTCGTGCCATTTCGCGAAGCGAATGTGGCACTTGACTGCTTTTACTCAATTCTTTGGCAAAAAATTGTTTCGAACCCTCATTAACCGGTCCGAAGCCGATTGTGCTATCCATTACACTACGGGCCCATAATATTCAAATCATAATATTGTTCATATAAAAACTTTTTTAAACAATGCTGCAGAACTAAGAATGCATGGATGGGGTGAAAGAGAGAAAGCATTGGGCTAAAACAAAGGTCAGGGCTTTTAAGAACGGTGCAAAGTCATTGTTAGAGCTTGCGCTGCAGAAAAAAACAGTTTCTTTTTTGATTATCCTTGCATTAATTTTCATAATATTTTTCAGTGAATATGTGATTACTTCATTTTTTATGCTGCTGTTCATTGCTTTAGGAACCTTCTCAATGTTATACAACAAGGTTTTGAAGATTTCTTTGGGAATTGAGTTCATAATGCTTGGCATGGTCCTCTCAGGATTGCTTTTCGGGCCGGTTCCTGCAATCATTGTCGGGCTTGTCAGCCTTTTTATTGCAGAAGTTATCACAGAGCGTTTCACATACTCAACATTTGTTTCGTTTATAGGGATTTGTGCAATTGGTTTTTTAACGCAGTTCTTTAGAGGACCAGAACCAAATGTAACAGCAACAGGAATAATACTTACATTAATCTATGATGCTATTATTATTCCAGGCTATCTTATGCTTGGCAGTGGATTCTGGCGCTGCATGCTGTTCCTTTCAACCCATATAGTTTTCAATCTGTGGGTGTTCTTCACATTAGCTCCCCCGCTTCATGGCTTTATCTCTTCGCTAATCTAATAAAAGCTTCAGAAAAAGCAAAAAATTTTATTTTCTTCCAAGGGTTATTTCGATTGTTGATACTCTTACTTGCCTGCCTTCCTTGTTTTCGAACTCTTCTGAATCAATCGATATGTTGTTTATCACTGATTGTCCTTCAAGAAAGCGCTTTGTTGCAACCTCTGCAACATCAACTGCCCGGCTTATGAACTTTCCTCGTGCCTTCACTATTATACTGTCGGCGTTCTTTGTTGTAAACTGCATAACTACTGCTGTTACGTAGTTCATAAAGGGCTTTGCCCCGATAAAAATCGAGTTGTCTGCAGCCATACTCCCACCTCGGTTGTTTACTCTGCCATCACGTTGCCAGTCACATTAACAAATCTGGCGTAAACGTTCTTGTCGCCACGGTCTCTGTTTTCTGCGCTGTGCATCCTTACTAGTTCACTGTTTATTCTCTTAATAAGTGCTCTTTGTAGCATTCTATCCCCCCAACAATACACTAATAGAATGTTCTCTTGTATTTAAATGTTTTGCTGCACGAAACATTAATAAAGCAGCTTCCAACTGCTTTATTGTATGAAGCAGGTTATTCTAATCAGAAAGGATTTGAAGCTGAGCAAGGGAAAAATGTCAGCTCAGGTGGCTCATGCATCGCTTGACGCAGCAATGAAGTCAGATAAAGATAAGATTAGTGAGTGGAGAATGCATGGTGCAAAAAAGGTTGTTCTGAATGTTAATAATGAGGAGGATCTTTTCAAATACAAGCAGCTTGCAGAGCAGGCATCTCTGAAAACAGCCCTGATAACAGATGCAGGCCATACTGAGATTCCAGCAGGAACTAAAACATGCCTTGCGATTGGACCGGATCAGGAAGAAAAAATAGACAAGATTTCTGGAAAACTAAAGATGGCTTAGGCCATTGCCAATACAATTGGATATATTTGTGGTGCAAGAAGTGTAAATATAAACACATTGATGATTAGATTCGGAACAATAAAACTTATCCCCTTTACCTTCATTTCCAAATCTCCGAAAACAATGTACAATGGCTGAGCCAAAATATTGTAAAAAAAGCTCATTAAGATTCCTAACATCACAATATCCATTCCTGCTAAAAAATGAGCAAGCACTCCGATAAGTGCTCTGGATGGAACATATGCAATAATAAATGCATCAATCCCTGCATTAAAGATTTCTGCAATCAGTGTGACTAGCGCTCCAAAAATACCGCCTGCAACAGGTCCGTATGCTGCTCCGACAAGAACTGTGCCAAAGGTTATCAGCTCAAATGCAGGAGGAACCCTAAGGTATCTTTTATATACTGTTGAAAAAATTCCCAACACTGCAAGAATTATCGTAACAATAAGAGCCTTAACATTAACACCCAGCAAGGATATTACAAGCAAGAAAACAAAGATTCCGATAATGATCCATTTCTTTTGAACAAGCCATGCGTATAATTCTGCGACAAGATCAGTTACTGCCTTAGCCATTCGGAAATGCAAGGTGAAAGGAATATAAAAAGTTATCGCTAAGCGTGATGATTTGAATAAATAAATGCTGTTACTCTTCCAACAACATCTGGCGATCTTCCTCTATAATTTTTCTTATTCATCGCATAACGCATTATTGTGCCAAGACTGTACATCCAGGGATCTTCAGAAGCTGCAGTTATGTGCCCGTACCTTCGAAGCGCATGTAAAGTGCTTGGTGTGTAGCCAACTATTTCTTCCAACTCCTTTGCAGGAAAAACCATAACATATGCTTTTGGCAATACCTCTTCTGGATTATCATAGCCGTGTTTAACCAAAGCTGTGCTTTCTTGTTTAACCAGCGCTGTTGTCATAGCATGAGGGAACAGGGGCGATTTTATAAAATTTACCGCAAGCTTTAAATAAGTACAAACAAAACTTTTTGTGCATGGCAGATAAGGATGTGGGCATAACAGCAAAGAAGAATGAGAATTTTTCTGAGTGGTATACTCAGGTTGTTGCAAAAGCAGAGCTTGCAGACTACACTCCTGTTTCTGGCTGCATGGTTCTAAGGCCTTACTCATATGCAATCTGGGAGAAGATGCAGGAGTTTCTTGACAAGGAATTCAAGAAAACAGGTCATAAAAATGCTTATTTCCCTCTATTTATTCCAGAGAAACTTCTGAAAAAAGAATCAAAGCACGTTGAGGGCTTTGCCCCTGAGGTTGCATGGGTTACAGAAGCAGGTGATTCAAAGTTGTCTGAAAGGCTTGCAATAAGGCCAACATCAGAGACAATAATGTATGATTCATACGCAAGATGGGTTAGAAGCTGGCGTGATTTGCCATTATTAATTAACCAATGGTGCAGTGTTGTAAGGTGGGAGTTCAAATACCCAAGGCCTTTCTTGAGAACAAGAGAGTTCTTATGGCAGGAAGGGCATACTGTTCATGCAACAAAGAAGGAAGCTGCTGATGAAGCAAAGCAGATGATTGACATTTACCTGGATCTTATTAATAATTATCTTGCAATGCCTGTTCTTTCAGGCAGAAAAACAGAGAAAGAGAAGTTCGCAGGTGCTGAATACACTTTAACTATGGAGGGCTTTATGCCAGATGGCAAAGCGCTTCAGATGGGAACATCTCATAATTTGGGACAGAACTTTGCAAATGCCTTTGACATTTCTTTCTCAGACAAGGATGGAAAAACAAAGACACCTTGGCAGACATCATGGGGTGTGTCAACAAGGCTTATCGGAGCTTTGATTATGATGCACGGCGATGATAGAGGTTTAGTGCTGCCTCCCAAGATCGCGCCAATCCAGGCAGTTATAATCCCTATCATGTTTGAGAAGACAAAGGCTGCTGTGTTGAAGAAAGCAGCTGAAGTGCAGAAATCACTTAAGTGCGCTGTTGAGCTTGACTCAAGGGATAGCTATACACCTGGCTGGAAATTCAATGAATGGGAAATGAAGGGCGTCCCTATTAGGATTGAGCTAGGTCCAAAGGACATTGAGAAAAAGCAGGCAGTTGTTGTAAGAAGGGATACAGGAGATAAAGAGGCAGTTGCTCTTAAAGACCTGAATAAGCGCGTTATTGAGCTATTGGCTGAAATCCAGGATAATCTGTTCAAGAAAGCAGAGAAAATCCTTAAAACAAGCATTATAGATGCAAGCAGCTGGAGTGAGTTCGAAAAAGCCCTGAAAAGCAAGAAAATAGCAAAAGCAGCCTTCTGCGGAAAAGAAGAGTGCGAAGATGACATTAAAGCCAAAACAGGGGCATCTTCTATGTGCAAACCGCTTGAACAGCCAAAGAAGCTTGGAAAGTGCATCTGCTGCAAGAACAGCGCAGAAGCCATCACATTCTTTGCAAAGAGTCATTAGAAAAATTTAAATAGTTCTTCTTCTTTGGAATTCATAATTGGGGTGGTAGGTCATGGAATCCGACCGTATGAAACTTGTTGAAGACCTTACCCAACGCATAATGACTGTTGGAAGGGTCAAAGATGAGGAGATCGCTGTTGAAATCGCAAGGCGATGGATGAAAGGATAGGCTCCTCTGAAGAATCGGAAGTTTTATATATCAGTTAATTCTAGATAGAGCTTTATAGATTATTTACTAAATTAAAAAAAGGAGGATGATATTATGTATAAAAGAGCACAAGCAGCCATGGAATTCTTAATGACCTATGGTTGGGCAATTCTAGTCGTACTAGTCGTTATCGGAGCACTGGCTTATTTCGGTGTTTTGAGTCCGCAAAATCTTCTACCAGAAAAATGTGAACTGCAGATGGGACTAAACTGTAAGGATTATATTATATCCCAAGGCGGTTTGACAGATGGTACTGTAACATTAAACCTTGAAAACGGTATGGGTCAGGGAATACTAATAACATCAGCTACTGCAACAGGAAAAGGAGACATGGCAGGAGTAATATGTGATAATGATTATTCTGCTGTTGCGTGGGAGTGGGTACCAGGAAAGAACGGAGTACACATGAACAGCGGAGAAGACAGCGACTCTTCTATGGTTGCTTCTCCAGAAACAAGCATAATCCTAGACTGTGTTACAGGTGCTGTTACCTTAGATGCTTCATGGATAAACATTGGTAAGAAAAAGTTCGACCTTGAACTTACATGGTATGCAGACGACTCATCAGCTTCATACACACACACCATGAAAGGATCACTAATGGCAGAAATCGAAGCATAAAACTTCGATTTTTTTATTTTATTTTTAAAACATAAAAAAAGGAGGATGATATTATGTATAAAAGAGCACAAGCAGCCATGGAATTCTT
>JAAGZO010000776.1 GCA_024206195.1 bacterium | reverse complement strand
TTCCTCGACCTACAAAGACTGAATAGTGTGCACTGTGCTGTACTGGTGCACAAATACTAGTTTTTATTCCTTCATTAGTGGACAAAGGGGTGGTATCTGATAACAAAGTAGCAAAGCTACTTCCATCAGAGACTATGAATGATCTTGATCGAAGGATTCTGATTATTTGAATTTGAATTTGAATTTATTTATTTGTTCCCCCAAGTCAGTAAACAACACCAAAACAGCAAAAAGCAGTCGGTGACCGCCATATAAACATGAAAGCCAGGGAACGAGACACACAGGCACCAAGGTGCACTTATGTGTGCCTGAAAAGACTAATCTTTATAATTTACAGACAGATGGCGCAAAATGGAGAATAATTAAATATAAATATTTATTTAAATTTTGAAGAAAACAGATATTGAAAAGAAGATAAGATAACCACTATTCTAAAGCCCTTAGTCGAAAGTGAACTCAGGAAGACAAAGATTGAGTCGCCTCCGAAGGAGGCAAATGAAGGAGCCAAAATAATGTCATTGGGTAAAGAGTTCCATTTGTCAATGGCTCGACAAGCAAAGCTGAATTTGCGGACATCAATCCGCATATCAGGAGCAAAGTTTTTTTGCGTGTCCATGAGTTCTTGACGCAGTTCTTTGGGTAAGAAAAATATTAGGATCCAAGGGAATCATGTCGTTAAGAATTCTATACTAGTAAATCAAATCCATCTTTAACCTCCTGAGCTGGAGAGAATCCAACTCAAAAAGAAGAAGACGGTCTTGGTAAGAAAGTGGATCCTGGCCTGATCGAACAAGAAGCCTTCTAGTGAAATAACGCTGCACTCTCTCAAGCCTCGAAATGTCGCCTGTAAGGTAAGGGTTCCAAATGGGACTACCATATTCAAGAATAGAGCACATGTATGCTTTAAAAGCCCATATTTAGGGTCGGACTTTGGTTGTACATACATTCCCAGGGGGGTGCACCCCCTTGAGGACTGGGC
>JAAGZO010000775.1 GCA_024206195.1 bacterium | reverse complement strand
TTAGGTTGTCTGGGATATCATTTGCTGCGGCAGTATCTTTGAAATCACAGACCACCCTTGGTGTCCCCTCTTCAATACCAAAGACGATGGGAGGGTGAAATTCGTTAAGCTTGAACAGGACCATTTCGCCCCGATTGGAATTATTGTCAAAGCTGATGGAGGTTAGGGTTGGGACTTCAGGATTCTCTTGGACCTCTTCCTCTTCCGTTTGAGAAGTTTGCTCTGCTTGCGCAACCGGTGTAGTAGCCTCTGACGGTTCCTCGTGTTGTTCAGGCTCAGGAGCTGTTGTTTCTGGTTGCTGCGTTACTTGCTCCTGTTTTTTTTCAGGTTGCGTAGGCGCTGTTGCTTGGGTGGGTTCCTCTTTCATTTCCTGTTGCTTGTCGGGCTCAGGATCAGATGGAGTAGCTGTTTTTTCGTTGTTAGCTTCTTTTTTTGAGCTGGCATAATGGACAGAAATAACCAGGGATTGTTTTTCGTTATCAAAGTCTTGTCGGATATTGATATTCTTATTAGGTCGCAGGTCAAGCACAACCCGTGTCTTTGGGTTATCGCCTTTATGGATACCGACCCGGATGCGTTTGATCAGCTCTCCATTGGTATTGATGATGTTGTTGATCATCTTGGCAGCACTTGTATCCTGAAAATCAAAGACCACCCGTGGTTGTTTCCCTTGCAGAGTGAATATTTTCGGGATATAGGTGCCGTTTAATTTAAAGATGATTCGTTCTTCTCCGTCGCCGGAATGCTCGAAATTGATATCTTCGATCATTTTTTGGCCTGCTGCTGCCTGCCAACCTTGCAAAAGCAAAAAGACAAGGGCGACAGTCACCGTTGAAATATTTCTTAGCATTGTTCCTTGGTTATTGCTACTGGTGATGGGGAGGATGAATATATATCATGATATTACGTAGTAAATATTTATAGATATATAACGTTTAACATCTTGGTGTCAACAAATTTTCACTGGCTTTGCAGGCTTTCTATCCCCATAATTGTCTTGCATAGGGGCCAGATGTTGACTGCGGCAAAGGGTACAATTGAAAAGTTCATGCTCAGAATGGTGATTATATGAACAAAGATGAATTATTTAAAATAAAACAAAAATGGCTCTTCGCAGGTTAGTGGGGAAAAAGCTTCAGGTGACCTAGGTTCTCAACTCTACAATATACACACTTATTGCAAATACAATCACTTACAATGCAGCCTTCTGGAGATTTGGAGATAGAGGTAAAGAAAAAAGCTATTCTCCCCACTAATCTACGAAGAGCCACAAAAATTGATGGTCACCCTAATGAGCACTGGTGCAGGTAAAGCTATACAATAACAGTAAGTTGCAAATTAGGGCTTCCTCGTCAAAAAAAGAGTAGCTTTATTGCAATACGATTGACTGTTAGCTTGAACAACACTCAAGAGGGTGACCACCACCTCGGGGGAGGAGCTTTATTTGATATTTGGTTTACAGGTACCACTTGAACAGATCCACCCATTTGCACATTCGCTGTCTTCAGAACACTCATTAGACGGAATGCTATTGTTAGCTTTGGTTTTAAATAACGGAATAACGACGACTTTGTTAAGCTTCGGTACTTTTAAAAAGAAATCCGTTCGGTCGGTTCCAAATTCATTTTCCGCTTTTATTTCTATCAGAAATTTTCCAGAAACATTTGGTGTTCCTGAAATAAGGCCAGTTGCCTCGTTAAGAAGAATGCCATCAGGTAAACCGCCTGCGGTAAAACGTTGTGGACTGTTTGATGCATTCAGCTGTAATGAAAAGGGCCTGTTCAATGCAGCAGTCTGATCAGAGATGGGTGACAGAACGGGATACTGAGAAATATTTTCATCAGGAGTAACTTGTACGGAGCCGGAATAACTCGCACCGTACTGATAGTTTGTATTTTGGACAAAAATATAATACTCTCCGATTGATGAAACTCTGTAATATAACTTTCCATTCCCGGATCTTATTACTTTGCTGTTTGAATTAACGAGATACAGCCAGACGTCCAGATCTGAAGGGTTAGTAACGCCTATCAAGTCACCTTTATTTAACGTAATTTTATATTTTGCATATTCATACCCCCATCCACTCAAGGATGCTGAAATTGAACTACCGGAAGAAATAGTTTCAAGAGGAGTACGATTATTATTAGTAAATCCGAATTGTAAAGTTACTGTCGGATCATTTTGAGGAACAAATCGGAATGTATATACCCCAGCATGCAAAAAGTCATAATCTGTCAATATATATCTTGATCCCTGATGATACAGTGCTCTCGTATTGACACCGCCATCCGGTTCATCAATCTGCAACTCATAATCATCCGTTGGTTCAAAGATCTTAAGTGAAAGAAGAGTTCCTGTTTCTATCTGTATTGCAAACTCATCATCCGCAGATACCGTAAGAGTATGCATAATATCTGATCTCATGAAGTCGCCATTTGAAGGAACCATAGAAATATTTTCGGTTACATCTTTGGAAAATAAGTTTTGCTTTACCGTTGGCTGATATATTCCCAAATCCTTGACGATTTCCAAGTTGCCGGGAATAAGTTGCAGTGAATCTGCATCCAATAGGAAATCAATAGAAATGTAATCATCAAGATCAGTTGTATCTGAAAGAATCCTTAAGTTTTTGACAGTGAGAGTATTCCCAGACACAAGAGACATAACGCCGTCAAAACGAATATCACGTATATTTCTTAAGTTTAAGGCAGTTGCCGCTTCTTCAAGCCGAAAAGCATTCATAAAGGAACTCGCTTCTCTTTTATGTGTAGAATACTGATGAGCGGGATGAGACGGAGCCTCGTTAACCGAAATGTGGCCTTCCTCCGCAGATAAAGAACCGGTGAAGCAACCCATTACAAACAACAAGAGTAAATAGTATCCACTGATTTTCTCATAAACGCGCTTGAGAGAAGGCTTTTCTTGGTTTAATATTCATTTTTTTACAGATGAAATTTCGAT
>JAAGZO010000774.1 GCA_024206195.1 bacterium | reverse complement strand
TAGTAGTTGGTGTCATTTTTGATAATGGTCTCTCTGTAGTGCTGTGCATTTGTATTACCCCACTCGTCTTTAGAATAATCATACATACAATAAACAATGCCAATACTATTAGCCCAAGCTTGCTCTGCGACAGGTCTGATACGCTCTGGGTTGATAATTTCATCATCTGTATCAATCCTCAAGTAGTAGTCACTACTGATTTTTTCTGTAAGCCAGTTACGCTTATGTGAGAAGTCAGCAATCCATTCGTACTTATAGAATGTAACTTTCTCCCTGTTTTTATATTGTTTAGTTAAGGTCTTAAAACACTTCGTATCATCTACTGCAATAGCAATCTCGTCGAAGCAAAAACCATAGTCGTTAATTATTCTGTCTATATCTTCTTTTTCATCCTTTGCTATAACTGCTAGAGCTAGTTTCATAAACCTCCTAAATCTTTTTTGCTATACAGAAGGCTGGAAATTCCTTCATAAAAGCGTGTAACTCTTTATTGTCATTGAACAACTTCTCATCGTGATTAGTTTTAAAGTACTTTTCTAAATCTTCTAATAGTTTCAGAGGCATACTTATGCCCCACCTCATAGCCTTGTTCTTGAATGATGCGGTGTCGTTAGCTCGTGTCTTTTTTAACTCTTTGTTTTGCTTAACAACACCCATACAGTGGTCAGCATTTCTGCCTATTTGTGGTGTATCACAACATTTGTTCCAATGACCTTCCTTCGTTAAGTCCTTATCGTCAAACAAGTTACCACAAACATTACAATATAGAGTATTATCTTTTAACCAATAAGTTATAAAAGAACGAACTGCAAGCCATTTATTATTTGTTAAATTCTGCATAGTTAATTGTGAGGGGAGCCGAAACTCCCCCCAGATTGATTCCTATAAGTGGCTTGAACCTAAGAAACCACCATCGTAGTGTAAAGTTTCAACAGTCATTTCTGTGACAACTTCACCCTTCGTAGAGTCACCAGTTTGAGCTAGTTCTCTTTGGAATGGTTTTCTAAGATAAGCAATCTTAAATAAATCTTCGTTAAGACCAACTACGTCATAGTTAACATCGCCAGACACAGTCATATATCTGTGTGCAAACAATTTAACCATGCTAGCGGCATCTGCTTCATATATATCAACAGAGTTTACTAATCGTCTGTCAGTAACATCGACATTCTTAGTAGCTCCACCAGTAAAGGCAGAGATTTTTCTCTTAATATACATAGAGCCATAGACAGCATTAACTTCTGTACCGTTATCCCAAACAAGTTGGAAATAATCGTTAAGTATAGCTTCTGTCAATGATATACCAGACTGGCTAGTAACCAAAGATAAAGAGTTTTTAATGCCTCTAAGTTGACGAGCAGCACTACCTGTACCACAAGCCAAAGAACCACGAAGTACAGCGTACTCCATGTCATTCTTTAATTCTTTTAAAGCTTTAGTAGCTTCATAAGAATATCTGTCGCTGAAAGCCGCTGTATTAGCACTTCTTTCTGTATCAGATACCTGATAAGCTTCTCTAAAGATTTGTGTGTAGTTAAACAATCTTTCTGGATTGGTTAATGCACCATAAGATGCGTCAACACCTTCCGCATAAGCATTTGTTTTAACTGTACCCAATGTGTCTATCAACCATTGGTGTAGTACTTGGTCAGCACTTGAAGTACCTAAACCAGTACATAATTGTGTCTCGCGTGGACTTAAGTTTGTAAGGACTGCAAGTAGATCTTCTCTGACCGCATTGTCGTCATATACATAAGCACCATCGCCTGATGTAAAAGTCATTTATTTTCCCCTTATTCTATAACACCCCGACTACGAAGGATTTCCTTCATAGCGTTGTGACCGTCTTTAACTTTCCCAGATACAGTAGCATCTATGGCTTTTTTACGGGTTGAAACTGGTTGGACTACAGGTTGCCCTGTACCCTCTACTAATGTTTTCTTCTGCAAGGTTTTTACCTGTTGCTTGAGTTGCTTTTGGTTAGCTTGTGTCTTTGCACTTTGACCTAATTGAAGGTCTGAAAATGCCATGCTTGCCGCCGCCCATAAACCTCTAGGGTTCTTTGCAATTTCAGGGTCTCGCATATACTCTGCAATCCGTTGAGTGAGTGGAGAATTGTTATCCCAGCCAACTATTTGTCCATTAGCATTCTTTTGGAACGCATCTGGGTAGCGTTGTTGGACAGCAGTAAGAGATTGTTGTTTCTGTGTTTCTGCGGACTGGTTCTGCTTAAAAGCATCCATTTGTTTTTTCACAGTGTTAGAAACGGTCTCTGTTCTCACCTTATCAATTTCTTGCATAGCCCATTGCCTATTGGCAGGACTTGTATCTTCCGCATTAGCAAACGCCAGTAATTCTCCTTCAGAGTATTTCCGTGTTTGACTGCTCTGGGTCTCTTGAAGTTTCTTAACAACACTTGTTAGTTCTTCTAACTGGCTGTTAGTCTGCTCCAACTTGCGGTTAGCTTCGTATGCCCTATTCTTCCAAGGCACACCTACATCGTCCAGTTGTACTGATGTTTGACCCTCATCAGAAGGGGTTTGGACTTCCTGTTGCTCCGCTACTTCTTCTTGGGGTTGGATGGTTTCCCCATATACATCCTTTTGTTCTTCAGGGGCTGAATCCTGATTTACAGCTTGTTTTTCTTCCATAAGTCTCCTTATTTAAGCTCAGTTGTGTATTTCTTTCCTTTCCATGTGAAAGTGTCTAACCCAGCTTTTCTAGCCTTGCCAAAAGCACTATCGAAAGAACCTTCCCCCTTAGTTGCTTTAGCTTTTTGTTTCTTTTCTTTATAACTATATATTCCAAAACCACCTAGAGTATTAACTTTATCTAACTTAGTAAAGTCCATCTTGCTAGCTTTCTTCTCAGAGTCTCTAATAAAGAACTGACCTGCTGATGGTTTAATAGTTCCCTTAATTAAGCCTGAAGCTATTTGTAAATTTCTCTTAGCTTCCTTCTCATTAAAAGATGCTATATTGCCAGCCATATAGTTATTAAATCTTTCATTCTTTCCATTACTCTCATAGTAAGGTGATTTGTTACTATATATAGCATCTGATACAGTCTGAGGTGCAACCCCATCTATACCAAATTCTGACCTACCACTAGTGATTCTGTTAAGAGCTGTAGAACCAAAAGCTACCCTCTGGTCATAGCTACTCTTGTGGTTACTTGCACCATGTATTAATGCCGCTAAATGTTTAATTTCTTCGTTTTGGTCTGCCACTCTTGCTCCCTTTCTTTTTGTCGAATATGTATTTCTTAAGTAACCTTTGTGCATCTTTGATTGTGAGAGATGCTTCATGTTTCTTTGATTTATCTTTAATCCACTTTTCGCTCTTGTCTGGATACTTTGCGTGTAGCTCCTCATGGATAATAGTGTTAAGCAACCCACCAAGGCGAGGATTAACACGGATTCTTTTCTTATCAAAGTCACAATCACCATAGTCGTGCATACTCCTGTCAACGACTCTCTCATATTCCTCAGCCATCATAATCCTTTATTATATTTGTGTCTTTACTAATTCGTACCTTTAGCTCTGTCTGGGAGTAATCTAACTCTTCTTGGTATTGTTTCTTTAAGTCCAAGATATATCTAATAGCGTTCTTCTTAACTCTCATGTTATTAAGAACTACCTCATCAGTTATTAGATACCAGTTATCATCAATGAACTGTTCCTTCTCTTTGCAATCTTTTGAAATAATCTCATATAGCTTTGACCCATCAATGTCATTAACTATACTGGCACATTCTGCCATCTTGTTCTCTAAATCCTGTACCGTAAGCTGTTGAAAATAAGCGTGTTTCTGTTGTTCAAAATAAGCATTATTTGGACTTTGGTTCATCTGCCTCCCCTATTCCGTCTGCTAGTGTCATTAATTGGTCGAAACCTTTCTCTTGCCTTCTATTATCCTCGTTAAGTTTCCTGCCCTGTATATCAGGCTGGATACCACGTTTTTTAAGTGCTTGAGCTTTCTCAGCATCTGTTAGATCCTCTGCACTGAATTTAATGTCATCAGGAGGAGGTGGTGGCGGTTGTTGCATCTGTTGCATAATCTGCTCAGGAGTAGCTACCAGCTCTTCCCAGTTTTCAATATCCAACATCTTATAGAATCTCTTGTAAGCATTAGCTACATGAATAGGTGTTATAACACCCATATTCACTGCCATCTCATTCTGTGTACCCGCCATAATCTGCTGTGCCTTCTGCATCTTGACTTGAGGGTTAGTATTCTGGTCATTACCTCTTAATACAATCTTATACTTGTTTTGAACTTCTTCTCTGGTTAGTCTTAGCTTCTCACCATTCTGTGCATTCTCATTACCGAAGTACATGAACTCATATTCATCATCACCATATTGTGACCATAAATCCCATATCCAGTTAAATAGGTTTGAGAACTGCCCCCTAAATAGGTCGGCATCAAGGCTGAACACCTGTTGCATATTCTGCTGTTGCATTTCGACCTCACCTAATGTGCGAGGTTGTCTTTTATTAATCATAGACTGTAGCGTGAAATCAACCTGTCCGATTAATTCCTCAACCTTAGTCTCTAGTATCATTTGCTCCTTCTCATAGCTGTACTCTACATTTGAGTTAGCCATATTGAGCGGTGCTATGGAATCATTAAGAGGTTGCATACCATGAGTAGGGATACCCTGCCCGAAAGTAAACTGTACCGTCTTAGGATTAACCATACCACTACGATAGACAAACATAGGAGCATTGCGGATAGTCTGGCTATCTATCTTCTGCATATGCTGTATATCTATCTCTTTAACTATGTCCTCAATTAACTCTGGAATTCCCCTGTGGGAGAACCATCTGTCATCGGTTAACTCGTAATATAGCTTTACGAAGGGGAACTTACCAGAGCTAAAAGGAAGGGATATTTTACGCAATAGTTTATTAAAGTCAGGAGCAATAGTGATAACACATTTCT
>JAAGZO010000773.1 GCA_024206195.1 bacterium | reverse complement strand
TTCTTAATCTGTCCGATTTCTTATACAGGGCACATTGGGCAACAAGACAAAATAATATTGATGGAAAACTATGTTATGGAAATCTTAGCCCTGAGGTAGTTCAAGAATGGCATTATGCAATAAACTGGTTAACATGCTATGATGGAAGTAAAAGCTGGGACGATATTACTACAGATACTTAAATTTATTAATAATAAAACAAAAGAAGGCCGCTCTTAAGAGTAATGAATAGGATTACCGGAAAACAACCAACAACACTACGGATTCTTTCTGAAATAAGACAAGAGGACGCCATTGCCATTACGCATTTATTTCAGAAAGAATGTGTTGAACGAAGCCGGTCTCGAATGAGCTACTTATTATATGCGTTTTGAATGAGAGTAAAAAAAGCTTAAACTTCAAGTCTTGGAATGACCTAAGCTGGAATAAACAAGAATTAGCCTTGCTCCAGCAAGCTTTTCAGCGATTGACATTCCTGTTTTACCAATTATCATTATAAAAAGGCAATACATAACCAAAAGCGTTAGAGGAATAACGCATTTTGTTCTATTCTATTGGTTCTCTATCACTACTTTATTCGTAAAGCCAACTACCACACACTATCAGGCGGTGGTTCTTTGCACCTGATTTTTGGTGGTACTTCCTCCTTTCTGACAAGATGGCCTTTTTGACATTTCGGACATAGTGTCGGATCAGTCCCGGTGAGTTCCTCAAGGATATCTTTCCACTCTTTCTTCTTAGTATTGGTTTCGACCTTATACCCCAGTTTTTCCAGTAGCTTTATGCACAGTATTAACTTTTCTTTTCTGTATCGATTAGCAAGGAACCCGAAGTATCTTATTCTCACAAAGCCATCAGGAACAACATGAAGCATAAAACGCCGTATAAACTCTACGACTGAAACGGTCATCTGTTTCCTTTTGCTTTCATCTTTGTAGTCTTTATAGGTAAAAGTAACCCTGCCATGATCCACACTAACAATACGATTATTTGATATAGCAATACGATGGGTATAGTTACCAAGGTATTTGACAACATTTTCCGGAGTAGCAAAAGGTTGCTTTGCGTATACGACCCATCGTTTCTTATAGAGTAATGCAATAAGGTCATTAAATACCCTTGGTGTATCATACATCTGCAAAGAGCCATGAAAGAGAATATCCTTCTGTTGCACTGCGGTTTTAAAGTAGCTGAGGAGTTTACCTTTGAAAAGTTTTGCCATAACAGAAAAAGGAAAGAGAAAATCCTTTCTGCTTGATAGCCACTTTTTCTTATCAGGAGATATGCCACCTGCAGGGACAATACAGTGTATATGGGGATGGTCCATAAGGTTTTGCCCCCAGGTATGAAGAATGGTAACAAAACCTATTTCTGCACCAAGCCGTTTCTTGTCTGCAGCAAGTTCAAGCAAGGTCTCTTTTACTGCCCGGAACATAATGGTATAGAAGGCAGACTTGTTTCTCAGAGCAAAACCATTAAGCTCATGAGGGATAGTAAAGACAACATGGAAATACGCAATGGGAAGTAATTCGGCAATACGATTGTTGACCCACTGTACACGGGCGTATGTCTGGCATTTAGGACAATGACGGTTGAGGCATGAGTTAAACAGTACAGTTTCATCCTTGCAACAATCACAGCGGTATACATGGCCACCAAGTCTTTCTGTTCTGCAATCCATGATAGCATGGGCAACTTTATACTGTTCGTCAGGAAGATGGGCAAAGCGATGCACATACGATTCAAAACCATCGGTAAATATTTGTGCAATATCAGGTTTACTCATCAGAAGACTCCTTTGTCTGAGAACTTGTATCAAAGGGGCTACCGACCTTATGAAGAAGATCTGAACTCACATGGGTATACATAGTGGTTGTTTTTATGCTGGCATGGCCTAAAAGTTCCTGTATGACCGTTAGCGGCTGACCTGCTTCCAGAAGATGGGTGGCAAAGGAGTGTCTGAGGATATGAGCGGTAACATGCTTCTTTACACCTGATTCTTTGCTCATATTACGAACATAATCATGAATTCGCCTGTTACTGATTGGCTTGTTTTTGGAGCGGTTCTCAAAGAGCCAGTGTTGAGGACGATATTCCTTGTAGTATTCTCTCAGTATGGAAAGGGTACGACGTGACAGCACAGCATTACGGTCTTTTTTACCTTTACCTTGCTCTATGCGAATGACCATGCGTTTACTATCAATATCCGATATCTTTAAAAATGCGCATTCGGCCAAGCGTATACCTGCTGAATACAATACAGCAATTATCGCTTTCACTTTCAGTGGGTGTGAAATGTTTATGATCTGCTCAGCCTCTTCTTTGGATAAAACTTCCGGTCTGTGCACCGGCTCTTTCATCCGCCGCAATCCATGCATTATATTACTTTCAGGTTGGAAATGATCGTAAAAACTCTTAAGGCTGTAGTAATGAAGATTCCAGGTCCTGACAGCAAGCTTCCTCTCGCGTTTAAGATACGTCAGGTATTCAATAATATCAGTATGGGTTAAGGTGAGAGGCGAACGGTTAAAATAACGACTGCATTGAGAGACACACTGGATATAGTTACGGATGGTCTTTGCTGCATAGCCACGTAACTCAAGATGCTGAATAAACTGTGACCGGAGCTTGGTCATAATTCCTCCTGTGTTTAGGTGAAATGAATTGTTCTACACAGGAGGAAAGATAATTAAATCAAGTATATATATAGATGACGGAGAGTCGTGATAAAATAGAACTGCCGGAGGCTTTGTTCAACAGCCGCAGGCAAGCAATTGCTGAAAAGCGGCAACTGCTGC
>JAAGZO010000069.1 GCA_024206195.1 bacterium | reverse complement strand
ATAGAGCGAAGCGTCAATCATCTTTATCTCTTAAACTCCTTGCTATACTTCTTAAATGAGTAGCACACATAGCTATCCATACCATAATACCACATAAAGCCAATACGGTTGCAGTCATTTTTCCTTCCTTTCACAATATTGGAAAACGCCATAACGATTAACCGTTACTCTTGCACCTCTCTGTTGAGCCGACAAAGCTTCAGCCGAAGAATCAGTTTGGACGCACCGATAGCCACAGTTGATGAGTAGTAGGGCGAGTATAATTAGAAGTGTTTTCATTTCGGCTTTTTACCTGTGAATACAACTATGTGTAATAGCATCAGTACTGCTACTACTGCAAATATAATAAGAAATATCATTGAACTTTTTCTCCTGCTTTTTCTAGTACGGCAATTCTTTCATCCTTCACCTTTGACTCCTCGTCTTTCATCTCTATTTGCTTCTGCAAGAATACAATGTGAGTGTCCTTTTCTTCCTCTCTGCCCATTCTTGTTTGAATATCCTCAACCAGTTCAAGCATTTTCGATCTAGCTTTGATGTCAATATAAGGAGAATTGTTCTCTGTATGGTTATTTTTCATTATCAACCCATCATTCATATACTCGTTGAGGGGAATCTGCAAGGCTTTGCAATTACTCCTCGCCCTCCCCACCTCTTTGTGGTTTAACTTGTATGATACGATTATCCTGCCCAACTCGTCTGGTTGTTGTTGCATTACATAACCCCGTTATGTTCAAGTGAATAATGATTGCCATCGCTGAAACGTCCACCCCATGAACCGCCTATGGATTCCCAGAACTCACCTACAGGAAGATGGTCTTCTGTTTTGCGGGTATATTTATATTCAGGCAAGTCATAATTGCTTAAAGAGCCATGTTGTCGCAAAATAAACAGATTGATGTCAATAGCCAACCTTTTACCGTGATTGCGCTTGTCACCTTTCCGGTAAGCATCACCGAGAGTGAACTTGTACCCGTTATTGATTAACCATTGGAAAAGCAATGTGGTCATCTTCGCAAACTCAAACTGCTTGTCGGATAGTTTCATACAATCTCCTATATCGAAATAAAATCAGTTACTTTTTCAGGTTCTGCGGTCAACTTTGCGTAATGCTCTCTCATGGTATCGGCTGTTATTCCTAGCCTGGACATTACTAATTGTGCGCCTAAACCAATGGTATACCCTTTTGACGATGCTTTCCACTTGCGGTGATACTCCCTGTACTCCTTTGAATGGCTCTTGCGATAAAGATTCTGCCAGTCCATTTTCCGCTCACGGCGAACTTTTGTTCTGCAAGGATCACAGTATTTGTAGCGAGT
>JAAGZO010000772.1 GCA_024206195.1 bacterium | reverse complement strand
GAGTTTATAATTCAGGTCATAGTATTACGACAACACATAAAAATACCTTCATGAAGGAATTATTTGATTGGTTAGACCAAGAAAAATGTTTAGGTCCGGTAAATCAAGTTATAGAGCGAGATAAATAATGAAGTGCCCCAAATGCCAATCAACCAATCCTGAGACTAAGGAGTTCTGCGGAGATTGTGGAACTAAGCTAGTAACCCCTGCTGCCGCTCCTACCGAAAGTTCCGAGTCTCCAAGAGCAGAACTCACTACCGGCTCAGTCTTTGCCAAGCGGTATAAGATTATCGAAGAACTGGGCCAAGGAGGGATGGGGAAGGTATATAAAGCAATTGACAATCAACTCAATGAAGAAGTAGCCATTAAACTGATCAAACCAGAAATTTCTTCAGACAAAAAGACAATTAAGAGATTCAGTAATGAGTGGAAACTAACCAGAAAGATCAGTCACAGGAATGTAGGGAGGATGTATGAGTTGATGCAGGAGGGAGGAACCTATTTCATTACTATGGAGTATGTTTCAGGGCAGGACCTGAAGGGACTGATCAGACAAACAGGACAATTGGCAGTAGGGACTACAGTTTCTATTGCTAAGCAGATGTGTGAGGGACTATCTGAAGCACATAGATTAGGAGTTATTCACAGAGATTTAAAACCTAACAACATTATGATTGATAAGGGTGGGAATGCTAAAATAATGGACTTTGGAATAGCTCGGTCACTTAGTGGGAAGAGTCTGACTAAGGCAGGAGCTATGATAGGAACTCCTGAGTATATGTCACCTGAACAGGCAGAAGGGGAAGAGATAGATAAGTGTAGTGATATTTACTCCCTGGGAATTATCCTGTTTGAGATGGTAACAGGTAGATTGCCTTTTGAAGGTGAAACTGCTCTGAGTGTAGCTATGAAGCACAAGGGAGAAACTCCTAAAGATCCTGAGGAGTATAATCCCCAAATTTCTAATGATATGAATAGTTTGATACTTAAATGTTTGGAGAAGGAGAAGGAGAGTAGGTATCAAGAGGCAGGGGAATTACTTTCTGAGTTAAATAATATTGAACAGGGAATACCTACGACAGACAGGGTAGTTCCGAGGAGGAAAACTACAACTTCGAAGGAGATAACGGTTACACTTAGTATGAGGAGGGTGCTGGTTCCTTTATTGTTAGTTGTGGGGGTGGTGGTTGTGGGGGTGGTGATTTGGAAACCATGGAGTGAAGGGGCAGGTCAGATTTCAATTGCAGTACTCCCTTTTGATGATTTAAGTCAAAATAATGAACTAGAGCATTGGAGTAATGGATTGGCTCTTGAGTTATTAACCCGTCTTGACACGATAGAAAGTATAAAAGTAAGTCCCAGAAGCTCTTCTTTTTCACTCAAAGAAAAAGGGCAAGCTAGTCGAGAAATTGGGCAAAAACTTGAAGTAGAGTATGTACTAGAAGGGACTTTGAG
>JAAGZO010000771.1 GCA_024206195.1 bacterium | reverse complement strand
TGATCTGGTATGGGACAGACAACTACGTACTTAGTAACATACTCAGTTGCTACTAGAATATATTGATTTCCATCTATTGTCTGAGATAATTTTCCCATAATATCCATTCCCCACATATCAAATGGTTGTCCACAGGGAATCGGATGAAACGGAGCCTTAGTACCAGGACGAGGATCTTTGCATTGGGCACAAGAAACACAAGACTTGCACCAATCATAAATATCTCAATTCATTCCATCCCAAAAATAACGTTGATGGATTCGAGCAAGACTCTTAGCAATGCCTAGATGACCTGCTAAAAGATCATCATGCAAACTTTGCATTACAGCAGATTGCAAAGTGGCGGGAATGACAATAAGATCGGTACGTCAGACGTGTCTAGTTTCGGGTCCTAGTGGCAGATGATAAAGAGTTTCTTCGATGAGTTTATAATCTTTGGAAGCGAGGCACAATTTCTTGGCAAACTCATCCTCGGCGGGCAATGTTCTCATCGCTAGAAACTGATACAAAAGGTCCTAAGATGGGATCTTCTCGCTGGCACTTAATTAGATTT
>JAAGZO010000770.1 GCA_024206195.1 bacterium | reverse complement strand
TATCCTGGTCAGCATGTATTACGTCACATCAGCGCCCTACCTACAACGTGCTGTAAGAAGTTCGCTTTCTGTTGGTATGGACCATTCCGCATTCTTGAACTTCGAGGTGTAAATGCAATTAGCCAACCCTGTCATAAACCGCGTCAAGAACCCGAGACTGTACATATCAACAAACTCAAACCGTGTTACTTCCAAGACATACTGGAAGTAGATAAGACTCCGTTGGAAGAAGTTGACAGTAGTGATGAAGAAAAATCAGATTCAGAAAATCAACCTCTGATACAGTATGCACCAAAAGCCAAGGAAACAACAGTACAAAGGCCGGTATTGCAAGAACAGAAAGATGAGGTTAAAAAGCAAATTGCCCAGGCGCCGGTCAAAGCTTATAACCTCCGAAGCCAAAAAATTTAGTGTCTGCCCATTGCCAGTATTCGCTAAATTAATTCCGTTGATTTTGTTGAAGGTTGTTAATGTTTCTAAAAAATTTCTGTTGAGTTGAAGAGCCAAAATTTGGCTGAGTTAGGAATAAAATTATTGCTACCTGAATTTTCTTTGGTTGAGATTTTCT
>JAAGZO010000769.1 GCA_024206195.1 bacterium | reverse complement strand
TACTGGGATCCTGCACAAGGAGACGACATAGACCACCAAAGCATTGCAGACTGTTTGGTATCTTGGGCATGGGGTTCTGGTGCTAGAACAGCTGTAAAACAAATGCAGAGAGTACTAGGAGTTACTAGAGATGGAATCATAGGAAAGAATACTCTAGCAGCAATCAACGAAGCAGATGAAAAGGAACTATTCGCAAAATGCGTAGAGTCTAGACGTCTATTTTTTCACTACATTACTACTCCTAGAAACGCCAAAAGCCAAACAGCTAGACAAAGGTACACTAATAACCAACGATTTCTAAGAGGGTGGCTAAGAAGACTAGAGGCGTTCTCTAAGGAATACGCACCAAAATAACAGCTATGAGATACATGTTAATTGTAACGATGCTACTAGCTTCGTGTACTCCTCAGTACCATATAAACAAGGCTAAGAAACACACCAACAAAGCTATTAAAAAGGGTGCTACATTCACAGAAACAAGCGACACTATACAAACCAATACAGTAGTAGATAGTAACTACATACAGAACGATACTGTGTACATAGAGATTACTAAGGTTATTGAGAAGGTAATAACTAAAGAAGGAGAGGTTCGGTATATTACTCGTAAAGACAAACGAAGAGAATACAGAAAGCAGAAAACAGAAGACAAAAGAGACTATAAACTAGAGCTTCAAGATAAGAAAACTGCAAAGCATATAGCAAAGGCAGACAACAAGTTATGGAACAAGTTAATTATTATTGTTATATTGCTGGGAATTATCTTAATTTATCTATATGAAAAAACGAGACAAAAGAACTAACAAACCAGCTCACGAAAGAGCTGAAGAAAGCAGTAAAAGCTCAAGACGTTACAGACTCAGAGAAGATGAAGTTAAAGTACTTGAGCAATTTAGAAGAATCAAAGACGAGGCAGAAGCTGCTGGTCTAGATGTTGACAGCGTCAAAAGTGGCTGGATTAAATCAGACGAAGCTAGTCTATACTTTAAGAATCCTAATTACAAAACTCCAGAGCAGATTGGTATCGAGAAGATGCGTGATGAACTACTAGAAGAGTTCAGAGATTACGCTCCAAATTATCCAATCATTAAACGTAAAAAGTCTAAAGATGGGCACTTGTTGATCATAGATCCAGCAGACATACATATTGGTAAACTCTGTACAGCTTATGAAACTGGAACAGACTACGACCAGAACATAGCAGTTAAGAGAGTACTTGAAGGCGTAGAGGGATTACTAGACAAATCTAACGGCTTCAACATTGATAAAATAATGTTTATCGGTGGTAACGACATACTTCACACAGACACACCTAGACGAACCACAACCAGCGGAACACCTCAAGATACTTCTGGAATGTGGTACGATATGTTTTTAACGGCTAAGAAGCTATACATAGACATATTAGAAATGCTTATGCAAGTGGCAGACGTTGAGTTTATTTTCAATCCCTCAAACCACGATTACCAGTCAGGTTTTTTCTTATGTCAAACGATAGAGGCTCACTTCCATACTTCTAAGAATATTACCTTTGACTGTTCAATAGCTCATCGTAAATACTCAACCTATGGTAACTCGTTAATTGGCACGACTCATGGCGATGGAGCAAAGCAGCACAATCTTGGTAGTCT
>JAAGZO010000768.1 GCA_024206195.1 bacterium | reverse complement strand
TCCAGGTCTAAAGAAAGAGATATCAGTCAAGAAAGACAACCTCATTTGAAACCCTCTTTATTTCAAGATTCAGCCAATCAATTTTGGAGCCGGAAGGCATCCAAAATCTAAAAGTGTTCAGACTATTGTCATGACTGCTGACAATTGGCAAATTATTAAGGAAAAGATTTATACTATGATTCCTGGAGATCAGCCCATTTCTCTCAAAGATGTCCATCCAGAGTTAGTATAACTCAGGATCCAGAAGGGAACTTTGTTTACAAAGAAACCTGGATGCGAATTGACTTGCAACAGCAAAAACCTGTTGAAGAAGATGCCAGATCGAACAGCTGGGAGCTCAGTCAACTTTCAAGATGGGACCAGTTTACTGATGTTCATTTGCGATTGGGACCAAGGAGATTGCAACAAAGGAAAGAAGAAAGAAGCCAAGATGACTTTCAAGATCAAGATGAAGATGAGCAGTAAGCTATTGAGTTTTGTTTTGTGTCGTGTAGTTAGTTTTTTTGGACTTAATGGTCAGACTTGTCCATCCCGCCTCTGTGAGCCTCCTCAGTTATCACTTCGGTGTAGAGTTGGGGACCAGCTTTCATTGCTAAGAGGTATGTTAGATAGTTAGTCTGATATCCTGTGTTTTATAGGCGATTATTGCCTTGTTTCATTTTGCATTCGTTTTGCATATGAGTTTTGTTTAGTCTCCATATGGAGTGCTAGTATTGTCTTGGCGCCTCTCCTGTGTATTATATATGCACCATGTTAGGGCCCCTGACATTATTGATCTCTCTGTCTAGATGCAAGTCGGTGAGTAAGTGTGTAGCCAGGAGCCAGTGCAGCCAGTTGCTCCTTGGAGCACTCTCTTATTATTAACAATGTGCATACAGAATATTTCTGCTAGCATGCCGTCGCTACTCTTAATA
>JAAGZO010000002.1 GCA_024206195.1 bacterium | reverse complement strand
TTTTTGCATTCTCTCGGCAATATGTTTCTTGTCATCGCCTTCGAAGAAATCCGTACCGTATTTGCCGGCCAATTCCTCATCGCTGTAACCTGTAATCCTTCTCCATTCGCTGCTGTTCCATTTGACAAACCGCTGTTCATCGAAGACATAGAACAGACCCGGCAGGCTGTTAATGTATTCTTCGGAGAGAAGCTTCTCGTTTAGCATCGCCTCCTCTGCCCGTTTACGCTCGGTGATGTCTACCATCTGGATAATAAGTCCATCAGTGTAAAATGACGTATTGAAGTCAACATCCTTCTTGGAGCCGTCTTTACATGTTATTGTAAATTCTGTACATTCCTGTTTCTTGCCTTCCAATGCCTGATTGATGTTGGCATGAACGAACTCACGATAGCCCTCATCCGGATACAATTTATTCTCCCATTCCCTGATATCTTTGATTTCTTCCCGCTTATATCCGATTATTTCTTCCAACGCCTCATTAAAGGATATTATTGAGCCATCAAATCCTCCTACGGCTGTCGGAATCGGACTCTTATCAAGTATCGTTGATAAGCGCTCCTCGCTCTCCCGTAGTTCCTCCTCGGCCCGCTTGCGATCGGTGATGTCCGTGACAAAGCCAACATTACATTCTATTCCATCCATGATAATCGGGGAGGTGCAGAAGTCCGCATAAATAATGCTCCCATCTTTATGCAGACAGGGTATATTTTGAGTAAGGTTCTTTTCTCCACGCGCTTGAGCCTCGAATTCATGGACCACAAAGTCCAGACGATCTTTGGGATGAATATCAATTACCTCCATTTGTATTATTTCTTCATTGCTGTAACCCAACATCTTACAAAATACGGGATTGGCATATCTGAATTTCTTTGTTTCTATATCAGCAATAGCTATCCCTTCAGAAGAACCCTCAAAAAGCGTTTTATATCTTTCTTCACTTTCCCGGAGCGCCTGCTCCGCCCTTAACCTAACGATCGCACCGCCAATTTGAGCCGCCATCATTTCAAGAGCATTGCGAGCATAAATTGGTACTTCATCAAAAATATGCGAAGCGATATTGAGACAACCGATTACCTGATTACGATATTGGATTGGAATGACGGCGATTGCACTAAGGCCTTCATCCCGTCTAATCCTATCTAAAGACACTACTAATTCTCGATGGCGCGAATAAATTGGTTTGCCCGCAATAATAAGCTGCGCGTTGGCTGAATCTGCATCATAGTGTAATGCGCTCTTGACGAATTCGGGAGGCAATCCTTTATGAAATACTAAATCTAAAGCCCCTGAATCAGTATCAACAAGGTAAACTCCACCACAATCCATACCTGCAGCATTGAGCGCTGCTTCGACACAAAAACGTAAACCCTCATCGAGGTCCCTGGTGGTGCTAATTGCTATAGCCAGATCTTTCTGGATATTTAATAGATTCTCTGTCCCCTTACGCACGATGATATTAGCAAAAACATTCCCGATTCGTTGAACTCTTTCTATTTCAATACTTGTCCATTGCCTTTCAATATTAACACTGCTTATGGAAAATCCACCGATAACGTTATCTCCTGAAATTAAAGGCACACCTATCATAGATTTCAAACCTCTATCTATAAATGAATTTCGATCATCAATAGCATCTTCCGGAATGTCTTCAAGTGAATGTAGGATGCAGGGATTACCTTCGAGTATCTGAGCAGCAACCCAGGGATAATTGATGGATGAGCTATGGGCAGGCGGGTTCACTCCGGGTTTAGAATAGGTATATATCATATTCATTGAATTATCGATAGGAAACTGCTCGAACAATCTTATGATATCGCAGACAAAAAACTCACTTACTCGCTTAAGCCAATCGTTGATCTCATAGTCTATTTCAGTTATAGGGATTTGAATAAAAGCTACGGCCAAATCGCTCAATAAAGTCTCAAACTCAAGGCGTTCAAACAAGTCATCCTGATTTAATTGTGGATTTTCATTGGCAATTTCGGTGGTCTCTGTACCGGAATAAGTCTTATCAACCCTCATTTTGTCTCCCAAAAAAAATAAATAGTGCAGTGCAATGCAGGAGTAAATAGATTATAATGACATCGGTGCTTCTTAATATTTATCGAAATTCTCTGCATAATCTTAATAACTATTATCATTAAGGCTTTCGGTTATAGAATTCATAAATTAAAGAATTACTATAAAAGGATGGGTTTTGAAGCTCGCGCAAGTGGCAAATGTACATAATCATACCATAGAATCACTCGAATTGCAATAATATTAAATACTTATTAGTTTTAAAATATTAATAATTGATTAATAGTATGGAAGTATGATATAGTTAAATGTTGACAAAAACCGGAAGAAATTGAAATCCGGCTTAAAGAGAAGGGATGTAGCAATGGATAAAAAGTTGACGCTAAAAAACGGTCTTGAAATTCATATCCGCGAGATGAGAAAAGATGATGCTCAGAGGTCGCTTGATTTCTTCAGGGCTCTACCTGATGAAGACAGGGAATATCTCAGAGTGGATGTTAC
>JAAGZO010000767.1 GCA_024206195.1 bacterium | reverse complement strand
ATCAAAGTGTTCAGAATTCCACATTTTCAAACTTACTGGGTGCAGGTCTTCTGTTCTTTCGGAGTTATCCCAGATCATATCTAACCAGTCGGGCCGGTATTCAGGGGCATGGTCCAGAATCTTCAATTTAAACCGGACATACTCATCTGGCTGGGCATATCCCATATGGTAGACAGCCCATTTCCAGTCCAGGGAGTCTAGGATCTGATCGCCTTCCCCACCTTTCATCTTTACCAGTCGATAGGGGCGCTGACTGTCTCTACAGACTCTGTCAAAGCTTCTCCAGAAATGCTGGAAGGGTAGCTGGAAGTGATGGGCGTCAGAAGCTTCCGCCTGTTCAATCATTGCATCAACCATTCCTTCGGGGTAAATCTCATCTGCATCAAACCTCACCAGGTAATCGTAGCCAGCAGCATAATCGAAGACAGCATTAGTGTGCTCCCCTTGGTTATGCCACTCCCCTTTTATCCAGAGTATTTTGTCCTTATAAGGGGCCACACAGGCCTTTAATTCTTCCTCAGTGTCTGGACAGGGGGTGTCTGTAATAAAGCCCTGAGAAGGCTTATCTGTGTAAAGAACCACTATCCTGTCTACCTGCGGATAAATGGCGGCTACAGCTGCCTGTAAGTATGGCTTGCCATAAAAAAGTATGATGTATCCTAGTTTTTTCATTTCTCTCCTGAATTATTCAATGTCGAATTTCTCAATAACTTTGACTGGGGTAGGTGTAACGACTTCACCTTTTATAATCAATAGATTTTCTCCCCAGAAATTAGTGTCTGTTTCTTCTGGGAGTGCCTTATGAAAGCTAACCTCCCCATAATACTCTTCGGCTATTCTTTTTAGCAATTCCTCTTTATCTACTTGGTCAACAGTAGTGTCACCTTCGCTGTTATGGATAATGAAATAATTTTTCATAGTACCTGTATTCCTCTTGAGGTGTAGAAATGGACTTTAACTTTCTTCTTTCTGGCGAGGGCTATTAGATGGTCCCGGGCAGCAGTATGAGACTTCCAGCCAAAATGAGCGGATATCTCCTTGAGAGTGGGAGGAAAGCCTTTTTCCTTTACATACCACTTGATAAACTCTAATACCTGTCGCTGTCTGTCTGTCATATTATTTGGGAATATACTGATTATTTGCACAGTGTCAAGAAGTTTAGTAATTTATTTTTCTGGCGGGGGCTTTCTTAATTCAATACATTCCCTGAGCCAAGCATCATTTATCTCTTTTCCTTCCGGAATTAGCTCGTGGGTAAGACGGAGGATTAGAGTAAGGAAGAGTATGAATAGTAGGAATCTTATCAAAACGGCCTCTTATCAGCAGCATCTTCTCTGGCTACTTTCAAAAAGAATAATAGTTCCTCTTCCCTGGCCTTCAGTTTTGCTATCTCTTTCTCCAGAGACACTACCAAACAGTAAGGGCAGAGATGATTGTTTGTATATTCTTCCCTCAGCTTGTACTTGCTTCGACATTCAATACAGTAGCCTTCCATCATAAACCCCTATGTTGATTTGATAATAGAAATTATCGGGACTAATTTTTTGATAAACACCAGCTCAAAAACTTCATTGTCCTGCTGAACAACTTTTTCATACACGTCTTTAAAGGTTTCAGCCACTATGTATTCCGTGTGATGTATTATCTCCGTCTGTTTGCTCTCATTGTTTGATTTGTCCGTTTCAAATTTCACTTCATATAACCACATGATATACTCCTAGTCTTTGTCTGTAGAAAAAATTTCTTTTAACTTTTTAATCTTATCAAAAAGAATTGCTTTTTTGTTATGGCAATATATTTTAAATTCCGGAACTTCCTTTTGTGCCTCTAATAAAAAGCCGTTTATTTCATCACTCAGCATTTCCCTATATTTTACCGATTCATCGTATAATACCCGATAATCAAAATGTTGGGGCATTACGGGCACGCGCCATCTACATTTAGGACATTCGTAATGCTCGGAGTCTTCGAATACGATAGGTTCATCTTCTGACATTTTAAATTTAAAAGGGGTGTATTTCTCTGGCATTATAAACCCCCATGTTGTTGTTTTATCTCCATTGCTGGCATTTTTTCCCTAAAAGTACGCATAAACTCATAACCACAAACACTGCATTCCATTTTTATATCTGCCACAAAATAACCATTTTCTATGTACAAGTCTTCATACGATGCAAGGGTAACAGTTTCATCATTTTCATTTCCTGTTTGACATTCAGGACATTTGTAATAAGCGCCTGCACTCATTATATACTCCCTTAATTAAACCTCACCTTTTCCGCCCAAGCGGCCCATAATTTTTGTATTATCTCACTAAGGAAATCCTCTTTCATATTTTTTACAACATGTTCTTCGATTTGTTCAGAGTAATTTTCCCTTACTATTTTTTGCATTATTTTGTGAACTTCATTACTGACAATTGACTCAAAGGGGTTATCATAGCTTGAGCTCAATTGTTCCACCTTTTTTTTGATTATTTTTTCCAGGGATTCCCCGATTGCAGACTTGGCAATTTCAGCGGCAATAGCCTGGTTTATTGAATTTGCATCAAATTTTATTTCCATATCATTCCTCCTAAATTTTATTGTGATTATTAAAAACCATCACCAAGACCACTACAGCGCAGGTTAATGTTATTGCTCCGATTGTAAATTCAATGTCCATCAAAAAGGTAATTCTCCGCCCTGCTGAGGCGGAGGCTGGGGTCCTGGGTCTTGTCCAAAGGGCTCGCTCTGAGGCTGGCTATTGCCTTGACCGGGTGCAAACTTAACCATCTTCTCATTTTTCCAGAAGAGGGATTTTTTATCGTTCTGGTGGATACCAAAGTTAGCTTCTGCCCCGCACTCACAGCCAAGGGAGTAATACTCATGTCCTTTAGGGCTCCTAAAGTTGAGGAAAATATTCTCACTCCCACAGGCATCACATTTGGTTGGCAGGTTCCCGTAGACAGCACCAAAATGGTGGACGGCTTTCATGTCCGGGACTTCTACCTGCATGGCATTCTTACCGACTTTGAAATTAATTTTTACTGGCATTTTTCTTTCTCCTTTATTGTTGTTTCATCACTGGCATTTTTTTTTTAAAAGTATGTGTAAACTCATAACCACAGACGTCACAGTACATATCTACGTCCGCATAAAAGAAGCCATCTTCTATGTAGAAATATTCTCTCGATGCAAGGGTAGTAGTTTCATCATCTTCACTTCCTGTTTGACACTCAGGACATTTGTAATAAGCATCTGCACTCATATCTCTTTCCTCTTTTTCATAGATCTTCTGCCTTGTAAAGTAATAGCAAATCTAAGACGCTTCCAAACTGGACAGTTTTTAATTGCACATTTCTCATCACGCACACCCTCCCCTCTTTTATCGACAAGAAGCCAACAGGCACCTGCGGGAGAAAAAACTTCCTCTTCGCCAGCGTTCATATCAACAAATTTTACATTACGACAGTATTTCTTGAATGTTTCAAAAGTTATAGCTTTCTTCATACCTATCACTTCTCCTTAGCTTCTTCTGTTAATTCCACCTTCATTCCAATAGTCGGCCGGTCTTTTTTCTCAGTGATCAGAGAATTATACAAACTTTTCAGATACCGGAACCACCGCACCTCTGTATGAGTCATATCATCTTCTGTTTCTATCATTTCTGCTTTTATTTTGTTACATGCTAATCATATCAGTTTCAATACATGCGAATAGTTTTCTTATAAAGCATTTGAGTTCCTCTTTGTCATCACTGGTATATAAATGGTTTATGGTTGACATGTCTGCTGCTGATTCTATTCTGATATTTAAGTCTATGGGAGTAAAAGTTGACAGATTCTTTTTTGTTATTCTCATTTCTCCTCCCTGTTATGTTTCTTTACCCATTCAGTTCCATTCCACTCTTCCCAGAAGTGAGTAGCTGCCATATAGCCATTCCTTCTGTCACCTACTTCCGTACAGGACTTTGTAGCAGTCCCATAAAGCTCAACCTTTTCTCCCTTTCCAAGCTTGCTGAACTGTTCATAAAAATCCTTCAGCTCATAATACTCATTACAGGCTTTTACGATAAATTCGGCATCATCCTCATCTACTCCGATGACACAATCATCCCAAACTTCTGCGGCACACGCTACTTTACAACCGTCTACATCATAAATTGTACAGTCTCCTGAACTTTCATCAAATCTGAAAGGTAGTTTCGAATGTTTCATCATTTTGCCTTTAGTTTATATTGCAATTCATAAAGCATAATCAATTTTTTTGTGGTACTTTGTTTCTGGATAGCTTTCTGATATTCTTTATTTACATACTTTAAAAGGAAAAGCCTTTCTGAATTATTCATTTCTAATTTCATTTCTTCCCTTTTTCTTCAAAACATTCTCGTCTATCAAGTGCGGCATGAATCACTAATTTATTGTCATAATCTAATTTGGGATTGCATCGGCATGGATAAGTATCATAATCTGCTGAGGTTGTCATTTTGTTTTCGTGCTCTATTAAATCATCCACAGGTATAATATGTTGCCATCCTTCCCACCAAGCTTTCACTTTGTTTTCCATCTCTCTTTCCCCTTTCGCTTTGCTTTAAAACAATACGTGGTATAGACCAAAACCCCCCCGCCCCCCAGAATCACACAATTCTAGAAGTAGTGCAGAGAAGAACCCCCCAGTGAACGTGTCCACCGCCCACCGCGCCACAGTCTCAAGCTCCATCCCGGCTGACAATAACGTGCTAACCGGCTCACTCTTGTTGAAAGCAGCCCCGACCAGAGAAAAACTCTGGGTTTTTTGGTTTCGGGATGTACATGGATTTTTCCCTTGACCTATACCCTGACCTATTAAGAGATGAGGCAACCTGGTCAAGGGTAGGCTTTCGAGCAGGGCATGACTCCTCTCTAGCCTCACCTCCCAATTTACTTCCATAGTGTTCATAATTCAAGTATTATTTGATTTTTCTTTCTGCCACCAGTCGCATTTGGAACTACAACTGCAATATTGTGCACATTTACGGGATTCCCCTTTGAAGAACTTCATCTCTGTAGGCACCTTTTGTCTGTCAGCAAAGGCTATAGCTTCTCCTTCAGTAGTAAAATTAGCTCCACCGGCCATGGCTTTCTTGTAGCCTTTCTTGTAGACCTTATATTTAGCTGGTGACGCCCAGCGTTCGTCTTCTGTACAGACAGGTAATTCTGCGTCCGGGGTATTTTCATACTGGCAGAGGAGATTGATTTTATCTGTGAGGTATTTTTCCTGTGTAGGGAAGT
>JAAGZO010000766.1 GCA_024206195.1 bacterium | reverse complement strand
TTAAAACCTTGGAGACTTTGTATGAAGAGCCAACTTTTATCATAGTTCTGGATTATCTTTAGTGTCAAGGTTTTCTAGATTCCACAATTGGTTACTTTTTTCCAAATGGGTCAGCTGAGAAAGAGATTCAGTGAAGAGAACGGGAACAACCAAAGTAGTCATGTCACTAGTCTGCCTGCCCATTGCATCTGGAGAGTTGCCACTAATTATCAGACCCAGATGAGAATGAGACAATGACAAGTTGTCATCGATCTTATGTGAGGATATGATAACCTGATTGTAGTAATCCATACCAATCAAAAGATCAACTTCCACAATTGATTCTGGGAGATTTCGCATCTTTATTTTTGGGAATCTTTTCTTCAATTCAACCAAATTTCCAGAAGAGAAAGATGGAGCGATGGTGTCAATCTCTTTTATGATCATTGGCATCGGTGCAGATTTTGGTGAGAAATGCAACAAAATCTTGGTCGAAGTGGTTTTTATCATTTCTGAATGACCACTATTGAAGCGACTGTATAGAAGATGCTGTGGCATAGATCGTTCTTCTGGGTTGAGATAGTGGCCAATCTTGGAGCGGAGAAATGAGACCTTAGAACCGCTATCGAAGAAAACTCGGACAATCCAAAAACGATTCTTATCCTTGTTGCTGATGGAAGCTCTTGACATCATCATTATCACATTGTCGGATTTGTGAGATAAGAATGACTGATTGTTCAGGAAAACTTGTGGCACCGAATTCTGATTGTATGCTGTAGACAGATTTGCCAAAAAGGTTGCAGTGGAATTAACAAACTGACGGTAATATTCTTGATTAGGTGTAGGCAGACCTTGAGAACCTCTTGGATCATTCTGAGAGTAATCATAGTCCTGATTTCCCTGATAGGTGCCATTGTTGTAATTACCGCTCGAGCTTTGTGGCAGATATTGCTGATAATTTGACATTTGCAAAGCTGCTCCTGTCATGAAACCTCTTTTTGGTCTATCACGAAAAGTTGGTTTTCTGTCGGCTTCTAGACTGCGAGCATCTTCGATGAATTCAGCCAAATACTTTCGGAGAATGTCTAATGTAAGAGTGGCATAACCCTTCATTCGTGTGTATTCCTTAAGCTTCTGACGTAGATAGTAAGGCAATTTTTGTTCT
>JAAGZO010000068.1 GCA_024206195.1 bacterium | reverse complement strand
TCGCCAATGTAAAGTGCCAGAACCAAGTTCTGTGTTACCGTTTTACTGGCACCCGAATTTTCATCCAGCAGCAGACACTTCTTGGATTTCAAGACAAGTGGAATGGGCGAAATTTGCAGAAGAAAATCCTCGTAGCCCATGGGTAGCTCCCAAATGCTATACCAAGGTTATTTCTACTATGCCTGGATGGGATGCTTCATATCCATCCATGGCTCAAGATAAAGATGCAACTCGAATTGAACATTGTCAAACTCTTTTGGAATCATTATCAGGAAAAGAAGACCCAAAGAATACTGCAGTTTGGCGTTTGTTGACAACGCAGTCGGGGTGTAACTTCTTTAACCCCGATAACATTATTGCTGAATACATTAAGACTGAAGATGCTTTAGATCAGATGGTGCCAGAAATCAAAGGAAAAGGTGCTGGACCCCCATGGTACCAGATTTTTCCTATAGATATTATGGGTACTGGTACTGGCACCCGGTACTACTGGTATTATTTATCTTGGTCAAGATCAAGAATTTTGGACTTTTGATCACCAGATTTGTGAAGGTTCTGACCTCAAAGCTGGATACTGTACTTACCTGACTATGTCTAAAGAATTACGGGATTTCCTTTGTTGGATCCCGTATCACAAAAATGCTCATCAATTTGCTCCAATTGTTATTCTTGCTACCTGGTTTGGAGTGGCATATGTCATTAACTTTATTGGGACTGCCGGCCGAAGGCTGAGGTGGTCCCCTATAGTATTGAGCACCACTCTTTTTTGTCACAACATTCATTTT
>JAAGZO010000765.1 GCA_024206195.1 bacterium | reverse complement strand
TCAGGCGAGAAGGGATACTAGTAACAGCAATATGTCCCGGTGGCATTGATACGCCCATGTGGAATGAAGAAAATCCATATCCGTATGATGAAAGTGAGATGATTCTTTCTGCTAATTCTCAGATGGAAGTTCGTACCCTTGGAGCTATCGCTAAGGAGCAAGCTCTCCTGGACGCCTTCGAACAAGGTATCGACGTTCATCGAATGGTCGCAGGTAAAGTCTGGGGACTACCTCCTGAAGAAGTAACTATGGGTCAAAGAAGATTTGCCAAAATGGCATCTTTCTGTCTCGTAGGAGAGACTTTAATTAGACTCGCAAACAATGAAGTGGTCAGAATTGACGAGCTCGTCAACAGGCCTACTTTTCTTGTCCCATCATTAGATTTAAATGACGGAGCAAGAGTTAATAAAATTGGATTTGGATGTAAAATTGTCCGATTCACCAAAGAACTTGTAAAGTTAACCTTCGATAATGGCACATCTGTTATCTGCACTCCTGAACACAAGTTCTTTGAATTAAGATTTGCTGATTTTAGAGAGGCTTCTAAGCTCCTTGTAGGGAATATAATAGGATCAAACCTTAAAAAACCCCTTAGAATAAGGTCAGTAGAACACATCACTTTAGATAAAGATGTTCCCACATACTGTTTTGAAGTAGAAGATACTCATAATTTCTTCCTGGAATGTGGAGCACTTTCTTCAAACTCAATTCTCTATGGAAAGTCTGTTGCTGGATTTGCTACTGACTATCTCCGTGGAGACTTCCAAGCCGCTCAGAAGTTCTTTGATGACTTCTTTAATGCTTATCCGAATGTCAAAAAGTACATCGATGAATCACACAGACTAGTGCTCGAACAAGGATGGGTCCCTACATTATTTGGCGATCCTATCTACGTTAATGGTCAAAACGACAATGCAAAGAAACGCCATGCTCAAAATTATCGTATCCAATCAAGTGCTTCTTCCTTAGCAGGTATTGCCATATGGAAATTATGGGTTGCTTGTCAGAAACTTGGTATCAGAGGCATTCCTATCGGGTTCACTCATGATTCATCTGATTGGGAGCTTCACGCAAAGCATCTGTTCCCATATCTATCACTTGTATACGAGGTAGCTGCTAATAGAATCTCGGAGGAATTTAAGATACCTGTTGCGATTGATGTCGAGATTGG
>JAAGZO010000764.1 GCA_024206195.1 bacterium | reverse complement strand
AATACATAATATGTAGACTTTGCATGGAAGATTCGTTTGAGCATTCATGTCATTTCCTGCGGTTTTGAGTATGTATTCACCGCATTTCTTGGATTATTCGCTGCAGAAGAGGAGAAGTGATAAGTAGCTCTTCCCTGTTGCCTGCCCCTTAAAGGTTGTAAATTTTAAACAAAAAAATAATATATAAGCCCGTTCGCCATCCGGATGGGTACCTTCTTTGACTGCAGTTAACCTGGCTGCCTGATCCTGTCGTTCCCTGGGGGGTGCCTTTATGGAACCAAAACCGGCAAGAAATTAAGCAGGTTTAAAGACGTTTTTGTACTTAATAGGTGGCTTTTAGAGCTTTTGTTGATACTCCATCCTGGTCGATCCAGGGTGAACCAGATCGGTAAGAGTTTCGGCAAGTTCTGAACGTTTTTATAATTAAACCGTGGCAGTTTTAAAAGGTATGTTCCCTTCTTTTGGGCCTTGCCTGGCTTGTTTAGTTAATTATTTGGTGTGTCTATTTGTGTCAGAATTTATTTTAATAAGTCATTTTTTATAGTGCACCATTAAACAATCAACGTGAAAGTATGTGCCGTAATATGTTGTTATTACATAATTTAGTTAAATACGCTAACTTAATGATCTCCTGACTGGGGGTCAAGGGGCCGCAGGTTCAAATCCTGTCGCTCCGACTAAATATTTGGAGGGGAAAGGGTAAGGGGAGTAGGGGAAGTGGTGTAAGTGAAACAACCACAAAACCGCCAGCGCCGCTTTTTTGTGTCTAAAATGCTTGCAATATTTCACTCTTTATTTTACTTTCCCTCTGTGAAAGTTATGTGCCAGGAGGTATTTAAAAATGGCACATATAAGACCTGTTAGATTACTTTCAAGAGGTAAGAACTATCAATTATATTTCTACAACCTTAAAGGTGAAAGGAGGCGTATATCAGCAGGAAATAATTATACTATTGCTCAGAAAACAGCACTTTTAATTACTGAATGCCTTTATGAAGGTAAAGATCCGGGAAAACTTAAACACATTAAAGGAAAGAATGCATGCAGCAAAACGTCCATAAAATCGTTTCTACCTATTTTTATGGAAAGGCATGCTCAAATGCGCTCTTCATCAATGCAACTAAGTTATAAATACAGTTATAGTAATATAGCTTTATTATCGGATATTGCAATAATTCCTATGGAAGAAGTAACTATCCAAATGGTAATTGAGTACTTCAATAAAAGGATAAATGTAACAAAAGTAACTCCTGCTACGGCAAATCGAGAAGGGGCATTTTTGAAAGTGCTTTTTTCAAAAGCATATGAATGGAACTATATCGAAAATAATATCTTAAAGAACCTTAGGTTATTACCTGAAACAGGAAAAAGAGCTGTATTTTTGTCAAGGGAAGATGCAATGCTTCTTCTAAAGAATTTACCCCATTCCATAGCAAATATTGTTGAGTTTGCATTGTACACAGGCTTTAGAAAGAGGAACATACTGGACTTAGAAATCGACTCGATTATCTCAACATGTTCTTCAGATGTATGGAAGATAGAGCTCGTTGTTAAAGGAAACCGCAAGATCATATTTCCTGTAGGACCAGCAGCCGTTAAGGTTCTCAGAGATGCTATCGGGGAAAGAAAGACAGGTTATGTTTTCTTAAATCCGCAGACCGACACCAGATATATTTCCATAAATAGAACATTTGACAGGGCTGTAAAGAAACTAAATTTAAAAGCTGGCAATACAAAACTCCGGTTCAACGATCTCAGACATCTTTTCGCTTCCTGGCTTCATCGTGAAGGTGTTAGCCTGGACCAGCTAAGATATCTTCTGGGGCACAAACAACGGTCTACTACAGATAGGTATGTTTCAGTTGATGTTTTAGAATCCGGAGTTCTGTTAAACAAGATCCCAAGTCTCAGAGAATACTAAATATTTGGATTTTTTGCGTTTGTTGCTGACACATATTGACACATTTAGACACAAAAAAGCGGCGCTGGCGGTTTTGTGGTTGTTTCACTTACACCACTTCCCCTACTCCCCTTACCCTTTCCCCTCCAAATATTTAGTCGGAGCGACAGGATTTGAACCTGCGGCCCCTTGACCCCCAGTCAAGTGCGCTAACCGGACTGCGCCACGCTCCGAATGCTTCTAAATCATTTTTTATTGAGGATATTCAGGACATCTTCAAGTTCGGTCCTGATACTATCGATCATCTTCAGTTTGTCATCCCTGGCAGCCTCTTCTACAGCTACATGCTGATTTACGCCGCCGTTCTGCTTTAAATACTTCCTTGCACCTTCTATTGTGAACTTCTTCGAATACAACAGATCCTTTATCATATTGATCAGCTGTATCTCTTT
>JAAGZO010000763.1 GCA_024206195.1 bacterium | reverse complement strand
TACATTTTTGTCTTTTGCTCCAAAATGCACTCCTGATGAACCATACGTTCCAGATGAAAAGATTACTGAAGCCTGGGATGATTCGCAACAACTTTTAATAGACTATATGGATGCTCATTTTGCCAATAGACCTGAACCTATTGATGAAACCATGTTAATTGAACATTGCATTACTCTAATTATGGAGATTGGCAGATCAATGAATAAGTCACGTGATCCAAGTGTTGTGGAAAGAATGATAAGAGTTAAAAATAATGGAATTCGGAAAATTCATTGAGAGATGAATGCCGAATCTGAATGACAACATAAAGAATTTCAAGAAGAAGAGGTAGAAGAAGAGGAAGAAACTCCAAAAGAAAGAGCAGACCGAGAAAGAATTGAGAGGAGTCGAGCTATTGCTCAAACTCAACAAACTGGGCGCCTACTAGATTTTCAAAATGCAGATGGCACTCAGTTATATTCTGCAATTCTTAAAAAACCAGGCTCTCTATCGCCTGTGATTCGAATTTCGATGCAACCTACTGCGATTGGAATGGCTCCGGATCAATCCCGAGCTGCCCCGATTTCCATTCCTATTAAAGAACTTATTTCAAATGAAGCTTTACAAAAGCAATGTCAAGAGCAAGTAAATAAAGCTTCTAAAAGAAAAGAAGAAACTGGAAAAGAACTACAACGTTGTCAAAAAGAACGAATTCAATGGGTTATGCCAGAAATCTCGAAACCTGTTGAAGAGAAGAAACCAATTTTGCGAGTTGGTCCTGAAATAGGACAAACTTACCAAGGACTTATAGATAAAGATGCACCTAAACTTTGAG
>JAAGZO010000762.1 GCA_024206195.1 bacterium | reverse complement strand
TTATTTTCTTTTTTACTCCTTCTGTGTTTTTTCTGAAACTTTGATCTGTTACAAATACCACAGGGAAGTGAAAAATAAGGATGACTAGTTCTATCAAGAGGAGTAATTCCTTCAGAAATATTACCGTATGCTGCAATATTATCATTAAGGCCAAAAGGGCAAGCTGTATTCAAAAGCTTGATCCAGAACAATTCCCTCTTCTGTAGATTATTGGCTGCAGCTACCACTTCTGCAATAAGAACTGTAAAATCACTCAGACTGTGATCTGTTCCACGAAAGTGCATAGCCAAATAAGTAAGCACTGTTCCATTCAAAATACTCCTTCGATGCTCAAGGGTTCTATCCTTGAGCTTCCTGCCAGTTTGTCCAACATATTGCATACCACACCTTTGACAAGAAATCACATTTTCAGCCAATCAACAAAAAGCCATTTTCACTGAATATCTCCCTGATGTAAGAATCAGCTATGGTCATAAAAAGATCACTGTTAATCTGTGGATCTGCCCCGACTCTGGTGACGAAGATATTTCTTTGAGCAAAAGCGCTATGCATTACCTGGTATTTCAACTAGTTGATCTCTATAGGAAAAGTATCTGGGATACGGATGACAAACCCCAAGCTAAAGTT
>JAAGZO010000761.1 GCA_024206195.1 bacterium | reverse complement strand
TAATAAAATGAAAGAAATAACATTACTTAACAAAGTACGCGAGCTGCTCGGAATGGAGATAAAGCTAGAACAAAGAAAGCTAGAGGATGGCGTTACAATTATTGAAGCAGATGCTTTTGAGGCAGAGGCTGAGGTTGTAATTATCACAGAAGATGAACAAAGAATCCCATTGCCTGTAGGCGAGTACAAAATGGAGGATGGAATGATTTTAGTAGTAGCTGAGGAAGGCATCATTGCAGAAATCAAAGAAGAGGCCGCAGAAGAGGAAGTTATTGAAGAGGAAGCAGAAAAGGAATACGAAGAAAAAGAAGAAGACATGGCAGCAGAAGAGGTTAAGCCTGTTAAAAAGGTCGTTGAATCTGTAAGCAAAGAAACTTATTTCACAGAAATTGAAGCTTTGAAAAAAGAAAATGAAGAGCTTAAGTCTCAGATTGAAAAACTTTCTAAAGTTGAGGAAGTAACTGAGGAAGTAGTTGAGGAAAAAACGGAATTATCTACAGAGGAATTGGATCCTGCAGTAAAGCCTATTTCTTTTAATCCTGAAAACAAACAAGAAACAGAAAGAATTTTGTACGCTCAGAATAGAACGGAAACTACTCTAGACAGAATTTACAGAAAATTAAATAAATAATTAATAATTAAAACCTAAAAATTATGGCAGATCAGCCAACTTTTCCAGGAAGCACTTATGCAGGTAAAGCAGCAGGTAAATATATCTCTGCGGCACTTTTAAGCGCTCCAACAATTGAAAACGGTGGAGTAACCGTTTTAGAAAATGTTAAATTCAAAGAAGTTTTACAAACTTTGGACACTAACACATTATTAACTGACGCAACTTGCGACTTCGATGATACTCGTACCGTTACTATGGGTGAGTCTGTACTTGAAGTAAAAGATATGCAAGTAAACCTACAGCTTTGTCGCTCACAATTCCATAACTCATGGTCAGCGGCTGAGATGGGCGCATCTGCATTCGCAGACATTCCTGCATCTTTTGAGGATTACCTACTAGGTTATGTTGCTTCTAAAGTAGCAGCTTCAAATGAGACTTTACTTTGGACAGGTGTTGCAGGAGCAAATGCTTATGATGGTATTACTACTATCTTAAATGCAGCAGGCCTTCCTGCAGCTCAGGATATTGCAGCGGTTGCTATTGACGCAGCGAATGTAATCGACCAAATGGGAGCGGTAATTGACGCTATTCCAACAACGGTCTACGGTGCTGAGGATTTAAAATTGTATGTTTCTTCTAATGTTGCAAGAGCTTACGTAAGAGCGCTTGGTGGTTTTGCAGCAGCAGGTCTTGGAGCTAACGGTACTGACAACAAAGGAACGCAATGGTACACTAACGGAGCATTGTCTTTCGATGGTATTCCTGTATTTGTTGCTAACGGATTGGCAGACAATAACATGGTAGCAGCGCAAACTAGCAACCTATATTTCGGAACATCTTTACTAGCAGACCACCAAGAGGCGGCTGTGATCCCTGTACATTTATATGACGGTTCAGACAACGTAAGAATTGTTATGAGAATGTCTTGTGGCGCTCAGGTAGGTATTCCTAACGATTGCGTAGTTTATTCTTAATAATTAATCAGAATTAGAAAAAGGTGGGTAAGATTGCCTGCCTTTTTTTATTCATAAAAACTAAATAAAATGGCGTGTGACATCACAGCAGGTCGAATTGAACAGTGCAAGGACTCCGTAAGCGGACTTAAGACAATGTATCTAATCAATTACGATGACTTAAACTCAGATTCTCCAACGTATGTAACTTACGGAACAGGAGACAACGTTGACGAAATTATAGATTGGGCACCTGTAGACGATACAGCTCAATTACAGATTTTTAAATTCGAATTAAAATCAACAACCAATTCCTTCACGACAAGCATTAACAGCTCTAGGGATGCAGGGACAACATTCTTTGAACAAACTTTAGTGGCAGCATTAAAGAGACAAGACGTTGTAACTCACAAAAATGTCAAGCTTTTGGCTTACGGAAGACCAAGAATAGTCGTAAGGACTATGACAGACCAATTCTTTTTAATGGGCTTAGACCAAGGCGCAGATGTCTCTGCAGGAGAAATTTCTAGCGGAGCTGCACTTGGAGATTTTAATGGGTATTCGCTTACGTTCACAGCGCAAGAGGAGCTACCTGCGAATTTCTTATTAGCAACTAGCGAGGCAGAGCTAGCAACATTATTTGCAAGCAGCGCAGGAGATGCTCAGATAGTAGTATAAGTTTCCTTACCTTTCATAATGTGTAATTAAGCGTCTAGAAATAGGCGCTTTTTTTGTTTCCAGGATCCAATAAGAAACAAATAATGCCAAATTCAGTTATATATACAGCATGATAATACTACAGCCAATATTAACAGAGCAGAGTTTTAGCTTTATACCTAGAAGCCAAACCTATGACGGTTTATTTATCAGAGGCGAATCTACAAATGTTACAACCGAGATAACAATTACAAGCAGCATAAATGGAGATTATTACGATACCATAAACGCAACGTTTGTAAATGGAGATTTTAGCCTTGTTAAAGATTCCTTTTATACCTTAGAGCTAAGAAATGGCGCAACGGTAGTGCATAAAGACAGAATCTTTGTAACTGACCAAACGCCTGTAGTTAATTATTCCGTAAATGATGGCGAGTACATATCCAACGTCAGCACAAATGAATTTATAATGTATGAGTAACAACGTTCACATATTAGAGCTATCAGGTTATGAAGCTCCTGTAATCAAAGAATCTAAACGAGACAATTGGGTTGAGTACGGAGATGACAATAACTATTATGGTTATCTTATTGACAGATACACGAATAGCACAACAAACAACGCTATTATAAACAACGTTATCCGTTTAGTCTATGGCAGAGGCCTATCAGCTACAGATGCAAATAGAAAGCCTAATGAGTACGCTCATATGATGGCGCTATTGAGCAAAGAATGCGTAAGGCATCTATGTACAGATATTAAACTACTAGGCCAATGCGCAATGCAAGTAATCTATACAAAGGATAGAAAAAAGATTGCTCAAGTGCATCATATTCCTGTTCAATTATTACGAGCAGAAAAGTGCAACGAAGACGGAAAGGTAGAAGGTTATTACTACAGCGACGATTGGACAGATACAAAGAAATATGAGCCTAAAAGAATTAGCGCTTTTGGATGCTCAAATGATCCTATTGAAATCTTTTTTGTCAAGCCTTACAGCGTAGGTTTAAAATACTACGCCCTAGTTGATTATACAGGCGGAATACCTTACGCAGTTTTAGAAGAGGATATTAGCGAGTATCTTATAAACGAATGCGAAAGAGGATTCTCAGGTCGGTCTGTGGTCAATTTCAACAATGGAGTCCCTGCAGAGGAGCAGCAGCTTATGATTAAAAACAAGGTGCTTTCTCAGCTTACAGGAACAACAGGAGACAAGGTCATTGTAAGTTTTAATAACAACCAAGACAGCAAGACCACAGTCGATGCGATGCCTGTAAACGATGCGCCTGACTTATACTCTACGCTCAGCGAGGAATGCTTGAGAAAAATCATGCTTTCTCACAATGTCACGAGTCCGCTTTTATTTGGAATTGCAAGCAGCAACGGTTTCTCTTCGAATGCCGATGAATTAAAAGACTCGTTTGCGCTTTTCTCAAATATGATAATTGCGCCCATGCAGGAACTTTTGCTAGATGCGTTTGAGCAGATTCTAGCGTATAACGGAATTAGTTTAAATCTATTCTTTAGAACGTTAAAGCCTTTGGAGTTCGTTGATTTAGAGAATGCTGTTACTGAGGAACAAGTACAAGAGGAAACAGGCCTAGAATTAAACAAAGATTTTTCAGATAAGGAAGGCGAGCAAATCCTGGACCATTTAGAAGGCGAAGAGATTGACGAAAATTGGGAGCTTGTAGATGAGAGAGCTTTTAAAAATGAAAACGGAGATTTAGACGAATGGATTGAGGAAATAGACAACAAAAAAAGCAAGCTTAGAAAGTTAGCAGATGTCATTAAATCATTTCCTAGCAGAAGCAGCCAATTAGATAAATCAATCTATAAAGTCAGATACAAATATTCTCAAAAATATAGCTCAGGAAATTCTAGAGATTTCTGTAAAACAATGATGGCTAGAACCAACAGAGGTGTTGTTTATAGATTAGAGGATATTGATAAGGCCTCTAGAGAAGGCGTAAATAAAAAGCTAGGGCATAAAGGGCAATCGTATGATTTATTCAAATTTAAGGGCGGTGTTAACTGCGGACATTATTGGTCTGAGCAGCTTTATCGCCTTAAGAAAAAGAAAGATGGCTCATACTATGAGGATAAAGCTTTAAGCAGCTCTGAGGAAGTAGAAAGCATACCTAAAAGCTATAAGCCTACACCTAGAGGAAGGCAGCAGGCAAAGATTGCTCCAAAGGATATGCCTGACAATGGACATCACCCAAATTACAAAGGTTAAAACATGGCAAAAGCACTACTTATTTCACGAGCAGACGTTGTAAAATTTACGTCAATGAATGGTAATATTGATACTGATACTTTCATTCAGTATATCAGCCAAGCGCAGGACATTCATATCCAAAATATGACAGGAACGGATTTGCTTGAAAAGATACAAGCAGATATTATTGCAGGAACGCTTGCGGATCCTTATTTAAGCCTTTTAAAAGATTACATAAAGCCTGTTTTAATTCATTACGCAATGGTCATGTACCTGCCTTTTGGAGCTTATACCATCGGCAACAAAGGAATCTATAAACATGGCAGCGAAAACAGCGAAACAGCAAGTAAAGAAGAGGTTGATTTTCTAAAGGAGCAAGAAAGGCAAACAGCAGAATATTATAAACAAAGATTCATTGACTATATATGCGATAACAGTACGTTATTTCCTGAGTATTCAAGCAACACAGGATCTGACGTAAATCCAAGTACAGACAATGGCTTCGCAGGTTGGGTTTTATGAAAAGAAAATATACAGCAAAGGAAAAGAACGTAAAGCGTTTAGAAACATTTTTAAATAAATATTATGGCAGAAATACGGATAAGCCAACTAACAGCAAAGGCAAGTAATCTAGAAGGAACAGACGAGTTTGCTATTGCAGAGGATGATGGCGCAGGCGGTTATGTTTCTAAAAAGATAACAGGCGCAGAATTAAAAGGAGGTCTTACAGAGATCGAATTTAACACGCAGTCTGCTACCTATACTTTAGTATTGTCAGACCAAAATAAAATGGTCGAAATAAACAACGCATCTGCAAATGAAATCATAATACCTTTAAATAGCGCAGTAGCTTTTCCAATAGGCACACAAATTTTAGTTGCGCAACTTGGAACAGGTCAAACAAGTATAGGCAAGTCTGTAGGCGTTAATTTATACGCAGAAGGTAACAAGCTTAAAATTGTTGGGCAATATGGCATTGCAACATTGATTAAGAAAAGTACAGACCTTTGGTATGTAGCAGGAAACCTTGAAGCATAATGTTAGTAAGTACGCACGGAATCATAGCGCAGTCTGTAAGCGGCGCATCTTTTGCAAATACCTTAAGTACGTCTTTTGACGGAATTGATGAGCAAGTTGATTTTACGTTAATAAACTTT
>JAAGZO010000760.1 GCA_024206195.1 bacterium | reverse complement strand
TACGAAATCCACTACACTATTAGAAGCTTGGACGTCTTCTCACCAGTGACAACCCTCTGGGACCACCCACCACTGTAAAGTTAGTACGCATCCGGTTGTCTGTTATCTAGTCAAGATAAATACGGACAAATCGGGTACTAACACAGCAAAATTTACAGAGGCATTCTTCGGATCCTCCTTAATCAATCTTATCATTATCTGATGCGCCTGCTGATAGCACTCACTTCCTTTCTTAAGAAAACGAGAATCAATGTCTTCAGTGTTTGTTTTCAAACTGGTATTCTGACCGGAGGGTGCTTCTTCCAGATTCAAAGCTGGAGAATTCTTCGTCTGAATTTGTTCAATGGTCTGCCGATCAACTGGAATGATGTTAAGTTCGGTGACTGTCTGCTTCTGTGGAGCTTCAGCTAAAATGTTCTCCAGTTCTAAACGATCTTCTTTTCTTTCTTCTGGAGGTTCGTAATGTGTCTGGCCTTGTTAGGTTATACTTAGCCTTGTATGGTCTGTATAGTATTCATAGACTGTGGACGTGTATTCTATGAGACATCTCCAGTCATTGTATTTAGGTCCATGAGAGACATTCTGTAATGTAATGATGTGCGTATAATTACGTGGTCTTGGGAAGAATGCTGATCTAAGCTGTAGACTGACCGTAATAGGGAGATCACGCGGTCTGTTGTTTCTGTGCCGGTACCTACCGTGGCTGCTTTTGTTTCTATTTTATTACTAAAGAATATTTCTATATAATGG
>JAAGZO010000759.1 GCA_024206195.1 bacterium | reverse complement strand
TTGCTCAATCCATACTCAAAGGAGATATAAATGCCAAAATAGCAGCAATTAAAGATCTTAATCCATTTTCCGAAATATCCAATCTTGGATCTAGCTTATTAGTTTCTGCTGGAAATGGTGGTGTTATAGAGGCTACAATACACGTTCACGGAGATAGTATTGTTCCAGACAAAGTAAAGGGATTGTTAAAAAGTGGTAAGTTATCTGTAAAAAAAATGCCAAAAGGTAAATTCAACGAAATTTATCAAGATTATGTGTGTAGTTGTGCTTTACGGGCTGCGAATGAGCTATTCTCTGCAATTCCAGATGATATAGTTGTTGTTACGGCCGTTGATGAGTTGCTGAATACTAAAACTGGTCATTTAGAAAAATCTCCAATTTTATCCGTTTGTATATCACGCGGTACGCTGCAGTCACTCAATATGGATGCCATAGACCCTTCTGATTCAATGAGTAACTTTGTTCATAATATGTCGTTTAAAAAGACTAAAGGCTTTGAGGCTGTGTCTCGTGTAGAACCAGAAATATTAAAAAGTGCTTAAATCAGCAGCTAACAATTATATTCGTCCGCATAGCATTGCGCTGCTCCTAACGTCGCATTACGGCTCCGGTCGGCTGATGCTAAACGTACTGCGGCGAAGGCCCACTACTATCATTCACTGAGGATTTCCTTCTATAAGCATGAGTATCGTCGAACTAAGGTCCGTCCCTAAAAGGTTGATACTCGAAAATAACTCTTGACAGCTATTTTCCTACAATTCCTCAATCTGATGCTCCAATCCCTCTACTTCAAAGAGCTTTCGGCCTGCAAAAACCTCTTCAGAATTCTTAGAGAATTCTTCATCTAACTTTTCATCTTCAATCCAATATTTATTTTCCTGATCCTCAACCTTTGCAATAATTTTTTGACATGTATATGGAGTGACTTTTGCAAAAGCTTCCGGCACTCTGCTACGCAACCCTTTCATTGTAAAATCACAATGTTTGGCTATATAATTTTTAACTACTGCCCAGCAAGTCTCAATTGGCTGTAGTTCTGGATGGTATTGAGGAGTTCGCAAAATTGAAATCCCATGTTCTGCAGCAAGTTGATCTAATCTAAATTGAGGAACATGAGCTACACGTTCATATAATTTGAGCATTTCTGCTTTAAGCATGTCTTCAGAACAATGGTAATTATTATGGATAAGCCACTTTCTCAGTTGCTCTTTGGTACTACCCGTTCCAAGGTATTTATCCACCAATACGTTGTGATATTTTGCATTGTCCAAAATAACAATAGAATTGCCTGGAATGTTTGGTATTAACTGAGTCTGGAACCATTTCGAAAAGTTTTCCCAGTTCATTTGGCCATGATAATCACCAGTCCTTCGCTTAGAATCGAATACCAGTTCTGCGTTATTTACCCAACCGTCTTTTGTTATTGCATGAACCACTATCAGTCGCGGCCCCACACCTGATGGTT
>JAAGZO010000758.1 GCA_024206195.1 bacterium | reverse complement strand
TCTTTGAATTTCTTCTGAGCTAACTGTTTGGATAGCGGAATCGCCATCACTACTGTCCTGCTCATCGGCTGACTGTATTCCTCTTCCAATGTCTGGTACATTTCTTCCATCAATTGACATGCGGCTTCTATTATATCCTTCATGCATTTTTTCACTCGAATTTTGGCCTCCTTGAATGGAACTTTCGTTCGGTTCTGGGTCGGGTAAAGAACATTCTTCGGGAATACTGACAATTGTATCGGCATCGGGACAGATAATGATTGACTGCTCTTGCAAGTCATGTGCCCCAACAACTGTGGGTTGATTTTTAATTTCAGATCCGATAGAATGGGTATCTGAGCTTGTCCCGACTCCACCGGAAACGGCTTTGTCAAGGGACTGCTCGGACAACTGACTAACTCTATCCCTTTTCCTCTTTTCGGATTTTCTTCTTCCTCCATTGTAACGATTTGGCTTTCGCGGCATACTTCTTCTTTGTTCACTTCGACTTCATTCATTAGTAGCTGTTAATAGATAAGGTGGAGCTTGAGTAAAACAGCCACTCTCTTTGTATGCATAAAATAACTCTGAACTAAGCTTGCAACTGCGCGATGATAGGAACTGTGAACAATAAGGTGAAATATGCAAATTTCTGGAATCCGTGGGTTTGAAACAGGCTCTGTCAAAACAAAACCGTTCAAAACTGATCTTTATCCTCGATTTCACAGCAAATTGCTTTTGAATGTATAATAGTTCTGTTTGGTCTTCCTTAACAAAATCAGAAACAGTTTTAATAGCAACAACAGGAACAGAATTAGACATATCCAAACTCTGTCCACATAGATTTTCATTGATTATTGGAGCAAAAAGCGTATTGTTCATAGTTTGATAAACTAACGAATATATACCTTCCGCTCTGATGACTTCTTGATTTTGACT
>JAAGZO010000757.1 GCA_024206195.1 bacterium | reverse complement strand
TTTCTTCATTATCTGTGCTTCTGGCCCAATTCTACCTGACTGGGAAGAGAATCCTTCTGGTCTTAAGGAAAACTGGGATAAATATTTCGACACTGTTGTAGCAGGAGTTAAAGCTGGTTCAATCAAGTCTTTAGATCTATATAAAGCTAGATCCGGCGTAATCTGCGCCGGTGGGCCATCTGGTGCTAATTGCGCTTATCGTAGATAATGTAGACTAAAGTATACACAATAATTAATTAAAGGAGTCAACCATGACAACATTAGACAGAGACATTAGAATTAGTACAGTAGGCAGAGATGATTACCCTGAGTTAGAAGGTAAGCTTGTGAGCATCTTATATCCAGATAAGGATTACGCAGTAAAGGGTATCGTAGTAGGCTGTAACAGATCCATCGGTATAACAATTGTAGAGGTAGAAGATAAAGATAGAATACTAGCCTGTTTCACAGGTAAGTCAGCTCCTGGTGGAGTTACACCAGCCGGTACTCTTGAAGGTCTTGCAAGACAAGGGAAAACTTATGATGATCTCTTTGACTTCGTAGTTGAGTTGATTGAAGAAGGTATATGGGTTGCTGGTGCTATTTCGAGGTATGCACTCGGACAACCTAACTTTTATGGTGGGGTGAATCAGCATTGCGCTTACCGCCAATAGTGTAGACCATAGTATACAATAATTAATTAAAGGAGACTAGGAATGAAGATTAAAATAAACAAGAACGTACCGGCATTTACCCCTATAATAGTAGAAATAAAGATTGAATCTGAGAGTGATTTAGATGAAATGATTTCAGTTATGGGTGAGATGTCTTTTGGTTACAACGAATACAGAGAATTAAAAGCTATACGGGGGGCTAAGAATGCAAATTCATAACAGTACGTACATCATTATTACAGCATATCTAACGGATAGAACTAAGACAGAGAATGCACGCCGGAACCTTGATTTACTCCATGATTTACTGGAACTAGCTGGGTTCGATTACAGTGTTGTACCTGTATCAGGACGGTACAACGGTAACGAAGAGGAGTCGTACGCCTTTGTCATGCCGGATGAGGCATTAGAGTACATTCATATTCAAACGGCACTCTTAGAGTTAGGTGATAAATACGGACAGGAATGCTTATTACTGGTACTAGGTAAATGCGACCCACCTGTAGCGGTATTCCTTCATCTTAAGGCATCTCATAAGGAACCCAGTTTCATAGAGCATCCCTGGCTTGAGATCGAATGCGAGGATTGCGAGGGATTAGATAGCTGCGTAGGTTTAACACGGGTACTCGATAAATGTTTCATTATCGACGAGGACAGTGATGTTACATCAGAAGATATACGCCTTATGTGGGATAGCGGACTATGAATAAAATTAAACAGATTAAACAGTTAATGAATGAGTGGAATGCCAAAGCAGAAAAAGATACCGAAAGAGGAAATGAGTCGGGCATAATCTGGTCTGGTGGAACGGTGAATGGGTTAGCTTTGGCACTTGGTATTCTCAACGAGCCGTCCAATACTCAAATGCAGATCGATGCTCCTGTGTGCAAGTGTTCAGGTTGTGGCAAGGAATTAACCGATCCGTGGTGCGGAAAATGTTAGTGAAATTACGCACGACTGATCCCCGTTATTAAACATTATTGATCGGAGGAACCTATGGATATTAACCCTGACGACTATAAAACCATAACTGATAGGCTACAGATCGGTTCTGTCCGGAAGGTTCCTCACCTTGAATGCAGCCAGAGTAATGTACTCCGCATTGAGAACACGATAGAAGGATGCAAGTTCTATTGC
>JAAGZO010000756.1 GCA_024206195.1 bacterium | reverse complement strand
GCTGATGTAACTGGTGGAATGGCCATTTTAGCATCCTATGAAGAAGTGCCTCTTACTACAGATTTCAACATCGCCTACTTCAAGCAAGTGAAATCAGGCAAGCTAATTTGCAGAGCAGAAGTTATAAACAAAGGGAAGAAAATGGCAAGAGTTGACTCATCGATATACATGGATGACGAACTAATAGCGAAAGCGTCCATATCTTTTTCTACCCTTAAGAAAAAACACCCTTAATTCTATTAATGCAATCCTGGGGGATACGGGGGATATATACAATACCAGAGGAATCTAAGGATTTCCCCTAAAGAGGTGCAGGAAACATCATGCCGGGGATCTGGGGGTGTCCCCCAGCTATAAAAGTCCCCCAGGATTGGGGGATTTAGGGGATTGATCAATAGCAGACCTCTTACATTTCTAGTAAGTGAAATAAGACAGAGAAAATGCCATTCATACATAAAACTCCCGATACGAGAGAGAAGCTTACAATCCTATCACAGGATTCTCAATATGACCTTGCCTGCGCCTGTGGAATGAATAGTGCTGATCGTCGCCATAGGTCAGAGGATGACAAATGGATATACCCCGTCGCTCTCGATAATGGACGCAAGACTTTTCTTTTCAAGACGCTAGTTTCGAATGTTTGCGTCAATAGCTGCAAATATTGCCCTCTACGAAAACAACAAGATCCACAAAG
>JAAGZO010000755.1 GCA_024206195.1 bacterium | reverse complement strand
GCTGATGTATGCGGTAAGCCAAATGATGAAGCAACTTCTTCAAGCACTAATTTAGCTGATCCTCTTACAAGCTCAACATCAGCTACTACTTTCACTAAAATAAAATTCGGAATAAATATTTACAAGAAAATAGATCTAACAAAGAAATTAGTATTGACAACTGGTGTGTTTACTGGGAAATTTAATGACACTGATGATTTAATCGGAACAGCAAATAAAGAATCAACTAATAAATGCTGGTCTGCCTTTAGAGGAGGACATATCAAAAGTCCTTCTCCTATATATTTAGGATTCGAACAGTATGACTGTTATGGAGATGGAACTGAGGGAAAGCTTTACTATCAAACAAATACAAAGCAGGCAAGTGCTGCTCCAGCCCCAAATGCTGCTTTAGCTATTCAACCGAGTGGATCTAAGTATGATCTTCTAATGTATAAGGAGTTTACTGATCCTGTGTTTTTAGCTGTGCCAGCTGCTACTCTTCCAGCTCCTACTTCAGGTTATGTAATGGATACTCATGCAGCTGGACCACTAGCAGCACCGAGTGCCTCAAAATCAGGTTATGGTTACCAAACTGATGGGACAGGAGCTACTAGCTCTTGGCAACCTCTCTTTCTTTATTCCGGTCTTGCAGGAAATGTAATCTTAAACACGTCTAATGGAGTCCTAATAAGAGGAGACTTTGCCATATTCAAAACTACACATGATAAAGATTCCAAGGCTGGATTTCCTTCTCCTTTATTTAAAAATGACGTAGCGGCAGCTGATTCTTCTAATGTTAATTCGTTGTGGATTCAACAACAAGGAATCCTAGAAATTTACTTTAGTAAGACCTGGTTCATGGCTGGTACTCTCAGCAAAACAAGTTGCGCTGTTTCTTGGCAAATAGGATACCCAGCAGAACTTTGTACAGATAGTGCAGTAGGAGCAGTAGCTACTGCGACAACGGAAGGAACTGCAAGCATCCCTGGCTATAGAAAGTCTTTCTTTCCTTTAAAAGCAGATAATACTGCTTTTGAAGACTTTCCTACAAATCCATCTTTAGATGCAACGATAGACCCCATAAGCCTTGATTTAAGGAATTACTTCATAAAAGGGGAAACAATTGATTCGACATCTCAACTCCCATCTTCTGTGATGCCAGTAGCGGTCGTTATCAGATCAAGAATGAATAACATTGGAATGAATCATCCAGGAGGGAAGTATTTTACGATTAATCCTCCAACACTTGGATATAAGAAAGCTATTTCTGGTATTGGAGGCAATAGTGCTCAAAGTGTACCAGCACTTGTTTGCACTATGAATGTAACTTGCAACCTCACCTTTAATCTCTACACAAACTGCCTCAAGTGGGCTTCAGGT
>JAAGZO010000754.1 GCA_024206195.1 bacterium | reverse complement strand
GCAATAGACATTAATTCTGCAAACATAACAGGACTACAAGCAGGATCTGCAGACATAAGAAACAGCGCATGGACAACTGCAACATTCACAGAACAAATGAATAATCCAATCATAGCAGTCACACAAAATGATGATGACGGACCTCAAGATCCACAATACCCATGGGCAAGAAGCATTACAAACACAGGATTTGATTTCAGATACTGCGAACAAGACGGAAATGACGACTGCGACACACACAACACAGAAATCGTAGTATGGATAGCAATAGAACAAGGAGTTATGAGCTTAGGAAAGGAAATTGAAGTGTTAGCAGAAATGAGTGTAATGTTAGTCGATGAGATTGTAACAGATTTTGATGGTGATGGTGTGACAGATACGCAAGATTCTTGTCTGGCTACGCCAGCGGGCGAAGTAGTGGATGTAAGCGGGTGCTCATGTTCTCAAAAAACATGCGATGATTCAAATCCATGCACAGATGATTCCTGCGATGATTTAACAGCCCAATGTGATTTTGTAAATAATGATGCTAATTCATGTGATGACTTGCTTTATTGCACGATAAACGACAGATGTTCTTCAGGATCCTGCATTTCAGACACTATGAATTGTTCTGATTCATTTGAATGCACTTCAGACAGTTGCGATGAGACATATGATCTATGCATCAATATTCCGGATGATGGGCTATGCACATCCCCTGAAGTTTGCAATCCATTTATGTTCAATACCCCTTCAGGCTGCGGAATTGTAACCGAATGCACAGGAAGGATTGATGGGGCTTCTTGTGATGATGGATTATATTGCATGATTAATGAGTCTTGTCAAGCAGGCGTTTGCACTGGTGCTGAACTCAGAAACTGCTCAGATTTGTTCAGCTGCACAACTGATACCTGTGATGAAGCCAGTTCGCAGTGCATAAACACTGCAGATGACAGCTTATGCGCATCGCCGCAAATATGCGATCCATTGCAATTCCCAGAACCATCAGGCTGCGGCTATATTTCTGTAACCCCTGCGAGTAATGGATGATGCAAGTGCGATAATGAGGGTATAACACTCAATGTAATCCGGAAAATTTTCAGATAGTTTTATATATCCTTAAATTCTGGTATAATCATGGTTGAAAAGAGGTTTCTTAGAGAGAAGATTAGAAGGATTATTTATGAGTCAGATACTGTTCCTGGTTTATTGTTTGATATTCTGCTTATTGTTTCTATCTTGCTTAGTGTTTTGTTCGTAATTTTAGAGAGTGTTCATTCGATAGCTTTAGTTCATGGTCATTTTTTAAGAACTGCAGAATGGGTTTTTACAGTACTGTTTACTATTGAGTACTTTTTGAGAATCATTTCAATAGGAAGGCCTTTGAGGTATATCTTCAGTTTCTTTGGATTTGTTGATCTGATATCTATCCTGCCTACTTATTTGAGTCTGTTTTTTCCAGGAATGCAGGCGTTGGCTGTTTTCAGAATTTTAAGATTTTTGAGAATGTTCAGACTCTTTAAATTGAGACGATATGTTAGTGCATCTAATATTCTAATTAAAGCTTTGAAAGCAAGCAAGCAAAAAATCATTGTTTTCCTGTTTACTGTTTTTTTACTTATAATTATAATGGGTTCATTGATGTATGTTATTGAAGGTCCTGAAAATGGTTTTACTGACATTCTGACAAGCATGTATTGGGCAGTTGTTACTATAACTACTGTTGGTTTTGGAGATATTGTTCCTGTAACAGCTCTTGGAAAAAGCATATCTGCTATTCTAATGATCATAGGCTATGGAATCATTGCAGTTCCAACAGGAATAGTTTCTGCAGAACTGATTAAATCCAATACGAATAATGCTCGCAGATGTTTTTCTTGCAGTTTTTCAAGAAATGATAGTGATGCATTGTATTGTAAGAGATGTGGAAAAAAGTTGAATGCAAAATGATTGATGAATGGGTAAAATACGCAAAAAAAAGAGTGAAAAAAGGAGAGCATCTTGAGGCAGTTATCCAGGATCTCCCTAATCACGGGCTTTCTCAAGAGGATGCAGAGCGTGTATTAACCAAGATAATTGATGAAAAGCATGGAAGCAAACCCGAATCTGCGGACACTTCATCTAATAGTCTTGTTTTTATCATAGTTGGTGTATTGCTTTTTTCTTTGCTGGCTATATTTCTTTTTACTCTCTTTACTGGAGAAGATGAAGAAGAAATACCTGTTGTTGTAGAGCAAATCGATTTAGCAGAACAAGAAGAAAAAGAAAGATTAGAGGAAGTAGAAGCCTTCTGGAATCAGTACAAAGTTCCATTCCCAGATCCTGTTCAAAAATTATATGATCAGGATGAGATAGTGATTGAGTTTCTGCATGGTGGCAGTTATAAGATTACCTATGTGGCAGATTATAAACTGGCTGCAATGGTTGGTCATCGACAGGATTATCATGATTTCCGTGAGATATCT
>JAAGZO010000753.1 GCA_024206195.1 bacterium | reverse complement strand
GCTGATGTCTTGCCTATGGGTAAATTAGCTAAGTTGGCTATAGCTGGTAGTTTACATACAGGTGTTCCTTTGAGATGGGTGTCAAAGCAGTTATTTAATAAAGCTTTATATGCTGGTAAGATACCTGGTGCAGGTAAAGCAGCTAAGGCAGTTAGGGATATATTGGATGTAGGTAGAACAGGCGAAGATGCTTATCAATGGTTAATTCCTGCAGCTGACCCAGGAAATCCTAATATAAGAGAGACTGCTAGATGGTTTAAGAAAAATCTTGGTTTGGATGTAAGACCAGCTAAAAATCCTGAGTTTGGTAGGAATACATTGGGTATGGCTTATGATGCCTCACGTGGAGGTGGAGGAGGATTAGTAGCTCTTAGAAAGGAACTCTATGGTCCGAGAGGTTATAGGAATTATGGACCAGATCCTACAACAATGCATGAATTCACTCATATAATTGCTCGTGATGTTAAGGATTTGACTAGTTTTAATGTAGATAAACTTATACATAATGAGAAAGTTGTTAAGATTATGAAGGAAGGTGCCCCTGAAACTGCTTTAGCACGTATACTAGATAAGAGTACTGATACATCACCTGCACTCAAACAAGCAGCTCAGAATGATGAGTCTTTAATTAAGTCATTTAGTGAGTTGAGTGAGGGAATTAGAGAATATGGTGTAGATGTAACTGATTGGCCTGTAGGAAAGTATGAAAGGATTAGGTACAGATTAGAGTATCTAACTGAGGGTTTCATGGAAGAGTCAGGTGAAATGCTTGCTAGAGCTGGCGGTTATCTTTGGGGCAGTCGAGGAGCTGAGAAAGCTGCTGTAGGTACAGTTTGGAGAAAGAAATTAGAAAAGAATTTAAAAGAAAGCTGGAAAGACTTTTCTTATAAGACTGCTTTAGATAGGAAGGGTTTTACTAAGACATCCTATGGAGTGTTGGAAAGTGAGAAGCCTTATATGCAACGTCTTTATGATTATGCTAAAGGTAAGTATGGTAAGGTTGATCCTAGTCTAGAAGAGTTTGGTAAGGCCAAACTTAAGGAGAAGCTGCCTTTTAGTAAAATGACAGTTATTAATGAGCCACAGAAAGTTATGGATTTTCTTAAACCTATGGAGAAGAAATGGACTCCAGCAAGTAAGTACAGTAAAGCTAAGTTTGAGATGCTTGTAGCAAAACAGAAAGTAAGATCCTTAAAAGAGACTTATGGCTATTATAAAGAGATGCATGTAGTTATGGATAGTAAGTTGATGAAGAAATGGAAGCCTACTATAGCTAAGTATGAGAAGGAAGCAGATGATGCTTATGTTAGATATTTAGATGACTTAGCTAAAGATCTTGAGAGAGTTAG
>JAAGZO010000752.1 GCA_024206195.1 bacterium | reverse complement strand
TAGACATGTACGAATGTGATTGTACTGTTTATGTTCTGTCACAATGTACATGTGATATGGTATAATTACTTAGTTGTTGGACTAAACTCCCACATTGAGCACAAATTTCCTAACTTTCTGGTAACTGCTGAACGTTGTGAAAATACAATTGAAAGAATGCAGTTTAGATTACCTTAGATGAGTCGATAATGTTGCATCATGCCAGCTCCTTGATCATATCAACCAGCTTTGGGTCAGAACCAGGGTGACGTTTTGACTGATTCAGCTTATTCCTAAATTTGGCCTCATAAAGTTCAATGCAATAACTGAAAGTACTGTTTAAAAAAACATACAGATGAATTAGCCAAGCTCGCTGCCACTGATTCTTCCGCATAGAGAACTTCCGGTTCTGCGATGATCTGAGGCGCTCCTCCAGCCTATGCCTTTCTCTGTAGACTGTAGACCTCTTCTTTGCCTCATCAGGATGTTTCAAATAATGTGATCTTTCCTCCCTCTTCTTCCCTGATGGATGTTCAGTCTTGTAAATGGGCTTGTATCGACTTCGCTCCCTCTTCTTCGCTGATGGATGTTCAGTCTTGAAAATGGGCCTGTATCGACTTCACTCCCTCTTCTTTACCAATGGATGGATAGTCCTGTGGAGCATTTTCTGTGACTTTCTACATTCCACTTCCTTTGCATAGTAGGACCTTCTCCAATTCCTCCTCTGCATGACCTAAAAATCATTTTTTTTAATTAGACAAACTTTTACT
>JAAGZO010000751.1 GCA_024206195.1 bacterium | reverse complement strand
TTGAACTGAAACTCTGACTTGATGAAGACCTGTCTGTATTTATGATTTCTTTCAAGTAGTTTCCCAGATAGACTGTTCATAAAAAGTTTACACATAGTACGAATCCCTGGATTGTATAATTTTGAATGATGTTCTTTTAGAAGATCCTCACTTATCTTTCTAGCCTTGAAAGGCTTCATATAGTTATCGAAAATGGTTCTACTTGTTTCTTCAAAGATTATGCCACTACAAACCTCAATGTGATACCCAGCTCTTCTTACACATTCTATGTCAACTGAGGTCAAGGTAACTTCAAACTCTTCACGATGATTCCAGTTGAGATTGGAACCAGGCACCCTGTAAGGGATAACACAAGGTATATCCAGCTTACCAATCACACTATCTTTCAACTTTCTCTTTAACATCGTCTGTGTAATTCTACACTTATAGATCCCCAGCTTACCAGGTACATATTTTTCAACATGATCTGGTGATCCTATAGGGTATTCATTGTCTAACATAACTGCTGGATACAAGGAATTCACATCTGCAAACTTGAAGGAATGTTTGCTCTTGATATGTCTTCTTCCTACAAAACTCTGTGTTCTACCTCCAATCATACTCTCTCTGAAAAAGTCATCTAAGTCTATCTGTTTGATTTTCTCAAAGTCTGCTTCTTTGCTGAACAGAGCATATCCCATACCAGCTATCGTTAGATGTGAAGTTACTTTAGCTCCTGTCAGTTCTTCAACTGAGGTTGATACGATCTCAAACAACTCCTGTAGTGATTTAACGTCATTATATAGATACTTTTTAAGAGATTCTTTGTTATCAATTAACCAATCATCAAAGAGTGAATTATCAAAGGCAGTTTGTGGTTCAACATGATCGAATCCTTCAAGTTTATGAGTCTTACTATTGAAACTCTTACAAGCTTGAGCCAATGAGGTCTTCGTGAACTGACACAAGTCCCAAGTTATTGAGTTGTTTATATTAGCTCTGTAAATTGTGTTGTTAGCATAGATAGGGATATTGACAGCCTCATAATAATTATTTGCATATGCAGCTAAGACAAAGTTGTCAAAGCGGCTAGAGTTGTATCCTATGATCCTGAATGGACCATGTTTAGCTTCGTTTGCCAACAACCAACCTATAAAGTCAACCATAGATGTTTTGAGCCCATATTTAGCCTGATACTTCCACTTCTCACCATCGTGGAAGTACCATCCTATGGCATATGGAACCAACATACAGGGTTCAGT
>JAAGZO010000750.1 GCA_024206195.1 bacterium | reverse complement strand
GGACTATCCGGTCTCACACTTGCCCTTGACTGCCTACGCGCTCGGGATCGATAAGCCTACGCCCCGTCGATATCAATTCATTCACATTTGCTTGACTTTCTACATAACAGTCGTTGTTGTCATGAGTTGTTGGATGGCATGCCGTAGTTGTGATGAGTTGTTGGATGGCATGCCTAACCAAGAATGTTTAGTACTGCCCCCAATTGAGTAACCTGTCATCCAATACTGTACCGATAAGTTCCACAGATTCAAAACTCTCATTGGGTGAGTAAACTGAGCATAAGAATATGTACGTATCATTTCTTCGGAAGAACAATATATCAAAACCAGAACTTGCACCGTATGCCTCTATTGTTCCCTGTCCTAAAGCGGCTATGTCGCCCACGTTTGGATGAGAAACGAGGGTGTTAGCGAACTTCATATCGTAGATTCCTTCTTCGGCTGCACCAGCTCGAATGTTCTCCAGAAGAATGGATTCGATTTGGTCATCATCTCTGAGCAAAGCATCGGAAGCTGCTTTTTCAATCCTGCTTTCAACTACGCATAGGTACATGTATATAAGTTGATATGGTTCCTCACTGAGGAAAACCTGAACTTCGCTAAAGACTGGTCCAAGACCTATGTCTGCATTGGACATTCCTTCGCTCGCAGCATCGATATGTTCAAATGTGCCGGGAAGTAATGATGACAAGTCAAGCAATTGGGGGGCATCCGAAAGTGTGAATTCGCTGTGATGTCGTGTAGGTGTTGGCGTAGGAGTTAGTTTGAGTGTTGGTGTAGATGGAGACTCCGGCATTTTTTTGTCTTGCTCTTTCCCCCCACTGCAAGCGACTGCCCCGAGACTAGACACCATGATAAGTAGTATCATCAATACAATCGTCAGCTTTTTCATTCCCACCTCTTTTTGGTTCTTCTGTGATGCAAATTGCACTGTTGCATAATTGGACTGAGACTTGTTCGCTGAACAATATTGGGCGATTTAAAGCTGGATTAGCTCATCGTAGCTATCAAACATACGTTTACCAAGGTCTTCGAGAGTCACGAAAGTTGTTTCTGAATTTACCAATTCAAAAAGGCTTTTAGCAAGTGCGAACTTATATGAGACTACGTTTCGACCAAAAAGAATGACTGATCGCCAATATGAGTCAAGAGAAGGTTCTGTCTCTTTGAAAAACAGCATTTCACATAGCTACAATGACGATAGTATTGTTGTTGTCCCACAATTTGCCCTTATCCTACACAACTACAACTGGGGAGTCAAGAAGAAAGAATTTCAATATTATGATTCCACACAAATGCTTCAAGTTTTTGCTATTTAAGTCATAATCGGCTGATGAAATGATCCATCGTTTCTATATTGGTCTCCATAAATACTATATGCATCAATTAGTAATGCTATCATGAGCATATTTACCATCTTGCTTGACTATCCTGAACCATTAGAGCATGTAATGGCGGTTTTGATCATCAAAGTTGATTCCGTCAATCCCCTTTTTATAGGGGTGGAGGTGACGGAAGGAATCTTTTTAAATTAAAAAAGTAGGTAGATAGAGGGAATAAACCAAAAAGAATACAGAGAACTTTTTGTATTCATCAAACGAAATTGGATATCAACTAGAAAGTGGTCTCGTTTTCTCGACCGAACGCTAATTGGTAACGGCACGTTCTTTCTGGATTTGCACATTTGGTGCCGTAACTTCGTAGTCCCACGTCCAGTAGACATCATCATACGTAGGAATTCGATCCCTCATAGAATATTCGACTACGCCTGTTTCACCTGCTTCTAGGTATATCTCTACCTGTCCGCTCCATCCTTGTCCGATATTTTTAATTGATTCTTCATCAGTATGCACAGTGGCACCAGATGCTCTAAGTATATCAACCGTGTGGTAATCAATAATATAGCACGTGAAGTTAACTACAAATTGTCCTGCATCCGTATCAGTGTTTATTAATTCTACAAAGCCTATAGGATAGTAGACAGTTACCCAAGAGGAGAACATTGAAAAAGATTCATAAGAACCATCCTCTATATAAGAGTTTGAAACCTCATATTCGAGTGTTTTTAATTCATAGTATGTTTCTGTTTCTTCGTATGGCTCTTCATCAATTGATGGTGTTGAAATAGGTTTAATTGAGGGTGTCGGAGTAGGTTTGATTGACAATGTTGGAGTAGGTACGTTTGTTGGAATTTCTTCCATATTCGTTGTTACCTCAACATTGTCTATCCATTCAATATTGTATTCTTCCCATACAGCGTCATAGCCAATAACAGAAGGTGATGCTCCCTTCGGTATTTCAAATGCAAGGTAGCCCGAAACGTTCCCTCCATCCAATAATGTAACGGCTGGCAATCTGACGTCTTTATCACAGATCCAACTACATTCTCGATCATACTTAACTTTATTGCCGATAAGGTAATAGTTGTATGAATTTACCTCAAATTCCTCATAACCATTGTTGGTAATATCGAGATCAGCAATTATATATTTGTAGCCATCATCAGGATCATAGCAATCATGAGGACCATGTCCTCCCTCAGTGGTTAGAGAGAACTTGATTTCGATAGTTGGTTCTGGAGTTGGTTCGTATGTTAGCTCAGGTTGAGGAGGCACTACCTTACTATTTGGTGAAGGTGTTTGTGGAGCCACCTCTGGTGTTTGTTTAATTACGTGTACATCATCTTCTGGCAGATCGCACCCTCCTGCCATTATAGCGATAGTCAGTAATGTGAATAAAACTACTCTTCTTTTCATGATTTTCTTGTTTTAATCCGTTTGTTGATATGGCACATACAGTGCTAACGTCCGAATTAACAGGCTTGCCGGATCGATTTGGCGGCAACCTCATTCCCTGACAGAGTGTCCCTATCCTACACAACTGCTACTTGGGAGTCAATGAGGTGAAAGAGTAATGACTTCATCCTACAACTTCCGAGTTCCCCTGCAATATGGGAATTTGGAACAACCCCGGAACTCACCATATCGACCGTTTCGAATAACCATGCGAGAGCCACATCTTGGACAATTGGTTTTGCCTGAGGTGTATTTGGCACTGGGTTTTACCTTAGCAGTGGTTTTTGGCTTGAGCTTTTTCTCTTTTTTGCATGGATTGCATATTTTACCCCAGCCAGAAATCAAGGTGTCATCTTTAAAATCATCTAGGTCTCTGTTTTCTTTACACTTTGGACATTGGCGAACAGCACCATTTTGAATACTTTCAATAGTTTCGTGAATTCCATCTAGAAATTCAGTGTTGGCTGAACGTTGCGACAATAATGAGTCAATACGATGGTCGAGTGTATCAATTGGATTTTTCCCAACATTGAACTTGTTGATCCTTAAGAATTTGTAACCATAACTTATAAGAACTTTCTCTCGGTAAACATCTTCTTCTGAGTAATAATAATCATGACGAAATTCGTTCCTATTATCTACATCTTGGAAATGTTCCTTGAAACCGTCATATTCGATGATAATTTTATGTTCTCGATTATTTGTACGGTAGACGAGGAGGAAATCAACTATATAGTTCGGGTGTTGGTATGTTTTGTCTAACTGTCGAAGATATTTGCCAATCTCAAAACCAGGAATGAAATCTATGTTTTCACGATTCTGCTTCCAGAATTTTGTTTGGTAGAACCAGTTTAGGACAGCTGGTTCCATTGCGGAACGGGAGTCTACATCTGTAGCTGTTCGTTCCTTTTTTGCATCTAAAAGAACCTTTTGATAATGCCGAAGAGCATCTCCTATTGCACCATTGTATTTGTCGAGTGGTTTGCTCAACACCAAGTTTATACACTCTTTACCCCGGCTGAAGCCAACGTTGAGTCTTTGTGCTTTGATCTTACTTTCTTCTTCCAAATCAACGCTGGTAAGATCCTTGATGAAAACACCCCAAAGGCGATCTGATTCATTTGTTGCAACCATCGAATAGAAAACTAAATCCCTCTCTTCACCTTGACAGGTATCGAATGTCATTATTTTCAGCTTAAAGTTGTCGAAGAAATAATCCCTCTCGGGCAGTTTACTGATTAGTTCCATGGCAAGCTTTTGTTGGTTTGTGTGTGGAGTGATGATACCAACAGTTACTTCAATGCCATTTTCCTTAAGACTCTGAAGCTCCGAAATGATGTATTGTATTTCAGGTGTATTTGTGTTTTGAGAAAGCTCTTTCTTGCCATCATGCTCAACGAATGTCAGTTTGAGAACATCATCAATTGGCTTTCCTCTGATTTTCATAACTTGCAGGCTATCTTGATAGAAGTAATAATTGGAGTAGGAAATAATTTCCTTGTAACCCCTGAAGTATTTCATTAATTGAATGTTGAAATTTGTAATATACTCAAAGAATTCCAAAATAGACGACTTGATGTTGAATTTTTCTAATTTGACAAGCTTTGTTTGGTCCTGTGACACATGGTGTTTGAAACTACTTTCCAAGTTGTTGATATATGCCCTGTTTGTATCAGATCTAGCTTGTGCAGCTTTAACATTACTAAACTGCCTTTTGTCACCGAGTATGATGACTTTTTTTGCTCGTAGTAAAGCCGGAAATGCTTGGGCAACGCTAACTTGACTTGCTTCATCGATGATGACCAAATCAAATATTTCAGGTGCAAGGGGAATATACTCTGCATAATCTCGTATTCCCGCCAAAATACAAGGGAAAGCTTCCTTCAATTTCGCAAATTCTTGCTTCGGGAATCGTTTCTTATGCTTTATTATGTCTCGAAGTGCTTTGGCAGTGGCACGGCTGTTTTCGTAGAAATTGACCACTCGCCCATCCAACAAATAGGTCATTTCAGCTGTAACGAGTTCTTCAATTTTTTCTTTACGCATTCCGTAATTAACAGGTTGAATCGTGTTGAATGAATAAGTGATCTTCTGATTTAGGTTGATATACCTGACCATTTTGTCGAAATCACTATCTGGCATTTCGATCAAAGAGTTGCTCGATAGACTTTGGATGTTTTCCATGTCGATACCAGTATTGCTCAAAGTAACTGGGTATTTGCAAAGATTCTTTTCCAAGTACCGCAAGTCTTTTTTGAGAATAATGAGTTCTTTGCCTAACGAGAGCAATGAAATGTCGCTGAAAAGACCATGAAGTGTTTTCAGAAAATCAGGTACAGAATTGAGTGTAGCAGCATGACGCTGCTCTACATTTTTTGCGTAGGCAATAAAATGCAAAATGGCATTAAATTGATCAAGACACATGTGGGGATGCTCAAAATCCGAATGCGGAAAAGCCTGTTTGAATTCTTTGTTTAATTTGTCGACTTTCTTGCCTTTTAGAAAATATCCAAAAAACCTGTTTTTGAGGTTCGTATATCGTTCGACAAAGGTCCCAAGGCTTTCACAATGAGCGTCCGAAAAAACAGGGAACTGTATAAACAAAGCAATTGCTTTTTGGTGGGAATTCTTCAACAGGCTAATATCCTCAATAATCACGACAATTTCTGTTAAAACTCGACAAATTTTGTTTAGGTTGTCGAAATCGCTGATTGATATGTCAAGCGTCTGCAATAATCTAGCAATTTCACTTTGTTTATTAGTATCAGCAAACAACATGTTAAGCTTACATAGAATTCCTCTGAATTCTTCTAGCTCAATAGCTGAGTTTGGCATTTGTAGAGCTTCGTCCAAATCAAAGAGACACTGGTTATTCGTATAGAAAGATTCCAAGTCGATCAACTCGATAATCTCAGCCATGTCAATCTCGCCATATGAAAGCACTTCAGCCTCAATGTCCTCATGCAAAGTCGATTGTTCTTTTTGGATGTTTGCTTTTAAGTTCTTGTGTTCCTTTTTAATTACACGATGATGGGTTTTGATGTTTTCGATTGATGCAGATGATAATATCTGGTTATAGGTATTACCCGTCTTACCTAAACGAAGAATTGGATTCTGGAATTTTTTGTCATATCGCACTTGATTCATTGTCTGAGTAATTTTGTCTTCGACTACATCAAGGGCCTCTTTTTTATCAGATAATACTAAGATGGACTTGTTTTCCAATATGGCATCAAAGGCTATAGCCGTTATGGTATGACTTTTACCAGTTCCAGGTGGCCCTTCAACGGTGATGTATTTACAGTCATCTTTGCGTGTTGCAGCTATTATTTGCCTCTGTTCACTGTTCAAAGGAATCGGGCTCTCAAAAACCAGCCTATCACTGATACTGGCATCATCCCACTCATCTTCGATTTCGCCATTGAATGACTTCGGCTCCGTGCGAATAAAGTCATCAATCAGTTTGTTGAAAGCTTCACCAAGAACGCTATCGTCTTGGGAAAGCAACTGGAGTATTTCTTCATAATCATTTATCAACGCTTCATCTGATTTGTCGGCAAGATTGAAATAGCACGAATTTGATACTCTGACTGCGGGACCCTTTGCGACTTGCCTAGACGAATTCTTAATATTGATTGCTGCATCAAGTTCGAAGAAATTGATTATTTCATTAATCACGTTATCGACAACAGGTAGAAAATCGTTCTTATATTGTGATAAATACAGTATTCTCTCTCCAATTGTCTGTAGACTTCCTTTCTTACCGAACTGTGCGTTATACTCTTGGACTATATATTCAAGAGCTTTTTTATTGATATAGACTTCACTATCAAAATTGATATAGATCTGGTCCATTTGTCGCTCTACAGCAAATGGAATGTAGAATATCGGATACTTGGCGTTGCGGAAAGAAATATCACAGAAATACAGGTATGTGTCCTGCTTATCTAAGATGTTTTTATTTCGATCAATTTCATATAGTTCAGCATATAAATCTTTGACTTGGTAGCTATTGAAAAATGACGCAATTTCGTTCTTGACATCATTTAAATTGAAAACCAAGGACAATTCATTGGCAACATCAGGACGTTCCCCAGTGATAAATAGGCGTACTATACTGGCAATTTTGTCTTCTAATGCCCGGATGAGAATGCCTGTGAGTTCCTCTTCCATCATGTAGGTAGTATTTTCATCACCTAAATTGAGGCTCTTGAGAGGCTTTTCAAGATTCGATATGAAAGGAAGAACGAATTGCTCTTTGATAATAGTCTCGGTACTCTCCAAAGCAATAAGAATTGCCTGATCATATTCCGTGTTATTTGATGTGCTGGCCATTGTTATGGACTCAGTAATTGCATTTAATACGTCATCAACCTGTTGGATAGTCAGAGATTCCCTTTGAAGTGTAATCAGCTGAAGGAGGTCTTGAGGTATATTGGCTTGGTAGGCTCCCTTCCCTATCTGAGCAATGGGGCCTTTATCAAAACCTTGAGCGATGGTTTTCCAAGTGGCCTTCGAGAAAGTGGGATATTTTGCGAGGTCAATACCTACAAGGAGGTTGCTATCACTACGAAGTTTGACAGTTCTCTTGGGATTTCTTCTTTTATGAAAATCTGTTTCTAGGAAATCCATGAAATACTTGGCAACTTCTTTGATAAAGGCCAAACCATTTGAAGCAGTATCATTCATATTTTCTTCAGTCTCCAAGACCTGTTTGTGAGAGCAATCATTGGCTGTTTCACACCAATGACAAATCTTCTAACAGTAGAACCTTATCAGGAGAGAGATTGTAGTACATTCCTGGTTCTGGTTGAGTGCCCCTATCCTACACAACCACAACTTGGGAGTCAAGGATGTGTTGTGGATTGCTGATAGTTGCAGACCTGATACGAGAGGCGTATAATGCGGGCACCAAATACCTTCATCATCCGCTGGAGTGATTTGTTAGCCAGCCTTTATTGCATTCTATTTACAACCCATGTTTGGGATTGATCACAATTACCAAGTAACTCCATTACAAGCGACTGCTCCAAGACAAGGCGAAAATTTTTTCTTTCAATTTGCTTAGAATCCATTATTTTGTCGCCAAGGGAACATTTCTTTAGATTCAACACCCAATAGCCTATACTTCCATTCCTCAAAAAATACTCTCGCCAATATTTGTTTCCGCTTTTTTGTGTTCCGGATTTGTATTGGTTAAGTCGTGCCCTAATATCATCGGTTTCGCCTATGAGAATTCCCGTTTTCCCTTTGTTTACCCCTTCAGTGATTGTGCCTTCCCATTTGTATATGGCTGCATCCCGGTGACTGCATTCTCCTTGTTCGAGCCTTATGCCGTTATCTTCGTATTCACGAAAAATCAAGTGACGATCATTTACCTTGAATGGCATCCATTCGTATTCAAGCTGAAACGTAAGTGTATTCATTTTTGCACTCTAACGTCCGAATTAACAGGCTGGCCGGATTGACTTGGCGGCAACCCGTTTATTGCCTGAGATTATAGCAGAGACTACGGATTGCACGCTATACCTGTTATTGCCCTCTTGCCGCCAAGCTGATTGAAAACAGATTCTGGAAGCGGACTCAAGCTCAAGGGAAGCCGCCCATTGCAGTCGTATTTGAGTTGTTAGATGCTCTCATCTAAATCTTCAATTTGGTATATCTTTTGGTAGCTCTCATATAACTCTGTTGCCAATACTTCAGCTCTGTCCGTGTATTCAGTTAACTTTTCAATCGTAATTGAATTTTCCGCATTTCTGATATTAGCTAGAGATTCTTCATGTACAAATGCCCACTCTTCTGATTTGTGCTGATATACCATTAGCATAAGCGGACTATGTGCAACGGTGTTTCTAATAACCGAAAGTTGTTTTGCTTCTATTAGTAGAGTTCTGAACTCTTCCTTCATTTCAGCTGTAGCCTTTGTTAGGTTATTCACCAGTTCCAGCACTAAATCAACTCTTGTCCCAAAGTTTAATTTCCAGGAAGTTTCGTAAATTTTATCTACCGGCAATTGTTTGATTGCAAAATATGTTACGTTCTCAATATCACCAAATGCCAATATAAAGCGACCCACTATCGGCATCCATTTCTTTCTCCTCTCTCTTACATCTTTTACTTTAAATTGCATTTTGTTTGCCGCCCAACGTCCGAATTAACAGACTGCGATAGTATATGCCGGATTGACTTGGTGGCAACCTCATTCCCTGACTGAGTGACCCTATCCTACACAACTGCTACTGGGGAGTCAAGGAGAATCGAGGGGGTTTTTGGGGGTCGGTTCAGCACATTATTGTTTGCTCTAGTCAATCGTTACCACCTCATTATCATTTATCCGTAACACTTTAATTCCTGTAAATATCTTTTCGTATTTTGCACCTTCGAACGTGTGTATTGGAACAAGGTTTTTTGGTTTCAAGACATCAACCATTTTTTTTAGTGCAGCTCTATCTGCATGTCCACTTGTGTGAATCTGCTTGACAGTCATTCCCCTACTAACAAGGAAGTCGATGAAGTCTTTCGTTGTCGCTTCATTTTTGTAGCCATCCCACATAGAATAAATGAATATTCCTTTATCAAGGTTTTCAATATACTCCAAATCCTTTAACATGCTTGGACGAACAATCATCACGATCTTGTCAAACTGTTCATCAATCTGTTCTTTCGTGATTTTGTAATTTTTGAAGCGATACAGCAGATTTTCATTCCCCTTATTACTAATCATTCGAGAAAGTTGATATGGGAAAAACACTTTGATTTCAGGAAAACTCTCCGATGGATATGGGATTGCTGCAAATTTCGACATCTCTTTCAAGATGTTGGCAATATAAAAATCAATAGCTAAAGTCTTCCCTTTCTTTTTACACGCCCTGTAAATTGAAACGAGTCTGTCAATATTTTGTCCTGATGTGTAAATCAGATTTATCCCTGTATTTTCTTCAAATGTATCTACAAATTCCTGTTCTATTTCGGTTTCGGTTGGAAAACTTTTGTCAACTCGACTGATGGTTGTTCCTTCAAGCAATAAGTAATCAACATTCGTTTCTGCATTGTAGCTGAACCAATCAAACGCTTTTGCTTTTCTACCGTGCACTCTGAAATCCCCACTATAAAAGAGTGATTTTCCATCAGCTTTAATTAAAAACGCATAAGCGTCAAATGCAGAGTGGTCCATTAAGTATGGTGTAATTTCAATATCACCAACAACAAATGGTTTCCCTGATTCAAAATGATTAGAATTTGATATTTCCCAATCTTGGTTTGTAAAAATGTTTGTTATTTCAATTAGTTTTTGAGTGGCTTTGCCAAGATAGAATTTGCACTGTTCATCTGCGTATTTTATTAACCCAAAATGATCTTGATGAGCGTGAGATAAGATTAAAGCCGAATTTGCTGGCTTTTCATACAAGCCTTGAATATCGGGAAGAACTCCTTTACTAATCAGTTCTTTTGCTGATAAATTCTTAATAAGTTTTGAATCAAACCGTGTTTTGTCGGGATTCACCAAAGGCATTCCAAAATCAATAACTATCCGTGTTGATTGAGTCCAAATCTCAACACATGAACCTCCGATTTCCTTTGTTCCCCTGTGAATTACAAAATTCATGTTTGTTACGCTGTCATCTTCCAAAGGTTTTCAGGTACAACTTGTTTTATGTTTCCGAAAGAATAAATCTTTGTATCTGAATAAACAAGGTTCTTGATGATCTTTTTTTTCAATCTACCCTTTTTTTGATCGTCATCAAAGCCAAAAATAAGTAACGTAACTTTATCTTCAATATCTGTTGGTTCAGAAATGGCTATCTCAAAAATAGTATTAAGGGTTCTTACGTATTCAGAATACTCTGAAAGTATTTCTGTTTTTCGTTCTGCTATTTGCGACTCATACCGTTTGATTTGGCTTATTACTTTTGGAGTTGCTTTTGACCAAATCTCTTTGTTTGAATAATGCTTTGCTTCAACAAATTTGAGAATTTGGGAATCCTTGTTATACAGCAAAATATCAATTCTGTCCTGTTTGTTACTTTCGCTAAATGATTCAAAAGAAACTTCAATATCCAATACAACGACATTGCTATCTGATAAATACGAATGTTTGTGATACAAATCTGATACTCCAGAAGCCTCTATTCTTGAATAGTTGGAACAGTTTTCTTTTATTTGGTTATAATTGATCCGAAAATTAGAAGCCAATTTATAATTAGTTAATTCAGATTCTGTCAGGTAGTCTTTCCCCCCTGTTTCAGAGATCACGGAAGCATATTTCACATGTGTCTTAAATCCCTTGCTATCAAAGCAAAACAGCCGTCCCCCTTGATGATAAAGGTCAACTTGGTTGTTTCTTATTGCAAGAAATACACGTTGGTCTTCGCAATCTTTCTTAATCTCATCAGTCCAGAGATTATTCTTCAATAGATTATTCTCTATAGTCTTGTTTAGCCCACGTTTCATAAAGCCGTACCTCCTATTTATATAACATATAAAAATTAACGAATTGATACGTGTCGTATCCCAGATTGATTTCCACTATCCTACCTAACTGCTACTGGGGAGTCAAGCTGCTCCCAGTTGCACACGTGAGTCCTGAACCCTATAATGGTGGGAACGCAGCGAGACAGGAGAAATCAGAAATGAGGGAATACATTATCGCATTGCTGGTCATTGTTTTAGCATTAACCCTAGTTTTCGGTGCAGCTTGTGATGGTGGTGATGATGGGGGAGAAGGAGACAAAGCCAGTTTGGATATAATGAAGAAAATACCAGATGGTATTGGTAATTTTATTCTTATTGACATTGGTGTCTTCCAAAATCTACGTAACTGGGGAGACTTTTTGACAGAGGTGGGTGGGCCATTTGATGAGCTTGGTATTGACACAAACAAACTGGAAAGATTGGCAATGTTTAAAGAAATCGATAATGATGAAGAGCTTGCCGTAATCCTTCAAGGGGATATTGATCTTGACAACGTACGGGATGAATTGAGAGTGAATAACTTCGGTGAAGAGGACAAATATAGAGGGATTGAGGTGTGGATAGACGCATTCGATGATGAATGGACAGCTCTAATGCGAGACTGTATTATCGGTGGTGATTCAGCAACGGTTAAACGCTGTATTAAAGTGATTGAGTCAAATGAAGCATCATTCTATGACGATCCCCTCTACAGAGGTATTATCGATAGACTTCCTGTCGGTTTTTTTATGAGCTTTGAAGGACCAGAAGCAGGAGATGGTGAAGGAATCCTATCAACAGGGGCGTCATTGTTGTTGAAGGACGAGAATACCTTAAAGATGGTGATGGCAGTTATGTATGAAAACGAGAATGCTGCTGCCAAGGCTGAGAGTGAATTTAAAGAAGATACATTTCTCGACTCTACCATTGAAGTACAACATTTAGAATCATCACAAGACATGGAGTTTTGGACGATTACCTATGAGGTTGATATTAGTGACTTTGATAAAATTTTCAACGACTAAGAAATAACATCGATGGTTCCTTATCCATATCTCAGGCCAGCACAAAAGCATATGTATTTCCATTTTCCATCTGTGTGATCTGCTAAAGACCTTGAAGCTGGAAGAAAAAAATCTGGACAGAAAGATGATATGAAAACAACATTAACGGGAAAAAACAATTTGAGACTACAGCTAGAAGAGAATATTTTTGAAGCTAAGAAAAATTATTTTGGACTATACTATAGGTATTAACCGGACAGTATATGCTAGAGTATATACGTTATTTTTATATTTACTGTGTTCTAAGAACTGTAACTATTAGAGGGTTCTTAGGGAGATATTTTTCAGAAAAAGAACACAGAAAACTTTTATCTTTGAAGATAACCCAAATCTTTCCAGCTTCTTCATTTTCGACATGATGTCCGCCCAAAACATGCCCTCTGAATCAACGAAGACAACGTGCGGTCACATTTTACTTGCATGCTTGCCAGAATTTGATTTTGTCCATTTCATTTCTAAGACCACCAATGGTAAAGAATGGAAAAATATTCAAATCCTTTTCTTGGGGGGCAGGTCAGGCAGAATGATGGGCCTGTGAG
>JAAGZO010000749.1 GCA_024206195.1 bacterium | reverse complement strand
TAAAGATCCAAGGGATCACCTAAATAAAATTCCTATACTGGCTAATAAGTTCCAAATGTACTGGCACTGGAAAGGAGAAGAAGAAATACTGTTCTATGTGAGGATTGTTGACCAAATCCTGAACTTGGTTCCTGATGGATTCACTATGAATACTAATACCATTGTAGGAGGAGAAGATGGCTCCACCACCGTGACTATTTCTGACTATCCAGATACTACCTTTACCGATATATTCAAGAGTAGCAAAAAACCAAATAAGTTCATTTTCCCAGTTTCTGCTGATTACCTTGCAGTCAAGAATGGAAACAAACCTCAGCTAAGACTTTTCAACAATGGAATTGAAGCTGTATGCCTTACTGAATGCCAAATCACTGTCAAATCAAGCTTCCCCAAGGTCACTGATTTTAATTTAATCTCAAATACTTTGACTGTGACCTTCGATTCAGCTATTACTAATATAGAGATATACTTGACTAACGCAACTACAAAAAGCAGGGATATGAAGTGTACATCTATACAATCATCAAATAACTTGACTCATACTTGCGCAATTACTAACAAAGTGGGAGGAGAATATTGGCCAGAAATTGTAACATCTGAGGGAATAATTAATGATCTTGTAATATCCGGCAAAACTGCAATTTCAATCCTTATGACCATCACAGGAATTAGCCCTGCTTCAGCTCCTTCAATAGGTATTACCACTGTTACTCTCACTGGAACTAACTTCCCAGTATTGGCAGCTACTAACTCAGCAGGACTCAAAACCCTTAACATTACCTTCAAAGGTAGCCAGTGTGTTACTGTTTCCAGTACCAACACTCATATTATTTGCGATTTGAAAAAAGATTCTTCAGCTTCAACATCAGAGAACTTTACTGTCTCATATAATGGAGTAAACATGGTTGATTCTACTGGAACATTTGCTTGGAGTACAAGCTCTACTATTCCCACTGTCAATTCATTATCACCTATGTCAGTTTCTCCTGGAGAGAAGCAATTACTTACTTTAGTCTTTGCAGCTGATTTAGAAAATAACTCAAGTTACCCTAAAAGCGGAATGGCAGTTTCAATTGAAAAGAAGGATGATCTTACTTATAAAATTGCAATGAATATAGTATCCCTTACCACCACAACAATGAAAGTGGCATACCCTGGAGCCAAGCCTGGCAAGTATATTTTGAAGGTGTTACTCAAGCAAGGAATATATGCTCAACATACCCTTGCTGACTTTGATGTTTCATTGACAATTACCTCAATTAACAAAACTGAAGGAAGTACCAAAGAAGGTACTACTCTGGTTATAATCGGTACCAACTTCCTTTCCACAGCAGTTAATCAGATGATCTTCGTATATAAAAGCCAGTGTAATTATATAAGTGGAGTATCTAACACAAAAACTCAAATAACTTGCAAGACCTCAGAGCAGCTTAATGAAGACTTATTTGACAAGCCTTTAGATGTTGTAGTTACTCATATGATTCAATACGAAAGCACTTGTAAGGATACTTCCACCAATTGTAAATTTACCTATAAAAAACTAAAAACACCTAGTGTTGAGAAAATAAGCACTGCTTTGGTACATGTGGGAACTTCTATCACTATTACAGGTAACAACTTCAATATAAGTAATGGCGCTCTTCTTAACTTCAGTTGGGGTACCTTCACTGTAAATTCTCAAACATCAGCCAGTGGATCAACTTCAGCTACACTAACAGGAACTGTAGCTACAGTAACCAAATACAGAAATCAGAAATTTGACATGACCAACAGCCACGGATTTGCTGAGATTAAGGACGGAGTAACAAGCCCCTTTATAACTACAATCGCTGCTCCTACAATAGGCTCCATCTCCCCAGCTAAAATTTCACCTAATGGAGGGATTGTCGATATAGTATGGTCTAGTGTAGATGGATTTTCTAACACTTCCGGGCCTATCAGCTTAACCATATGTAGAAATACTTGCACAGCAAATCTGGATGTATC
>JAAGZO010000748.1 GCA_024206195.1 bacterium | reverse complement strand
GCCAAAAATCGCAGAATTAATTCTTCACCTTTCATTCTTTCAAAATTTTGTTTACCTAGCAGCCTGTCGGAGAAATAATTCATCCTATTTTTGCAGTTGAAATATCAAAAATATGTTACAATTATCTTAAACCAATTATCCACCACCAATCAAACAAAAATACATTAAAATTATGCCTCGCAAATTTATAACAGCTGACTATGAAGCCACCCTTGATATTACTATTCGTTTAGGTGATGTTATACCATCAAATCACCTAGCTTTTTTCATTTTGGATATCATTGCTCTACTTAATTTGAGTGCCATCTATGCACGTTTTGGAAGCCGTGGTGCGCCACCATATGCTCCTGAAATTTTGTTAGCTTTACTTTTTTATGGTTATGCCACTGGCACTTTTAGTAGTCGTAAAATTGAACAAGCTACCTATGAGGCTTTGCCTTTTATACTTATTGCGGGCGGTATGCATCCCGACCACGATACAATTGCCAATTTTCGCAAAAAATTTCTTCCAGAAATAAAAGAACTATTTGCTAAAATCTTATTGATAGCTTGTGAAGTAGGAGTTCTGAAGCTAGGTAATGTTAGCCTTGACGGCACAAAAATCCATGCAGACGCTTCAAAAAGTCATGCTGTTAGTTATGCTCGAATTCCAGAAATAGAAGCACAATTGAACCAAGAAATTGAATATTTAATAGATTTAGGCAAGCAATCTGACAATGGAATACCATTGCCAGAAGGAATCAGTGTCAATGAAGAAATAATCCGCCGTCAAGAACGCTTGGAAAATTTAGCACAAGCAAAAGATGTTATTGAGAAACGTGCCCAAGAACGTGATAAAATTGAACAGGATGAGTACCAAGCAGTGTTAAAAGAACGTGAAGAAAAAGAACGTGTTTTAGGCCGAAAATTACCAGGTCGTAAACCTTCACCTCCCCAAGAAGGTCCTCGTGATAAAGACCAATATAATTTCACAGACCCTGATTCACGCATCATGAAAAACAGCAACAATAAAGGTTTTGACCAACATTATAATGCCCAAATTGCGGTTGAATATGATAGTTCGTTGATAGTTGGTCATTCACTTTCTAACCATCCCAATGATCAAGGTGAAATTAAACCAACAATAGACTCTATTCCATCCCAATTAGGAATGCCAGAAGCTGCTAGTTTAGACAATGGTTATTTCAGCGAGACAAATGTTAAATTGTTAGAAGCTTATGGAATTGACCCATATATTGCTACCGGTCGTGTTCCTCATTATTTGAATTTACCAGAAGTCGCGGCTAACGATGTGGAACTTCAACACACAGCCCAAACAGAAGAACAAAAGAATGCTGACATTTCAGTAGTTACAGAAGAAGCTTGTGAGCTAACTATAGAAGCAATCACGACAGATGACGCTTCGATTGAGGCACTGGACACAGAGCTTCCGAGCGAACTGTCTTCTAGTGAAATAGAAGATACAGAAGAAGTTCCCTCACTTGAGATAGAAGCAATTACATTAGATAATGCTTCGATTGATACATCAGACGTAGAGCTACCGATCGAACTGTCTTCTAGCGAGGTAGAAGATACAGAAGAAGTTTCTTCGCTTGAGATAGAAGCAGTTACAACAGATAATGCTTCGATTGATACAGACATAGAGCAAGCTAAAGAACAGTCTTCTAATGAGGTAGAAGGTATTGGTTCTGTTTCTTCCCAAGATAAACCTTCTGAAGAACCTAGTGCAAAGGTTAAAATGGCTTCTAAACTCAAAACAGAAGCAGGGAAGGCTATTTATCGCTTACGAAAATGCACAGTAGAACCCGTAATTGGTATCATTAAAGAAACTATTGGGTTTCGGCAGTTCTCTCTTCGTGGTTTGGAAGCTACTGCTGGTGAATGGAGTCTTATGTGTTTGGCCTTTAATTTAAAGCGTCTACATGTGCTAACGGGGGGAGAATTATGTTCATCTTTATGATTACTCCGACAGGCTGCTAGTAATTCTAACCAAAACTCTGGCTGATGCTTCCAAACTACTAGCAAAAAGCTGTGTCGAATCAGTGCAAGATGAAAGCTATTTTATAGAAGCAAGCCATATTCCAGATACTGATATAGATGACGTGCTAAAAAATCCCCAGCCACCGTTTTTCAAAGATGAGTTATCAAAAGCGGAAATATTAGCAATCCATGAATCACTTCAACTCAACAAGCAAGCATTAAGAGCCATCCAACTGTTAAATGCCCCTTACCGACATTATATATTGCAATGGCAACGCGGACGTTTATTCAAAGCTTTAAGAGAATATGAACACGCTATTATCGCCTACCAAACTGCTATACGAAAACTGGAGAAAATTCGCCAACATTTAACCAAAATCTACCGTGAACACTACCCTAATGGCGAACGTTCTGAATTCCGCGAAGTGCTGAAACCAATCTTCACTGAATTAGTCTCATTACTGTTAGAAATGTCAAAAACGTCGCCAATTGCGACCAAAAACGAGTTACTCAAACAAGCTTTGCAAAATATGGATAAACTCAAAACCGCAGAGTTACGAGATTATTTTCAAGATGATTGCACAAAACCCACTATAGATTTAGAAGAAGTGGAATCACCTAACACCGCAATTATCTACCCAATTTTCTTGTCCAGTCGTGTTGAAATTTTAGTAAGTTTACCCAGAGCACAGCACTTCCATAAAACTGTTTTCGTTTCTTCCAAGCAATTAACTGAAACTATCAACATATTAGCTACTAAACTGTATTGTCAAGCTTGTCTAAAAGATGAGTTGGCCAGTAAATTGAACTGTGAAACTTGCCGAAAAGATAACAGCTATCGTATCTCAGCCCAACGACTTTATGATTGGTTACTTCGTCCTCTGGAAGCAGAATTATCATCAAATGGCATTCATACCATAGTTTTTGTACCAGATGGTCCACTCTATTCAATTCCAATGGCAGTGCTTCACGACGGTCAGCAGTTCTTAATTGAAAAATATGCCTTGGCAATTGCACCTAGTTTGCTCACAACTCAGCCAACAACTAAAAAAATCCCAGCAAAAATGTTAT
>JAAGZO010000747.1 GCA_024206195.1 bacterium | reverse complement strand
CGCTTTTCCGTTCGGTAAAATATGGGGATTGGGGATTGGGTATAGGCGATTGTGCATTGGGAACCCCAATCCCCAATCCCCAATCCCCAATCCCCAAATTAGTATAAGACTAAAAGTTTGTATAGAGTTTGCTTTAATTTATCTATCCATCGAAATAAATAATTAATTGTACTTTAATTTATAAGTTACAAATTAATTATTATAATTTTTTCTCCAGTGGAGAAATTAACTTTCCCTAAAGATCAGAATTTTTTCTTTTCTCCAGTAATTAATTTTTTCACGAAAACATAATCAGGTTCGTCAATTTTCTCCAGAGAAGCTGTGTATTTAATCTCAGCTGTATCATCATTTTAATAAAAACAAAATGGATCCAAATAAATGTACTAAACCTAATTGCGGACCTAAATGCGGATGCGGAAAAGACTGCAAATGCTCTGACAACTGTGGTTGTGGAAAAGGCGAAAAATGTTGCGATGGAGGCTGCTGTAAGTGTGATGGAAATAAGTGCACAAGACCTAATTGCGGACCTAACTGCGGATGCGGAGCTAACTGTAAATGCTCAGACAACTGTGGTTGTGGAAAGGGAGATAAATGTTGTGAATGTTGCTGCTGCAAATGTGACGGAAACAAGTGCACAAGACCTAACTGCGGTCCAAACTGTGGATGTGGAGCTTGCTGCAAATGCTCTGACAACTGTGGTTGTGGAAAAGGCGAAAAATGTTGCGATGGAGGCTGCTGCAAGTGTGATGGAAATAAGTGCACAAGACCTAATTGCGGACCTAACTGCGGATGCGGAGCTAAATGTAAATGCTCAGACAACTGTGGTTGTGGAAAGGGAGATAAATGTTGTGAATGTTGCTGCTGCAAATGTGACGGAAATAAGTGCACAAGACCTAACTGCGGTCCAAACTGTGGATGTGGAGCTTGCTGCAAATGCTCTGACAACTGTGGTTGTGGAAAAGGCGAAAAATGTTGCGATGGAGGCTGCTGTAAGTGTGATGGAAATAAGTGCAAAAAACCTAATTGTGGTCCAAACTGTGGATGTGGAGCTTGCTGCAAATGCAAAGACAATTGCTCTTGTGGAAAAGGCGAAAAATGTTGCGATGGAGGCTGCTGCAAGTGCTAAGCCGCTAAGCCTCTAGTTTGACTTAGAATAATCTAAACTTATTATTTGTTAATAATTCCTATAAATCTCTTTACTATTAATTATTTATTACCTTATTACGTTATTTCTTGAATTCCAAATCTCCAATTAAAATAATAACATGCTCCTAAAAGCCCTACTTAAAAATTATATTAGAAAAAATGAAAAGATCAGTCTTTGTTATATTGTCCTTAATCGCTCTCACCTCCTGCCACTTACAATGGAGCCTCAAGAACGACAACAAGTACACCTTCACTGACTATGAAGCTGAATTCAATAAGAAATACATTGATGAGCAAGAACACCAAATAAGAAAATTAATTTTCCAACAAAATCTCGAAAGAATCAGAGAAGTTAACAGTGACTCCACCATGACCTGGAAAGCTGGAGTTAACCACTTAACTGACAGAACTACTCCTGAGCTTAACGCCCTTACTGGTCTTCACAGAGGCTTAAAATTCCAAATTTACAAAGTCAGCTATGAAAGACCAAGTGAAGAGGAAATCAAAGAACTCGCCACTAGCATTGACTGGAGAGAGAAGGGGGTTGTCTCCGATGTCAGAAATCAAGGAGGTTGCGGTTCCTGCTGGGCTTTCTCAAGTGTTGCAGTTTTAGAGTCCCATGTTGCCATCCGAACTGGAAAGCTCATAGCCATGTCTGAGCAACAATTAGTAGACTGTACCCCAGATCCCAAACACTGCGGAGGAACTGGAGGATGCGAAGGAGCCACCCAAGAACTTGGTTTTGATTACGTTCACAAGATTGGAGGATCCACTTCAAGAAATGATTACAAATACACTGCTAGAGACGGAAGATGCAAGGACAGTGACTACAAGAAGGTTGCCACTATTGAAGGATATACTAAACTTGCTACAAATGACTATAATGCTTTAACTAAGTCACTTAACAGTGGACCAGTTTCCATCTCCGTTGCCGCTGATAGATGGTTCATGTATGAATCCGGAATCTTCAATGATAAGAAATGCGGAGCCACCATCAACCACGCCGTTGTCGCTGTGGGATATGCCCCTGGATACTGGATTGTAAGAAACTCATGGGGAGCCGGGTGGGGAGAGAGAGGTTACATTAGAGTTATGAGAGAAGCTTCATCTAAGGATGTTCAATGTGCTATTGATTATCACCCAGAAGATGGATCTGGCTGTGATGGAGGACCAAGTCAAATTAAGGTTTGCGGATTATGCGGAATCCTCTCTGACTCATCTCAACCATTTGGAGGAAAACTCGCTTAAGTTAAAATTAGATTATAGTCTTTAAGTAATAACTAATTTAGAACATATATTAATTATCTTTTATTAAGTGAATAAGTATATATGAAATATTTAGAAGTAAATGGGGATTGGGGATTGGGGAT
>JAAGZO010000746.1 GCA_024206195.1 bacterium | reverse complement strand
CGTTTGATATCTTTCTCTTTCATAAGGCCTCTTTTTTGGTATCAAATTGTTTTTGTTGACTTTTGTACCATTATAGAGGCTTTTTGTGTTTTAATCAACTGTATTAATTCGTTTATTTCGTATTTTCTTCAACACCCTTAAATACTATCCAACAATCCCTAAAAAAATAAAAAAGTTAAAAGACTCCAGGATCGACAGAATACGATATGGATAATTCACAATTTTGTTCGCGTCCATTACACAACCCAAGAAGTCCCAACGGTAGCCCTAGGTGCCATTGAAGAAGGAATAACCCTTGAAGATATTTTGAGATTAAAAAAAGGGGGGGGTAATAGTTAAACCAAGCGGAACCAGTGCCTGGGTGGGCTTATGTCGAATATCCAGTCGTCCAAGAGCAGGCTTGCTTTTTGAAAAAAAGCCCTGTTATGATACTGTTTGGTCTTTGGCAAAAATCCGGCCTGCAAAGATTCCGGCTTCGTAAAGCGCGAACAAGGGAAAGGCGAGCAGAACAGTTGCTGTCACTTCACCAGCAGTAAGGAGAAAAGCAAGGACAACAATGGCAATGTAAAAATACTTGCGTTGTTTTGTAAAATAATCTTGACTGACAAGCCCAACAATTGTTGTCATTACCATGAGAAAGGGAATTTCAAAAGATATGGCAAAGGCAAGTACCATCCGGGCAACAAAGGTCAGATAAAGACTTAATTTAGGCATAGGGACCAAGGTTTCCCCAGCATAGCTCATAAAAAAAGAAAGGGTTTTCGGAAGAACAATAAAGAATGCAAACAGTGCTCCAGCTATAAACAAACCTGTTGACCAAAAAATAATCTTGCGAGCGACAATACGCTCCTCTTTCAATAGTCCTGGAGCAATGAACATCCAGGTTTGATAGAGCAGGTAAGGGAAACTCGCTATAATTCCGGTGAGCAAAGCAAGCTTAATATAGGATACAAAGGCATCGGTCAGCTTGGTATAGACCATTTTTTCCAGGGTCGGAGCTGCTCCAAAGAGCGGATAAGTGCAGAACAGAACCAAGGAGTCTATAAAGAGGTATGCGAAAGTCGTACTGAGTGTAATGGCCAAAAACACTCTCAGAAGCCTTTTTCTCAGCTCTTGATGGTGAGGACGGAAACGCTCAAAGAGTGCATCGGTATTCATGAGGCAGAAGCGGAACGAGGTGTGGACGTGTCATTATCTTCCTTATTTTCAGAATCAGCAGATTGGTCGTCATCAGGCACGTTTTCAACGACCTCTAACCGCTCTAATGTTCCCTCATCCTGAAAAACAGGCTCTTTTCCTCCTTTCCAGGAACGTGGTGCTAATGATCCTCCTTCAATGACCTCATCTTCTTCAGTGGAAGTTACGTCAGCAGCAGCATCGCCTTCCTGCTTCCATTGATTTGGACTTGTTGTGACATTTTCCAGTAGTTGCGTTTTCATCTGACCGGCAGTCTGCTGAAGATCCTGTTGCACTGAACTGACAACCTTTGTTTCTTCGCCCAGGCTGTCTTTCACTTGGTTCATGGTGTTTTTTAATTCATTAACACCTTTTGCCAGCGAACGAGCTAACTCAGGAAGTTTATCTGGACCTACGACAATTAATGCTACGGCCAGAATCACGATCATTTCTGGCAAACCTATTCCGAACATATTATTACGTTGCTATTATGAGTGCTTTTATGTTTTACTATTAGAGTTCTTTTGCCAACTTCACGAGAATATCTGATCTAAATATACTTAGGATAAAGTATTACACGTAACCTCCTGACCGTCAAGGGTAAACCTAATTTTTATAGCTATTCATCGCCATAAAAATTAGCGCCTTTTTTCTTGACGCTTCTTTTTTACTATAGTTTATTAAAGGTAGTAGCGTATGACAATTGAAAATGAATCCATTCGACAATATACATCATAAAATATTAATTGTATGCTAACTCTCACAAGGAAAATAATAACTTTATCGTTGGTACTTTTTTCTAGCATGCTTTTTAGCACGTTAGCAAGTGGACAAAACAGGATAGAATGGTTAAATAATAAAGTGACTATCCGTTTTCAGGAAGAGCCGATGAGTTCTGTACTTGGAAAAATATCTACCCAAACTGACATAGCAATACTCTACGACGAGAAATTGGCAAACCTGAAAATCACGGGCCATTATAAAGACATAAAGTTTTCAGAAGCAATTAATAGACTCTTCAGTGAAACTAATAAGAGTATTCAAGTATTTAAAAACGAAAAAAAAATTATTGTTAAGACTTTTGGGGCTAAGCAGTTTATTCTGGCCTCTTCAATTGATACGGGATTAGAGAATCCTTCAAGTGAGAATAAGCTGGTAACTGTTGCTGAGCTTGAGAAGATGCATAAGCAGCAGTATAAGGAGTATAAAGAGCGTATTGCTAATGACAATGAAGTTTTCGAGGGCGGGATTACTCGTGGAGAAGTTCGATTAATGCATGAACAGCAGAGAAAACAGTACAGAAAACGACGTGCTAATGATGCTGAAGAATTTGAGGGCGGGATTACTCGCGGAGAAGTTCGAAAAATGCATGGACAGCAAGAAAAACAGTACAAAAAACGACGTGCTGATGATGCTGAAGAATTTGAGGGCGGGGTTACTCGCGGAGAAATTCGAGTAATGCATGAAAAACAAAAGAAAGCATACGAAAAAAAAATGAAAGATACTGGTAGATACATTGCGCTATAGCGCAAGTTTAATGATAATTCTTACGGAGGATGTATAACATGAAGAGGTTAAAAATCAGTACTAAATTAGGTTTACTCACTTTTATGTTTTTTCTAGTAAGTGGTGGCTTGTCAAATCAAGTAAAGGCGGCAGAAGTAAGTTGTATAGCTGAACTTTCAAGACCTGGAATTAACACATCAATTAAGAACACACCAACTATAACGAATGATGATTATCTTATATATGTAAAATGCCCTTGGTGGAGCAACACCAGACCTATGATGATGCATACCGAATTAGGAGATAGTGGATATGCAACCGTTTTAACAGCTCTTAGCCTTGGGCGAGGTGTAACCGTAACCCTTGAGGCTGGGACTGCTTATTCTCTTATAACTAGATTGGAAATTGCAGACTAAGGGAGCTAGAAAGTAATAATTGTCCAGCTGGTCAGAGTTATCCGCTGAACGCCTGTTAGAAAGTATGCCATTCGAAGTAGTTAATACCACTTGCAGGCAATTTGTTAAAGTTAGTTTGGATGTTTATTTTCTTCCGTCTCCCTAAGTTAGGAAATACAACAAGAGATATAGTGAGGAAGAGAGAGTACTTCCTCACTATTTAATACCCCTCCCCCTTGCTAACCTCATTAACTTATGCTCGAATTGCCTCAAAACTACTTTTTTGCTCAACTGGCTGACTGCGTAATCACGGGCTTCTTTATTCGGACATAATCTTCGCCTTACAATATCTCGTGAGTCACAAAAACTCTCTAAAGTAGCAGTCAGAGCATGTGGATTATCTGGTTCTACCAGAGTGGCTGTTCCAGGATGCTTACCAACAATATTGGCAAGCTCAGAATTAACATTTGCCGTTATTACAGAGTAACCACCCACAGAAAAAATACTTGCAATTTTAGAGGGTAAAACGGCATCTCCCAATCCCCCCTTCTGAAGAACTATATGTACATCAGCCATACATAACAAGCTCGGTAATAACTCGTATGACTGTAAAGGGTGAAATTGAACATTATCTATCTTCTGCTGGTAGCAACTCCTCATTAAAGCCATTTTACGAGCACCATCACCAACGATAATAAACACTATATCCTTTCTTTCCTTAAGAGATCGGGCTGAAATAATTAAATTTTCTAACCCTTGTTTCTCGCCTATATTGCCAGAATAGAGAATAACCTTTTTCTCCATGCTAATATTCCACTTCTTTCTAAAATACGAACCATCTGCTTCTGGCTGTAAGTACGTCGTATCCACCCAATTTGGAAAATAAATTATTTGATTCTTATTGATATTACGACGTATTGCACTTGCGCACATGTTTTGTGAAATGGACGAAACTATACTAAAACGCCTAGTAAAGACACGTTGTATCCAATGAAGAACTTGGTTTATTTCCTCCCTGTTGTTCATAAGATCGGAATTAAACATAGCACAAATCTCAAAATCCTGAAAATGTAACCAACTTTTTACTTTAACTAAATTACACAACAAAGCCGTTTGGGGGGCCGCAATGAAAGATGGTGCGATGCAGATGAGGACATCAGGGCGGTCAGACAGCAAACTATAGCATAAAATTGGTGCACTAGAGAGTGCAAAACTTACATGATGAAATAACCGAGAAAAAATTTTAGGTCGTGTTGGCACCCATAATGGACACCTGTAGACCGTAGCATTTTCTTTAGTCTCTATAACATATTTCCAGCTACTGTATCCATTATTAACCTTCCATGCAGGGTAATATGGTGGGGTGGTGATCACGCGAATACTATGGCCTTTATCGGTAAGCCATGCTACCATTTCTCCGGTATATTTGCCAATCCCTGTAAGTTCCGGCGAAAAATTAAGCCCATATACGATAATATTCATATTGAATACAGCCTATAAAAATCTTTCAAAAAAACAAAACGAAAAAGTTACTGAATTAACAGGAAATATCTTTCTCCTTATGCCTGCGCTATATAAATAAACAAGCTGGCACGCAGATGCCCACGTCAAATAGGGCCT
>JAAGZO010000745.1 GCA_024206195.1 bacterium | reverse complement strand
TTTGGACAGGATGGTGAAGCAAATCCGAAGTAAAGGTGCTGGACCTCCTGGTTACCATACCTTAGCTAAGGATGCTTCTCAACCGCCTGGTGTTTCTGGAATTATTTATCTTGGACATGATCAAGAATTTTGGACTTTTGATTGGCATGTATGCCATGGAACAGATGGTATCGGTGGCCATTGTACATACCTCAGTATAGCAGTCTAAGAAGTTATAGGATCACTTTTGTTAGATCCCATATGAAAAAGGAGAACATCAATTTTGTCCTATTATTATTATCGCTACCTGGTTTGGAGTGGCATATGTAGTCAATTTTATCTACATTGCTATGGACATCGCCAAAAAGATGAATCTCAAACCCATCAGTGAAGAATTTCCTACTCTTGATGCATTGTTGAAAGCTCCCATTCGACCTGCTGGAGTAATTGTGCAGAGTTACTACAATCTCATGACGAATGCGTATTTTCGTTTTGTCATTTGGGCCATTGGCAATGACAAGACGACTTTTGAGAATACTTTTGGAATCTCACTTGCTGAGACTCCGGATCAAGCTGTTAGACGTGACAAATATTCTGATTATTGAAGAAATGTTCCTGTGATCGATTTTCAAACTATTGCCAGAAAAACTTT
>JAAGZO010000744.1 GCA_024206195.1 bacterium | reverse complement strand
TAACCCTGGAAAAATATTTTCATGAGGCATCAAATGACTCATCCCCTCCAATTTCTTTGCATCAAAATCTTCTTCTTTGGAACTTTATCCAGCCAAGAAGGATAATAGAGTTTGTCCAGCAATAGGTTGAAAATCCATTACTGGAACATTCAAATAAAATCCTTTATGATCTGGATTTATTACTGCTAAATTCGGAGTCTCTCCAAAAGAGATTCCAAATGTATTTTCGAAAGTCTTCTTGTTGTTTCCAATTGACCAGATGGTAAATCGGATTTTTTTATTCTTCATTAGGTTTTGGAAATGTAGCATCACAGGTCCTTTAGGATGGCTTTCAGCTTTGTTCAATGCTTCTGAAGTAGGATATCTTTCACTGAGAAGCGGGAGATTGTGTTAGATAATCAGTCCAACTTCCCATGTATTATAGGCGATTCTTGCTAGCGTTTGTTTTCGCATATGAGTTTTGCTTTGTTTCCATATGGAACACTAGTGTTGCCTTGCCTGTGTATTATATATGCGCCATGTTGTAGCCCCAGACAGTATCGATCGTTTTGTCTAGATGCGGGGCTGTTTTTGTTAACGCGTGTGAAGCTGTTTTCGAGCAGAGGCCGGTGGCTGCTTTATGCAGCCGTGCGCCCCCGCAATCATTTACTATATTAGATTGATATTGGTATGCACATTGTTATTGATATTGATATTGGTACTATTGGGTTAGTCTGTTTGGTGTTTTGCGGGTAGTCGTATTGATAGCAGTCATTCATGTGGTTTAGCCAGGAGTTCACTCCTTGGTACCTGAGAATTAAACAAACTGTTGATGCGAGCGGTCTCACTGCTCCATTACCATACTTTTGCCGACATGCGTGCTTTCCTGAATAAACCTTTCATTCTATGCTCTACAGTCACAGAGTACGGAACTTTTCGCACACTAGTCAGTCAATCACTTTTGAATCGCTTTATCTCAGTCGAGTTAAGATCATATGCTATTGGTTCAGTCTCGGTTTTCCAGGGTGCTCTCTTTTAAAGACTACGCTGTGGTACCAACCCAACTGTTAGGTCATGGTCTGCTCGCAGATCCCAATCTTAACATTGCCTCTTTTGGCAATGTCTCTGGCGATATGAATAAAGTTAATGACATATGCC
>JAAGZO010000743.1 GCA_024206195.1 bacterium | reverse complement strand
GATCGAGTTAGGTTGAGAATGCACGTGTGGAGGGGGGGGAGGAAGAGGGGGAAAAATTGTGTCCAGACTGTCAGTTCGGCATTCCTGAGGTATTGCTTGTACCCTATCGGCAAGGATGATATTTTTTCCAGAACGGATAGCTACAATGCGACATAAGAAAAAAAATAATTCATGCCAAGTTGTTATGACACGCTTGAACGCTCTAATATTCAGAGTAGCCAGCTGAACATCTGTCTTGGAATCCACCGAAGGATAGGTCTGCTCACCGGTAATCAGACTCATCTCACCGAAGAAGTCACCAGGCCCCAGCTCAGCTACGATTCCCCAGCTGTCGTCCCTGATAATTACACTACCTGACAGAATAACGCAAAAACAAAAACCTCGCTCGCCTGCCTTAATGATAGAGTACTTGGACGGATGCCTTTGGAACTCCATCTTTAATATTAGGTTTCGCAGTTCATTATCATTAAGTGATCTGAAAAGTTCCGTCTCACGAAGGAGTGGAAAGAATTCTTGAATAATTCTATTACCTTCCCATTTTTTAGCTTCTTCAATCAGTATTATCTGCGGTGTAGAGGATTTCTTCTCGTATTCAAACCGAAGCAGACCCGAGCATCCGTATCCGTCGCATTCAAATTTAACCTTCTGCACAGTCGGTAGTGAAACAGCCCGAGAGGAACGAGAAAATTTTTCTGTCAGCATGCTTAAAAATGTACGCATCAGGAACAAACAAGTGCCTTGGTACTGATCAACATTCAGCTTTGAGCCATGAATAATAAATTCATCCCCAACATTGTGGATCGGACAGTTATGTTCCTCTGTAACAACAAAAACAGTATCATGACGTGATAATCTGGGCACTTTTACGTCCTCACCAAGTCTCCATTCAGATTGAATGGCTGCAACTCGTAAGTAATAATCGAATAATTAAGTAAAATTTTCAAATCAATACCTTCAGCATCTCTGTATACGATGAACGAATCTGATTATAACGGATTAAGGGGAGCAGGTATAAGATGCGTTCATTATAAAAAAAACGGATACGTAAAATCAATGAGTTACTTTAGGTGTTATTTGCCAAGACTTTATTCAAAGCGTCAATGGTCAGTCCTAACATGTTAAACTTGCGCCCTTTTATCTTGATCCCCTTAATCCGTTATAATCAGAATTTATCTTCTAATGCCAAAATAAGACCCTAACTACTAACATACTCCGTTGTCGTTATGGTAACAGCTTACCAGGGAAACACCTGAACCCGTAAAACAGGATT
>JAAGZO010000742.1 GCA_024206195.1 bacterium | reverse complement strand
TTACACTCCCTACAGGAACGGGGAATTCATCAAGCACTGTCTTGTGCAGCTTCTTTCTTCCGCATTTCCATATTTTAAACGCATAGTCGTCTATGTCGTCATTGTCTTTGTAATAGAGTCTACATACGCTCTCATCTATAGCCTCAATCTTATAGACGTACATATGAGTGTATTTAGCTCCCTTTCTCTTTGTTGGTGTTATTTGGCGTGTGGCTGTTCTATAGAGGAGAACATAGTCTTGCATGAATATACGAGAGTGAATGTCCTCTTTAATCTCCATAAGCCTTAAAGCTCCCTGAGTGTATAGGTCTGCCCTAGACATGCCAAACTGCCCTCTGAGAGCATCTATAAAGGCCTTTTTAGCTTCTGTAAGCTTAGCCTCTATATACACCCTAACATGAGGGACAAGGAGTTTCTTGTTGAACATATACACTATTTCAACTCCTCGTTTTCCTCTTCCTGTACAGGCTCTCCAACTGGTATGCGCTCCCACTCTTCACCAAAGAACAACTTGCCTAGCATGTAGAATGTTTTGGCCATGTCTTCTTTTGCTATTTCCATGATTTGTTCTTCAGTTCTAGCCTGTAGATTAATCATTGTCTGCATAGCAATGTAGAGGTTGTATTCCTTTATTTCAAAAGGCTGTAGAGGTTTTCCAGATTTAAGCTTGTCTCCAAGCTTGTTGAGTTCTTTTATCAAATCAACCATTATTTCTCCCTTACATATTCACCATCAAGCATTTTGCCTTCTGGTCTATTAATGTTCTTCTCTAGCGCCATTCTTATACACTTTTCAGAACTAACGCCATACATTCTAGCTGTTAGTATTGCTGTAATGTGAACATCGCCAATTTCTTCATACACCTTATCTAGGTCGTTTCCATCGACAGCCTCTCTAAGTTCTCCTGCCTCTTCCACCACTTTATCAGCTTGTTTCTCTTTTGTGCCTAGAGAGAGAATGCCTGTTTGCCACCCCCAATCTATCACAGCGTTTATAGTTTCTCTCATTAAAACCAGCCCACCATACCATATCGTCTTCATTTTTCCTTCCTTTGTTTGTTGATTAGTCCTCGTACACTATTACGCAATTGCCTGAAACTTCCATAAGCCTATTAGAACCCTTCTCACGAAAGTAATAACCGTCTGAGTTTGCTTCAGAACTAATCTTACCAGTTGACTCTCCTTTATATATGACTATACCGCCAGAGAAGCATGTTATTTTAGCAGAGTCACCAAGATTGAATAACTTTGATCTTTTAGCGTCTGTGCACCCAATCAGTGCAGCCGCCAATAGTATTGTTGCAAATATTGCTTTCATCTTTCTTCCTTTTGTTGTTTGTGTAGAGGAGAGCAGGGGAATCAAACCCCTAGCCAGTGTTCACCAGCGTTTATAGTTTCTCTCATTAAAACGAGCCCACCATACCAAGAACCGCCCCAATTGGAGGCAAGAAACATCCCACCAGCTTCATTATTCCTATTGTTGAATCGAGAATAGACTCCATTCCAATTAACTGAACAATGTTTGATACGTAGCCAGCTATGCCAGCGGGGATTAATAGTATTACAAATGATGAGAACATCACAGCTATTGCATTTAGTATCGTCTTCATTTTTCCTTCCTTTGTTTGTTGATTAGT
>JAAGZO010000741.1 GCA_024206195.1 bacterium | reverse complement strand
TACGAGAAGATTTTTGGATCCGTTCTTTAGTAACAGCTTTTCCTTTTGGCCTAAATGACAGGATAAAAGGTTACGGTAACATTTCTAATAACCTCAACCCTATGCTGTATAAAACTCATCCGTACTTCTCCTTAGCATTACCTTCTACTAATCCACGTAGAACTCGTGGATGTCGATGCCGGCGCAAAAGGAAACAAGACTCTCAGGTCACAGACAACCTGCTCAACCTTCTGAAGGATACAACATGCTCCATTAAGGATGTCTTTATTGCTACGCGTAATGTGGCCCTTGTTGATTTAAAACCGATCTTTGTTTTCGTATCATCTGCAGACTGTGACCTTGCATCAGAGTTACAATTGGCTGTTTTGGGTTGTCTGGCTAAACGTTTCGGCCCTCCTAGTACCAAAAAATACCCGGATAAATCTAATCTGCTTTTGTCTACCTCGTTTCCAAACAAGGGGATGGAATTGTTGAACTTGAAATCTATCCTTCAAGACAATAGGGCCAAACGAACCTTGCCACATAAGTTAGCTACCACAGGAAAATTATTTGTTTCATTTAAATTTGAGCCTAGTTGTGGATTGAGATATTTTTCCTATAATCGTTTGTTGAATAGGTTGGATGCCCGGGTTTTGGCTGCTCTTCTTGCTTCTCCTTGCAGTTGTCAACAGTCTCCATTTTTCTATGCTCCCTTGGGTCATGTCATCACTGGAGATGTTTCACTAGTTCAGGACCCCTACTTGCAATTTGTTTTTTCCATGGGTTCAAAGTTTAGAGAACATCGACCTCTTAATTGGGATGATGTTCGTTCTGCTGCATTATTAGCACTCAGTGATTTGATTACTATTCTACAACGCAAATGGAAACTTCCACTTCCAGCTTTCTCCACTTATAGGGAAGTTGTTACTGAGTTAATTGAACAATGCATTTGTCTTATTAATGAGAATCCTCCCACATCTGCTCCTGTTATTTTGCCATCCAACGTTTCCAGGGAATATTATACTAAGCTTACTAGTGACTTTGTTGT
>JAAGZO010000740.1 GCA_024206195.1 bacterium | reverse complement strand
TTGGAATGACTTAGCTCGCAATGCAGGTAGAAGGTTTACACCAATCGCGGCTCACGAACCCGAACAACCTGCTTTTGATTTTGGTGACGTTGAGATGCAGGAACACTTATCAAAGTTACCTCATCAATTAAAGGAGACAGGATGAACATTAAGAAGTTTAAAAGTGTGGCAGTCGCCATTGATACTTATAAATTGTTGAAGAAGATAGCCGCCGCTGACGATAGGTCGGCAGGTATGCAAATAACCTATTTAGTAAAACAAGAAGCAAAGAAAAGAAAACTAGCAGCATGAGAACAGACACACTGATGCCAAAATTTAGGTCGTATAGAAAATTTAAACCAGAATGGAAGTATGAGAAGAAGTGTTGCAAAGAGTGTGATAGAGAGTATCTCACGGATAATATGATGGGAACCTATTTAGAAGGAAAAATCTATACCTGGTTTTGTATCCGATGTTACAACTTTCTAAAACCTTAATAGTTTGTGTCACGATTGTGGCGTGTGTGTGGTTATGGACTACTCACTCGCCCTTTCGTCTATATGTAAATGATTGTACGAAGAATAGAGTATACAGCACAGAGTATTGTATTTGGATGTACATGGAAATGAGAAAGGAAGAATCATGGCTAAGAAAAAT
>JAAGZO010000067.1 GCA_024206195.1 bacterium | reverse complement strand
ACTTCCGATTTATGCAAGAATGTCATACATGTGAAGAATCTCTTTTGTCTGCCCCCGGCTATATTAACGAAGACACAACAGAAGCAGAATTCTACAAACTCCTTTGTGAATGGGCAGATAATAATCCCTTGATTTGTAACTGCAAAGATCGTCGTTAGCTAACCTCGACCCTACCACGCAACAAAGGCGTGGTAGGTATGGAGGTTTGTTATGAGTAGAGAAGATAGAATTGATGAAATGTTTAGTAGAGCATGTGGTGCTTATTGGTTTTATACATTAAATCACGATGGTCAATGGTCTGATGAGTACAGAAAGCTTTGTATAGTCGAATTTAACGCTGGCTATAAACCGGGAGCGCTTGAAACCCACAGAGTTATCTATACAGATGATATAGCGCTAGAAATGTATTGTAAGCTTGCAAAATCCCATAATGTACCGGCATACACTTATTACCTTGACGACGACGGCACACTAGACACAGTAATTACCGTGGACTGTATGACATGTGGAGATTATAAAAGCGAACGTTTTATGAATATTGGTAGAGATGATTTTGGTAATATCGATGACTCTGTATGGGATGACTGTATCGAACAATTAGAAGATGACGAGATATGGTGTAATTGCAAAGAATAGCCCAGAGAGATCTAAACAAGCGTACCAATAAAAGGTACAACACAAGGGGAGACACAATGAACATAGACTGGGAATTATACAAAGTTAAAGATAAGTTAATTGAATCCGCAGCAATAATAATAGAGATAACAACTAAAAACGAAGACATGTGGGATAACAAGACACTAGAGAATCTGTGGTGGAATATCCAACATGCAATACAAGGAGTTAACGAAGCAAGAGGTGAAAACGAGATAAGAAATGAAAACTAATTATCGTAGTTTTAGAGATAGGCTAGAACAGTCTATTGACTGGATACACTACAAGGGGATGTCTCCAAAAGAGGAAATGGCGGAACGCAAGAGAAGACTAAAAGAAACAATCAAAAGAACTATGACAGCTAAACCCTGGAATTGGGAAAGCGT
>JAAGZO010000739.1 GCA_024206195.1 bacterium | reverse complement strand
TCAAATAACTCCCTGAATCCTAACCTTTGGCTGCACCCATGGGCAGCCTCTGATTACCCACAGGCAGCAAAGATTTTTATAAGTTCAGACTGACCAAGCTGGCACCTCTATTTCTCTGATTTTGTGCATGTTCAATTTATCCATTGTTTTCTGTTCAATCGATTGATAATTCTGATAGACAGAAACAAACAAAGACAAAGTAACCACAGATAAGACTGCATCCATGACAACATGCAGAAAAACACACCTTTGCAAGTTTCAATCAAGAGTAACCGGTGATTTTTCAGGTTCATCTCATCAGTGCCATCCAGCAGAGTTCCATCAGGAAAATGCTGCTTCAATTCAATGAATTCCTTCCTGTCGAAATCTGTTGGGTTAACATAGTTTATCTCATTGATTGTGATACCATTAGTATCCACAGACAAAACAAACTGCAGCAGCAGAAAAGTAGGAGTAAGAAACCTCATTATCTTCAGCTTTTGCCGTGGGGAGTGTTGCAATGAGTGCAGCAGCAATGCCTTGTTGCAGCAGCGACGCCAAGAATGATATCGTGATTGATGTAATTGTAACGAAGCTGGAAATCTACTTTGCAGAGTGATTCTCTTGGTCACCATAACTACAACTACAACAACAAGAACCTTTCAACTTTCAATGGTTTCTTTCAAGAACAACAACTTTCAATGGTTTCTTTCAAATACATCAACCTACGAAATACAACACCATTCCTACAAACCATCAAAAAGAACTATCAACACTTCAATGGAAGATTGACATTGTACTATCAATGGAGCTTTTAAAGGGCTGTTTGGTCGTGTGTTTTTGATCAGTCTTAGAGTAAAACTTGCTGCTAGTTGGTTGTGTT
>JAAGZO010000738.1 GCA_024206195.1 bacterium | reverse complement strand
TGGGAGGTTCTTGAACTAATTGCTAAGGCTTGATGTATCCTTGAGGGTCTTCTTTTATGTCCTTCTACTCTTCATTGGTTTGGTCTTGTTTCTTAAAGTTCAGAATTGATTGGTAAAAATACACTTGTCTAAATTCGACTCTCTCAACTCTGAACTCAGGTAAGATAGATTATTTCAATCTATCTTCTTCCATCATGCTGCTAATAGATACTTTGCATGAATTGAGAATTTCATTGGTATATGTCTGCCATTCTTATCTGTACAAGAAGGCTAGACCGTAATATTATGTTCTTCCGTTCTGGTCACTGATGCCAGTTAGTATGATATGGTTGACATATGTGTCGTTCACAGGAACAATTCTGATCACAGGATAAAATATTTCATCATTGACAGTACTGTTTTGGACAATATCAGAGTCATCTTGCATTATTTCATCGTGACTAATGCCAAGATCCTGTTGCGTCCGTTAGGCTAATTCTAAAACTTGCTTCATGAGTGAATCGGTTTAGATGTTGTTGCTTCTCAATTTGTTAAATTGTTCATCTTTAATAATTTAATCTTAAATAGACAAATAATATTAATTAAGCGAAATGGATTCGATTAACCAATTTTACTTATTTGTCATGTCTTTAAGACTTGACTGAAGAGTATTGATGATACTTGTTTAATCAAACGTTTACTCATGTTAAGTTCTTTAGTACTGTTTCCAACCGTCCGACTGCATTGAGTTGTTGCGATTGCCTCCAAAGCCCTGATTGTACCCTCCGTTGTAGTTTCTGGGTTGTCTGTTCATCGGAGCTTCAGATCTGTTCCTCTGTTGTTAGAATCCTCCTCCCATGTTGTATCCCTGTGACTGGCTACTCAGAGCAAGATCTCTGGCAAAGTTCTTTCCGTATACATCTTGTTTAAGGTTGTACTCTTTCCAAGTGATACCTTTCTGCATAAGAGTTTGCATTCTAGTTGCGACTGCCTCTTCTAATCCGCTTTGTCTAGTATTTGGGTTTTGATCATTCACCATTTGTTGTCTTAGGTAGTACCAAATGCCACTAAGTTGAGGGATGTGGACTTTTCTACAGTCAATGAAGGTACAGCAACCATATAAGAATGCAGGACATACGTTGGTAGCTCTGATGATAATTCTTTCCATTGCTTAAATGGACATGTTTGCAGCAAATGTTAGTTCTGTCAACAATTGGTAAATGTGATATTCTCTCGGGCTTGTCACATATTGGTCACCAGCTTTTAGGAAGTACACATATTGACCATTAT
>JAAGZO010000737.1 GCA_024206195.1 bacterium | reverse complement strand
GCAATAGCGAGATGAACTTGATTGCAGATGACCAATACAGTGTTCGTCAGAACAAGATTGGTTACTACGGTCAAATCGAAGAAGGTCGCGTTGTCCTTGACAACCGTGTCCTCCTTGGATGTATCGTCTAAGCTAGACTTAACACTTATAAAGAGAGCCACTCCTTCGGGGGTGGCTTTTTTTTGTAATTTTTTTATTTAGTGTATATAATACTGTATGGCTGACGAAGAAAACAAAGAAGAGAATGGAATGCCTTTCAATGAGGTTACTACTGGGCAAGAGATTCCCCCTAAAAAAGGCTTGTTGGAAGAGTTGGAAGAGCTTAGGGCTAATGGCCAGACTAGCACAGCTAGGTATCAAGAAGTAATGAAAGAAGTGGAAGTCATATTTGGAACAGGAGAGACTAATAGCTTTGGTACTAATGATCTTAATATTCTAAAGGACAAGTTAAATAAAATGAGTAAAGCAGACCTTCAAGCTTTCTCTCGGAAGGTGGGAGTTAATCCATACTATGAAAAAAGCGCTGTCCATGATAATATTATTAAGGAGTTCAATAGATACAATAGTAGAGGAAATATCGCTACTGCGCCCCAGCCAGTTCCAGCTGTAGAACTAGACCCTAATAATCCTAAACATAAAGAAGTTCTTGATTGGTTAAATCAATAAAGATGGTGTAATACACTATATGCCGAATGTATTAGAAGACCTCGCTTCAGGGATTGTCACCACGG
>JAAGZO010000736.1 GCA_024206195.1 bacterium | reverse complement strand
TTGGGCTAAATTCTCTCAAGAAAATCCAGATAGTCCATTGGCTGCTCCGAAGAGATACATGAAGCTTATTCCTACTATGCCGGGATGGAACATTTCATATCCGTCCATGGCTCTAGATAAAGAACAAACTCTAATTGAACACTGCAAGACTCTTTTGGAATCTTTGGAAGGAAAAGAAAATCCAAAGAATACTGCGATCTGGCATTTGCTGACAACTCAGTCAGGTTGCAATCTCATGAATCCTGGCAATATTCTTGTTGAATATGTCAAGACTGAAGATGCTTTGGACCAGATGGTGAAGCAAATCCGAAGCAAAGGTGCTGGACCTTCTGGTTATCAGACCTCAGCTAAGGATGCTTCTCAACCGCCTGGTGTTACTGGAATTATTTATCTTGGACATCATCAAGAATTTTGGACTTTTGATTGGCATGTTTGTCATGGAACTGATGATGTCAGTGGCTTTTGCACGTACATCAATATGTCTAAGAAGTTACGGGATCACTTTTGTTGGATCCCGTATCATAAAGGAGAACATCAATTTTGTCCTATTATTATTATTGCTACCTGGTTTGGAGTGGCATACGTAGTCAATTTTATTTATATTGCTATGGACATTGCCAAAAAGAAGAATCTCAAACCCATCAGTAAAGAATTTCCTTCTAATGAAGCATTGTTGAAAGCTCCAATTCGACCTGCTGGGAAAATCATGCAAAGTTACTACAATCTCATGATGAATGCAGATTTTCATTTTATCATTTGGGCCAATGGCAATGACAAGAAGACTTTTGAAAATACTTTCGGAATCTCGTTTGCCGAGACTCTGGATCAAACTGGTGTGCTGGAAAGTTTTCCCAATTTCTGGGAAAAGATTCCTGTCATCGACTTTCAATCTATTGCCGGAAAGAGTTTATTG
>JAAGZO010000735.1 GCA_024206195.1 bacterium | reverse complement strand
TGCATATTGAATGGACGGATTCTTTTCTTCATTGACAGTCATTTCTTTTGTTGTTGTTATGTTAGCCATAGTATTTATTTATCTTTTGATAAAATGGGTCTTGTCTTGAAGTCCCTGGAAATGACCATTCATTAAGTTTGAAATTGAGATTGATAAATCAATTGAGTCTTCATCTAAACCTAAGGTTAGGATTGAGATTGATCCTCTGGAATGTCAACTCGAATCTGACTGTACTGTGGAGAAATTACCGTCCGGATTTTGCCTGTTTCTTGATAGGCTTCCCATACAAATCATTGGTAGTACATACTTCTTCCTATCGATAATGGCAGTTATTATTTCCCATTTTTCTATGCATATTGCCCTACTTGCCATTATTGGGTCTATTGTAGTTGCCGCACAACCTCCTGGAAGTCCTCCTGTCTGTGCATTGGAAGGTCAGGCTTACACTAAGTTAATGATTATGGATAAAGTCCTCGTAGCATTAATAGACACAGGATCTGCTTTGACCTTGATTTCTCAGTCAATTCTTCCTCTTATTGGAAATCCTCCTATGTACCCTAGTCCCGTACCTAATGCACAATCGATGTCTGGAATCTTTCCTTTACTTGGAGTTATTTACGTGGATTTAGTTTTACCTGCAAACATTATATGGAAACGAATTTACGTAATTCAAAAGACTCCCTATGATTTGGTACTTGGCACTGATTTGCTATCCCAACCCACTTTACGTCCAATAAAATTTGACTTTCAATTAGGTGTTTTTCACTTGGGAACAAATTTACTTCCCCTTAGTACCAATGGAACTGATTTTTCACCTCCTGATAATAAATTTACCCAAAAGGTACATGTTTCTGAAACCACTGTTATCCCCCTCATTGTGAAGTAACTATACCTGGATTTTCTTCCAATCTTA
>JAAGZO010000734.1 GCA_024206195.1 bacterium | reverse complement strand
GGTTTCCACTCCATATGGAGCGGCAATTGACACTTTGCTTTTGCCTGCCATATAGTTAATAAACCGTTTAAAAGCACCCGCCTTTATACTAAGGTCTTCAGGCTTTGCTATGCTGACAACAAACCGTATTCTAGGTATCTCCGGCGCATTCGGCCATACAATATCAGGCAAGGGTTCCTGCACTACTACTGTTCTCTTGGCACAGCCCCCAGTTAAAAGAGAACAAGACAAAATCGTAGTAATTACAAATATAATTATTTTCTGTTTATTCATCTTTTTCCCTTTGCCCTTAATCTCAGCATTTTTACCCCGTGAAATGACTTTTCTTTTAATATTTCACTGGGGTCAGTATTTCAGCATTCCAGAATTTGCTTTTCTAATCTTCTTATCCTCTCATCTTCTTATTTTCTGCCCTTTTCTGTTGTCACCACATCGCTCTCTCAATCTCAAAATAAAGAGTATGAACCCTACGCCTCACATCATCCCGCTTGTCTTCTTCATCCACAAACTCATATTTGATTTTACCACTCCATATCCGGTAAAACAACTCGAAACCGGACTCGATACCCCTATCAACAGTTTTTGCCGACTCCCCGGAAACATGCTCATAGAATCCCTCCAGACTGTATTTGCACCATCTTGTAATCAGCCAGTCCATGTTTGGCCCTATACTGTAGGATTCTTCTGTCTTATTACTGTCTTTAAATTTCCTTTTGTTGTATCTTGTTGAAAGCTTTAAAAACACAGACCTGGCAGGCCTGTATGTAATCGTTTCTTCTGCAGTGTAT
>JAAGZO010000733.1 GCA_024206195.1 bacterium | reverse complement strand
TGTTGTATCCCATCATCATAAAACTACTCAAATTGTCCCATTCTTCACCTGACTCACTCATAGAAGTAGCGAGTCTGGTTATAATAGTTCTATGTGTTCTTTCAACTTCTCCGTTAGCCATAGGATGATAATGTGTTGTATAGTTGTGGGCAATGCCCAACTTACTACACAAGTCATTAAACAGTTTTGACACCATGTTCATTCCTTGATCGGTAACAATGGTTCAAGGGCAACTAGTAAGCTTAAACATGGCTGCAAACGTCTTTGAAACAGTCACAGTGTCTTCTCTTTTCATAGGCTCGAACCATGTTAGCTTTGACAGGTAATCAACAGCAACCAATGCTCGTTTATTCCCAGAACTAGTCAATGGTAGTTTGAGAACATCCAAAGATACTAGCTCCATGGGTTCTTTAGGAGGCAGAATCAGTTTCAATGGTGGACAGATAGGTAAACCATGTCCTTTCTGCTTAATACAGACTTTGCACATTTTGCAAAGATTATGGACATCTCCAGACATTTGAGGCCAGAAAAACTTAGCTCTCAATCTCTGCAAGGTTTTCTGTTCATTTGGGTGAACTCCTCCAGGCATTGTATGAGCTTCTTTCAATACAACTGATCTTTGTTTTTCCGGAACAAATATTTGTCTGGGACCATAAATAATTTCCCCACCTTTAGCTGCAGAAGTTCTTCTGGTTAAGATTCCATTGTTGTCTAATTCCAGCTGATCTCCTACAGTTTGAATCCACTTGTAGAGTTGATCTTCTGTAGGATATTTGCCTTCTTTCACATAATCAAAACCAGCTTTTGAATAGTGATCTTTAGATTGCCAATCTCAAATTGTTTTAGCAATAGATTCCAAATCCGGAAAATGAAATTCATTCTCCGATTTCTCAACTTTCTTTGCCATAGCACAAGTAGGGATTTTGGATAATAACTCAGTAGAATCTGATAACAAAGCTCTGGAAGCAACCCATAGTTCCTCTTTTGCTTGAGTTAGCACAGAAGGATCTACAGGGCCTCTAGATAAAGCATCTGCAACATGATTCTGAGCTCCTTTATTATAAATGAAGTGTAAAGAACCTCCAAGAGTCTCAAAATCAGCAATTTCAACTCTCCA
>JAAGZO010000732.1 GCA_024206195.1 bacterium | reverse complement strand
GGGTCTGTCTCAATTTCCGTCTGACTGTTGGTGGCTGGGGACCAGCATCTGATGAGGAGGGGGATGTTGGAATAGAACATTTCTACTACCATGCTTTATTGGCATTACATGAAGAATTCATTGAAATTACATTGATATTGCATAATATTACAATACATAGTATAATAGTTATTAATTGTTCTTGTCATGTGGGTGTTCTCACTGAGCGGTTGCTTGCTACAAGTTCTCTGGCGATGAGAAGTAAACCATTGTTGATAGCCTACATTTCACTTCATTCTCTTCATTGAAAGGTTCCGCCTTGATATCTTGATGAAAAAAGTGTTGGGAAACGACTTCTCTGTTCTTATCATCTGACAAGAGGATCTGGAGTCCAGGGCAGTCAAGTTACTTCGTCCAACAAAGAACAAGATCAGATACGTACGATTTATCATCCAGGGTGCTACAAAGAATCCACTGCTCTTGATTGACATCAGTCGAGACCTACCACAGTTGTTGGCGGCCTCAAGTCTTCCATTAGCTGAATCGCTATACGTGGAGAT
>JAAGZO010000731.1 GCA_024206195.1 bacterium | reverse complement strand
TGGATTCTATTGAGTCCAGTACCACATCCTCCTACTCATCTTCTTCTTCATCATTGTCTGCATGCTTATATTCACTGTGACTGCTGATTTCTATCCTCAAAAGTATAAAAGCAGTAATGGGCTAACTACAGAATCTACATTTACAATCCACTTGTGAGTATGGTGGCTAAGATGGGAAAGCCTCAAGATATTCAGAAATCTTCAAAACCAGTAAGCAGTAGAGTTAGATGCCAGAGAAGACACTTGAATTTTCTGAGCCTTCTCTCTAAAGCTAAGACAGCAAAGCAAAGGTCCCAAGCAGTGTACAATGAGACAGAAAGGTGGAATCCAGCAATCAGACTTCAGAATGTCAAAGATGAGGTACAGTCATGAATATGAGCATGAAGACAATGATGAATGAGATGAATAGGAGGATGTCATACTGGACTCAATAGAATCCAATGATGATCAGAGTGACAAAGATATGCCTCTCAATAGTTGAAGCTTGCACTACTGTGAAGCACCAATAACAATACTCCTGGTCTGCCTTTCAGTGTTCGACTGTACCTCATCTTTGACATTCTGAAGTCTGATAGCTGATCCTGCTTTTTTGCTCCCTTGTACACTGCTTGGAGACCCTTATAACATACAGGGGTCTGTGGATCATAAAGATCCTGCAAAGTAAATTGTGGAACTTAGAAGCCATTGTTTATTATAAACCATGCAGCTACCCTACATAAATAGTTATTTTGGTTTGATGCATGCTCACTCTGGGTATTTGATGTGCAGCTAGCCTTGGGAGAGGTGTCCCACAATGATTATCATCTAACCTTGAGGTATGGTATGGAAAAAAACAGGGTTTTATGCCATTCAAATTTACCATCAGTGGTTTTATGGCATTCAAATTTACCATCAGTGGTTTTATGGCATTCAAATTTACCATCACTGCACATTTCATGCTGTTCAAATTTACCATCAGTGGTTTTATGGCA
>JAAGZO010000730.1 GCA_024206195.1 bacterium | reverse complement strand
GACCATTCATCATCATTGGACCTTTCATCATTGAACCTGACCATTCATCATTGGACAATTCAAGGACGAAATAGAAGACGAATACAGTTCCTGAACCTATACCAGTAAATTCTTTGCCAGCAGGGCTAAATTCTACGATTACGAACTTAGTTATCCAGATGGAAGTAGAAACCTTAACAGTAAATTAAAGGGATAAGCAATCGCTCCGGTGCCTTCATCAATTTTCGCCTCAGGACATGCTGGAAGCAATCGTCGATTGCAGCAACAAAAGGGTTCGTCATCGAAGAGCTAGGTTCTTTGCCAAATATTTTCTTGCCAATTCAGCAACATGTTTTTAGCTATAGGCAAATGTTTCCGTGCGTGATCCACTGTATAGTTCAAGATAGGAGCATTATTATTCAAACCGATACTGTGCTTCAAAAATATAGCGCCAATCCTGAGTTTGAGGAATTCTTTCAATTGCTTAGAGATGAAAGTTGTTTCTATTTTATGACTGCTGTTTTGGAATTTGATACCGATTACTATTATGAGCTCTATAATGAGTATCATCTTACTGCTGTTGTT
>JAAGZO010000729.1 GCA_024206195.1 bacterium | reverse complement strand
TTTTTCAAAAATAAAAACTAGGCCAACATGGCCTGGATGGCCTAGATAGCATCAAAGCCGCTGTTTTTAAGCCTAATTTTGCTTTACTGGACCTAAAACAGATAAAATGTATGCTGCAGATGCTGAAACAGAATACTAAACTGCATGTTATTTCAGAAGTACACACTATTTAGAATAATGAGCTTCTCATTGCTAATTCAATTTCTTCTTCCTGACATTTCCTTCTTTGGGCCTCTTGGTTGATCCCCAGCACTTTGGTGTTTTTCTCTTAACCATTGATGAGTATACCAGTTCGAGTCAAACTGGTCCAAAGGAGGACCATTAGATCTTAGTCGCATGATGTTTCTTGTAGTTTCTGCAGAAGGTGATGCGTCAGTCATATTTTGTATGCATTGAAAATGAAAACCCCGTTCTGCATCAGCTATTGATGAAGGCAGTGCCAGTGCAACACATAACAACCATTTAATGTCAGACTTGATTTTCCAGGAAATGATTCTTCATGCATTTATCAGATAATGAGCCCAGAA
>JAAGZO010000066.1 GCA_024206195.1 bacterium | reverse complement strand
CAAAGTTTTCTTTTAATGTCAGTCGAGTGTCCTTAGATGGGTTGTTTAGGTAATCCATTCTTGGTAACCCATGTTTCATTCCTAAGGGGTGTGTAATTTTTCTTGGGTATCTACTAATTAGTTTCGGTAAAAAGGGATTATCTGGTTTCGAATGGCGAAAGCTTCGATCAATGCTCGCCAATAGTTGTCTGAACAAAGGGTGTAGGGATTTCCTACTATTATCAGGGCACTTCGGGCTCGCGTTATTGCAACGTTTGCTTGATTTGGGCTTTTAAGAAATCCAATATCAGTTCTTTGTCCTGGTGGATTACTTCGTACACAGGATAATATTATAACCTCTTTTTCTCTTCCTTGGAAGGAATCCACATTTGCAACGATCGAGCATGCTTCTACAAGTGATTGAAGAAGTCCCACTTCTAACAATTTATAAGCTATCGCTCGTCGCTGAGCTTCATAGAAGGCTAGAGCAGCTATATCAAAGATTGAAATTTCACATTCGTCTACCAGTTGTCTGATAATTTCTACTACCACGTCAACTTCGATAGCGTTCCATCTACTAGGTTGATTAGGTAGTTGACTTTCTACTCCCAACACTTCAAAGAAAACTTGTGGTTCGTCTAATACTGGAAAAGCGAAAACTCGTGCTATTGCTGCTCGATCTGCTGGGGTAAGGGTTGTGAAGAGTTCCATATTATAAGTTATTTGATTGATAAATCGGAGCATACAGGGGTGCATCCTATAACATCGTCTTAGTCGAATTCGCACCACCATACCTGAATCTTCAAGGATTGCAGATAAACAAGTACTTAGTATCAAGCCTGCAATACCAAGAGATAAGATAATAGGTGTCAGTTGATGTCTATCTCCAACAAGTATTATTTGTTTAGCATTCATCTTGGAGATTTGATCACATGCAAAAAGGGCTTGTACTATCTGTGCTTGACCTACTTCATCGATGATAACATGAGTAAAATCATATCCTTGTAGCCAATGACTTCCGGAGCCATAACAAGTAGTGATGACAACATTTGGTTGTCTATTGTCAAAGCATATTGTTTGCAAACGTTTTCGAATTTCAGCAATTTCTTTAATTACTTCATGGGCCTTCTGAATGATTCCTTTGATTTCTTCTGGTCCTTTTCCTTGCAATATCATCAATTCATCCTCTTTAGCTCGTAATTCGGCTAACAATTCTTTATTGTTGTCCATTGGCGTTTCAGCTAATATATGCAGGACATTTGGCACGTTGCGTGTTTTGTGGGTTTGTTCCAAGGGAGTTGAATAGACTCTTAACACTCGTAAGGTGGAGTCATCAACATCCATGGATTCAACTACCATTTT